>JAFZBF010000013.1 GCA_017561885.1 Bacteroidales bacterium | reverse complement strand
TCATCCTGAGCCAGGATCAAACTCTCCATAGTATAATCTATATTATTCCAGTCCGACCCCGCTCCGCTCTTCTTCATTCAAAGAAATTCACGCTTGCTCTTTCAATTGTTATGCTACAATTGCCTTGTACTTTTTATAGTACTTAGTCTTCCATTCTTTCAATCAACTTTATCCGTTCTTCCGAAACGGGCTGCAAATATAGCCCTTCTTTTCTTTTCTCCAAAAAAATATTACGTTTTTTTGAAGAAGAATCTAGAAAAGACTCGGATAGTTTTCATCCATATCTACGAGGATATGGCTGATGACCGCGTTACGGATAAAAGCGGATTTCGACTTGATGCCGTATTTCTTGCAATAGCCGTCAATTGCAGCCTTTTCCTTATCGTTGAAAAGTATGGTCTTGCGGTATGTACGGCGCAACTTTGCATTACGGTTACGCAGTGCATCGACCGAAATGGAATCCTTTTTTTTCTTCGATGATCTTTTAGTGGCCATAACAGCGGCTAATTCTCAATGTAAATATACATTTTTCCATTTATAATTCAAAATTTGTCATTTGATAAATTTTTATCGTACCTTTGTCACACTCTATGAAAAAAGTATGCACATATCCTTCGATGCCGATACGACGTGTCCGACGTTAAGCCGGCGGCGTGATTTCAGCTCGCGTTCTCGCACAGGCTTTTTTCAATTTCTCCGGGACAGCAGAATCCCACCCTATTTTTCCGATAATTACATATTTATTCACACCAGATGAATATTTCTATATATGTGGCCGATCCAAGCCACGCCAAATATGCACAGGCAATCTGCGATGAAATTTATCTTTCAGCGCAGGAAAGAGGCACCGGCATAGCACGTCGTACCCCTGAATACATCATCGAGAAAATGAACGCCGGCAAGGCAGTCATAGCCCTGACCGACCAGGACGAGTTCGCCGGTTTCTCTTATATTGAGACCTGGAGCCACAAGCAGTTCGTCGCAAATTCCGGACTCATCGTCAACCACAAATACCGCAAGATAGGACTGGCGTCCAAGATCAAGGAGCGCATCTTCCGCCTGTCCAGGGAACTCTATCCCGATGCGAAGATATTCAGCATAACCACCGGCCTTGCAGTGATGAAAATCAATACAGCGCTCGGATTCAAGCCGGTGACTTTTTCGGAGCTCACCGACGACGAAGAATTCTGGAAAGGCTGCGAAGGCTGCAAGAACTTCGACATCCTTACCAGGAACAACTACGAGAGATGCCTCTGCACGGGCCTTCTCTACGACCCCATGGAACACATCAAGATTGATATAAAATAAGCACCGACAGATATGGACAAGAAGAAAAAAGTAGTAGTAGCGTTCAGCGGCGGACTGGACACGTCATATACAGTGATGTATCTGGCCAAAGAGAAAGGATATGAAGTTCACGCAGCCTGCGCCAACACCGGCGGATTCAGCGAACAGCAGCTCAGGACAAATGAAGAAAACGCCTACAAGCTCGGCGCCACGAAATATGTAACGCTTGATGTCACCAAAGAGTACTACGACAAGAGTCTCAAATATATGGTGTGGGGCAATGTGCTGCGAAACGGCACCTATCCCGTCAGCGTTTCGTCCGAGAGAATCTTCCAGGGAATGGCTATCGCCAAATACGCCAGGGAGATCGGTGCAGACGCCATAGCCCACGGCTCTACCGGAGCAGGCAACGACCAGGTACGTTTCGATATGACCTTCCTGGTGATGTGCCCCGGAGTGGAAATCATCACCCTCACACGTGACGGTAACCTGTCCCGCAAGGATGAAGTGGATTACCTCAACGCCAACGGATTCAACGCAGATTTCGCAAAACTCAAATACTCCTACAACGTAGGTATCTGGGGCACATCGATCTGCGGCGGAGAAATCCTGGACTCGAAGCAGGGCCTGCCTGAATCAGCCTACCTGAAGCAGGTCACCAAGAATGGCAGCGAGATCCTCAGCCTCGGTTTCGAAAAGGGTGAGCTCAAGAGCGTCAACGGAAAGGAATTCAGCGACAGAATCGCAGCCATCCAGGCAGTCGAAGAGATAGGTTGCGCATATGGCATCGGCCGTGACATGCACGTCGGAGACACCATCATCGGCATCAAGGGCCGCGTAGGATTCGAGGCCGCCGCGCCGATGCTCATAATCGGAGCCCACAAGTTCCTCGAGAAATTCACCCTCAGCAAATGGCAGCAGTACTGGAAGGACCAGGTTGCAAACTGGTACGGAATGTTCCTGCATGAGAGCCAGTATCTGGAACCGGTGATGAGAGACATAGAAGCCATGCTCGAAAGCAGCCAGCGCAACGTAAACGGCACCGTCACTCTGGAGCTGAGGCCTTACGGCTTCTCGACCGTCGGAGTCGACTCTCCTGACGACCTTGTAAAGTCGAAGCTCGGCGAGTACGGCGAGACCCAGAAGGGCTGGACCGCCGAGGACGCCAAAGGCTTCATCAAGGTTACCTCCACCCCGCTTCGCGTTTACTACGGAAACCATAAAGACGAAATGATATGATTAGGGCGGCAATTGCAGGCGGCACCGGCTACACGGCGGGCGAACTGCTCAGAATCCTCATCCGGCATCCCGAAGTGGAAGTGACGGACGTGCTCAGCACCACCAGTGCCGGCAAACCGGTCACCAGTTTCCACCGGGACCTGCTCGGCGAGACCGACCTGGTTTTCACAGACAGCATGAGCGGCGACGAAGACGTGATATTCCTCTGCCTCGGGCACGGTCTGTCACGGGAATTCCTTGACAGCCACGAGCTGCCGGAGGGCTGCAGGATTATCGACCTGGGCAACGACTTCCGCACAGAGCCCGACTACAAGGACAGACATTTCATATACGGTCTCACCGACGTGTTCAAGATTCAGATCGAAGGCTGCGACTGCGTGGCGAATCCCGGCTGTTTCGCCACCTGCATACAGCTGGCTTCTGTTCCGCTGGCAGCGATGCATCTTCTGAAGGACGAACTTCACGTGACGGCCATCACCGGAGCTACCGGGGCCGGCAGGAAACTGTCGGAGACCACGCACTTCAGCTACCGCAACGACAACATATCAGTCTACAAACCCTTCACCCACCAGCATCTGGCAGAAATCCGCCAGACTCTCGGCATCCTCGGCGGCGACTGTCCCCAGGTGAATTTCGTACCGATGAGGGGCGACTTCACCCGCGGCATCTTCGCAAGCGTCTACACCAGGTGCGATATGGATGCTGAACAGCTGAACGAGCTCTACAACAACTATTACAGCGACTCCCCTTTCGTCTTTGTAAGCGATGAACCGGTGAGCTTGAAGGAAGTTGTAGGAACCAACAAATGCCTGCTGCACGTCGAGAGTCACAAAGGCTACGCCCACGTGACCTCGATCATTGACAACCTTACCAAGGGAGCCAGCGGCCAGGCAGTGGAAAACCTGAACCTTATGTTCGGACTCGACCAGACAGCCGGACTCAGGTTCAAAGCGAATTATTACTAGGATGGAATTATTCAAGACATACAAACTGTGGCCGATCGAGCCCGTCAAGGGCAAGGGATGCCACGTATGGGACAAGGAAGGCACCGAGTATCTGGACCTTTACGGCGGTCACGCCGTGATTTCCATAGGGCACTGCCATCCTGTCTACGTGGAGATGATGCAGAGTCAGCTCGAGAAGCTGGGGTTCTACTCCAACGCCGTGGAGAATTCCCTCCAGGTGGAGCTCGCCCATAACCTTGGCAGGCAGTGCGGCTATGACAGCCACTCCCTCTTCCTCTGCAACAGCGGAGCCGAAGCCAACGAGAACGCTTTCAAGGCGGCATCCTTCCACACCGGACGCAAGAAGATCCTGGCCATCGGAAAGGCCTTCCACGGACGCACCAGCGGAGCTGTGGCAGCCACAGACAATCCGGCCATCCAGTCGGAATTCAACAAGACTTCCAATGTGACCTTCACTCCCCTGAACGACATCGAGTCGCTGGAGAAAAATCTGGCCACAAAGGAATATGCCGCCTTGATTATGGAAGGCATCCAGGGTGTCGCAGGAATCTACGAACCCGACGAGGCTTTCTGGAAAGCGGCGCGCAAGGCCTGCGACGCCACCGGCACCTTGCTGATTGCTGACGAGATCCAGAGCGGATACGGACGCAGCGGCAGGTTTTTCGCCCACCAGTATGCCGGCGTCAGCGCCGACATAATCAGCGTGGCAAAAGGAATGGGCAACGGATTCCCTATCGGAGCCATCCTCATTTCAGGCAAGATACAGGCCCGTTTCGGGATGCTTGGCACCACCTTCGGAGGCAACCACCTTGCCTGCACCGCAGCTCTCGCCGTGCTGAAAGTGATGGAAGAGGAAAAGCTGGTGGACAATGCCGCAGCTGTCGGACAGTATCTCCTCGAAGGGCTGAAGGGCAACAAGGCCATCAAGGAACTGCGAGGCCGGGGCCTGATGATAGGCATTGAACTCGAAGAAGAATGGAGCGACCTTCGCGACAGGCTTCTGTTTGAAAAGCATATATTCACCGGAGGCGCCGGAAAGAACGTCATAAGGCTGCTTCCGCCACTGATGATAACCCGCAAGGATGCAGACGCATTCCTCGAAGCATTCAACTCACTTACGCTATGAGACAATTCTTGGGACCGCAGGACCTGCCTGGCATAGGATATGCCCTCGAGCAGGCACAGTACATAAAGCAGAACCGTTTCGCCGACCAGGCGCTCGGAAAGAACAGGACCATGCTGCTGGTGTTCTTCAACTCCAGCCTCCGCACCAGGCTGAGCACACAGAAAGCAGCGATGAACCTTGGTATGAACACGATTGTCCTGGACATCAACCAGGGTGCGTGGAAACTCGAGACCGAGCGCGGCGTCATAATGGACGGCGACAAGAGCGAACACATCCTCGAAGCCATTCCCGTGATGGGCAACTACTGCGACGTTATCGGAGTTCGTTCGTTCGCCGGGCTGAAAGACAAGGCCTATGACTACAGCGAGACCATCCTCCGGCAGTTCATGGAATATTCCGGAAAGCCGGTGATCAGCATGGAGAGCGCAACGGTGCATCCTATGCAGGCCTTTGCAGACCTCATCACCATCGAGGAGCACAAGAAGACCGCCCGGCCCAAGGTGGTTCTCACCTGGGCGCCCCACCCCAGGGCCCTTCCGCAGGCTGTTCCCAATTCATTCGCACAATGGATGAACGCCGCGGGATATGAACTCGTAGTGACCCATCCTAAGGGGTATGAACTCGAGCCTGAATTCGTGGGTGACGCAGTTGTTGAATACGACCAGAACAAGGCCCTCGAAGGTGCCGATTTCGTATATGCGAAGAACTGGTCGGCCTGTATGGAGCCTCACTACGGCGAGATACTTTCGACCGACCGCAGCTGGACAGTGACCACCGAAAAGATGGCCCTTACCAACAACGCGTTCTTCATGCACTGCCTTCCCGTACGCAGGGGTATGATTGTCAGCGACGACGTCATCGAATCGCCGCAGAGCCTTGTCATCCCGGAAGCCGCAAACAGGGAAATCAGTGCCCAGACCGTCATAAAGGAAGTTCTTGAATCATTATGAGCAAATCACTGTCAGTCATAAAGATAGGTGGCAATGTCGTGGACAGTCCAGAAGCACTGGAGTCTTTCCTGGACGATTTCGTCGCGCTGACAAAGGACCGCATACTGGTCCACGGCGGCGGAGTGATGGCCAGCCAGACGCTACGGCAGATGGGAATCGAGCCGAGGATGGTGGACGGCCGCAGGATCACCGATGCAGAAACCCTCAAGGTCGCCGTGTCGGTCTATGCCGGATGGCTCAACAAGACCATCGTGGCCAAGCTCCAGGCCAGAGGCTGCAACGCTATCGGCATCTCAGGTGCCGACGGCGGCGTGATCGAGGCGGACATACGTCCAAAGAAGCCCATAGACTACGGCTTCGTGGGTGACGTGAGGTCCGTGGACGTGAAATTTCTCGAGATGCTTCTGGAACAGGGGCTGACTCCAGTAATCTGCGCGGTGACACACGACGGCAAGGGAACGCTGCTGAACACCAATGCTGACACCGTGGCTTCAAGCGTTGCCAAGGCTATGGCGGCCGTACGTCAGGTGTCGCTGGTCTTCTGTTTCGAGAAGAACGGAGTGTTGGCCGACCCTGAAGATGCAGACAGCGTCATTCCCCGCATCGACAGGGCCTGCTTCGAAAAGATGAAGGCAAGCGGCGCAGTATCTGCCGGAATGATACCCAAACTGGACAATGCGTTCGCTGCGATAAACGCCGGCGTACACAGGGTCATAATAAAGAATGCGGCAAATCTCGGCAAGACTGTCGGGACAGTAATCAAAAATGAGTGACATAAGCAAATATACTGAGAATGCCTGCAAACTTCTCTCGGATATGGTGGCAATCCCTGCGGAAAGCTTCCACGAGACGAAGCGTGCAGATTTCCTCTGCTCTTTCCTGGAGTCGGAAGGCCTCTCTCCGTCAAGATACGGCAACAACATTGTCGTAAGACAGGCCGTGAACGACCCTGACAAGCCGGTGCTGATGCTCAATGCACACATCGACACGGTGGCTGCAGCGTCTGGATACAGCTTCGATCCGTTGAATCCTCCGGCCGAAAGGTTCAGGGTTCTCGGACTGGGCAGCAATGACGACGGTGCCAGCGTGGTATGTATGATATACACCTTCATCCACGCAGTCAGGGAAAAGCTGGAACTTCCGGTCAATCTTCTGCTAGCGCTGAGCTGCGAAGAAGAGCGCTCGGGAGAAAGAGGAATGAGGATGCTGAGGCGCGTCGTCGAGAGAGAAGCCGATTTTGCGATAGTCGGCGAACCCACCGGCATGAAAGCGGCTGTCGCTGAAAAGGGTCTGCTTGTGGTGGACGCCGTCTGCGAAGGGAAAAGCGCCCACTGCGCCCATTCGGAACTCGGTGTCAACGCCATTTACAAGGCAGTTGAAGCGATCGGGGCCATAAAGAATCTGCAGTTCGACAGGATATCCCCTTCTATGGGCGGCATCGGACTGAACATCACCCAAATAAACGCCGGCACGGCTCACAACGTCATTCCCGATTCCTGCAGTTTCGTCATCGACATCCGTACTACTGAATGTTACACCAACGAAGAGATAATGGATATCCTGAGGAAGGCCGCACCGCAGTGCAGCCTGAATGCCCGCAATATGCTCAATCACGCATCAGCCACCCCTCAGGGGCATCCACTTCTCAGGACCGCAGAAAAGCTGAAGGTTGAGACCTATGTCTCTCCCACCACATCCGACTGGATGAGGCTGTCGATCCCGGCCATAAAGATGGGCCCTGGCGACAGCAACCGTTCGCACCAGGCCGACGAATTCGTCTACCGGGACGAAATCGCCGACGGGCTGAAGAAATACATCGAATTCATATCAAATTGTTAGCATATGCAGACTCTCTGGAACAAAGGCGTTTCAGCCACACAGATCGTAGAAGACTTCACGGTAGGGAATGACCGCGAACTGGACCTTGTCCTTGCCAAATATGACGTGACCGGGTCGAAGGCCCACATTGCGATGCTGGCAGAGGTCGGTCTTCTCGGGAAAGATGAGGAGCAGATCCTGCAGAAGGAACTGGACAATATCCTGAAACAGATCGAAGACGGCAGTTTCGTGATGGAAGACGAGGCCGAGGACATACATTCCCAGATTGAGCTGCTGCTGACGCGCAAGCTCGGGGACATCGGCAAGAAGATTCATTCGGGACGCAGCCGCAACGACCAGGTGCTGGTCGACCTTAAGCTCTACATGCGGGACGAGCTTGACAGCCTGGCCTCGGAAGTCCTGGCTCTGTTCGGCCAATACCAGAAGCTCAGCGAGCAGTACAAGGAAGTGCTGCTGCCCGGCTACACGCACGCCCAGGTAGCCATGCCCTCTTCTTTCGGGCTCTGGTTCGGAGCATATGCAGAGACTCTGGCGGACGATATGGTCATGGTACGCGCCGCCCGCAAGATAGTGGACCAGAACCCTCTGGGTTCGGCTGCCGGCTACGGAAGCTCTTTCCCTCTCGACAGGAAGATGACTACAAGACTGCTCGGGTTCTCTGACCTGCACTACAATTCGATCGCAGCACAGATGAGCCGGTCAAAGGCAGAGAAAGCCGCAGCAGCCGCCATCGCTTCCATCAGCAGCACCCTAAACAAATTCGCTGCGGACTGCTGCATGTATATGTGCACCAATTTCAAGTTCATCTCGTTCCCGGACTCGCTGACCACCGGAAGCAGCATCATGCCTCACAAGAAGAATCCTGACGTATGGGAGATGGTCCGCGCCAAGACCAACCGCCTTCAGAGCGTTCAGAATGAGATAGCGCTGCTGTGCACGAACCAGCCCCACGGATACCACAGGGATTACCAGCTGCTCAAGGACATCCTCTTCCCTGCTTTCACGCTTATGCATTCCTGCCTTCAGATGACTTCGTACATGCTTGACCATATCATAGTGAACGAACATATCCTCGAGCAGGACAGCATATACGACCCGATGTTTACTGTGGAAGTGGTCAACAACAAGGTTGTTTCCGGAGTGCCGTTCAGGGATGCCTACAGAGAGGTAGGAATCGCCGTCCAGGAGGGACGCTTCAGATTCGACAAGCCTGCTGCCGCGTCAGAACTGGCGCATACCCACGAAGGCAGTATGGGAAATCTGTGTACGGAAGAAATAAAGGAAAAGATGGACAAGGCCTCTAAATGGTGATGTCCAGTCCTTTGTCGTCAGCCCAGCCGCAGTCGATAAGATGCATCTCGCTGTCAGGAACGATTCTCAGAGTGCAGCCGTATTTCTTTGACCAGCGGCGGCGGATGCTGTTGAAGCCTTTGGTAAGATATGCGTGCACCATAGGGCTTACCGTGAGCCGGAGACTCTTGTAGCCTCGGTCTTTCACCAACATTTCCAACTGGTTCTCCAGCTGCTCGTCAAACACAAGAGTAGACGATACCTTTCCTGTACCGTGACAGGCAGGGCAGACCTCGCTGGTGTCTATCCTGGTCACAGGACGGACTTTCAGCCTTGTGATCTGCATAAGTCCGAACTTGGTCAGAGGCAGCACGGTATGGGTGGTGCGGTCAGCCGCCATAAACTCCTGCATCTTGAGGAAGAGTTCATTCCGGTGCTCAGGCGAATTCATATCGATGAAATCGACTATGATGATTCCGCCCATATCACGCAGTCTCATCTGGCGGGCGATTTCCTCGGCCGCGAACAAGTTGACCTCAAGTGCGTTCTCTTCCTGGTTGACCTGCGTGTGCCTTATGCCGCTGTTGACATCTATCACGTGCAGGGCTTCGGTATGCTCTATAACCAGATAGGTGCCCTTTTTCATCGACACGACCTTGCCGAAAGAGCCTTTGATCTGCCTTGTTATGTCGAAGTGGTCAAAGATCGGTGTCCTGGAATCGTACAGATGGACGATCTTCTCCTGCTCCGGTGAAATCATCGATATGTAGTCGTGGATCTCATTGCATACCGACTCGTCGTTGGCGTATATGTTGTTGAACGAATCGTTCAGCAGGTCACGGAGTATCGTGGTCACCCGGTTGTTTTCAGTGAAAAGCAGGCCGACAGCCTTGGATGCTCTGAGTATGTCCCAGGAGCCTTCCCACTTCTCAACCAGACTGCGCAGTTCCGCATCCAGCACGGCAGCCCTCTTCCCTTCGGCGGCTGTCCTGATTATGACGCCGTAATTCTCGGGAAGGATGCTGTAGACAAGTCTCTCGAGGCGTTTGCGCTCAGTCTTGGATGTGATCTTCTGGGAAATGCTGACCTTGTCATTGAACGGAAGGAGCACCATATTCCTTCCGGCAATAGATATCTCGGACGTAAGGCGGGAACCTTTGGTAGATATAGGCTCCTTAACGATCTGCACCATGATCGGCATACCGACCGTCAGATAATCCTGGATCTTGCCGTCCTTCGGCAGTACTTCGTCGTTACGGAACTTCTGGTAGAATGCCTTCGTGTCCGAGACCTTTTTGTCTATCTGCTGTACGAATCTGTCGAAGGCCCTGAAGTTCATCCCCAGGTCTAGATAATGGATGAATGCGTCCTTCTCGTCCCCGATGTCCACGAATGCGGCGTTCAGAGACGGAAGAAGCTTCTTAACCCTTCCGATATAGACGTCCCCTACAGAATACTTTCTGCCTTTGAGAGTCTCGCTGCTGTATTCCATCAGACGATGGTTCTCGAGCAAGGCTATATTGACTACATCCTGCCTGACGTCTACTATCAGTTCTTTTTCCATTCTATAGATAGCAATAAAGGGCAACTCGCATTGCCCTTATATTTCTATTTCTTTTTGTGTCTGTTCTTGCGCAAACGTTTCTTACGTTTGTGCGTCGACATTTTATGTCTCTTTCTTTTTTTACCGCTAGGCATAGTATTAAGTATTTAAAAGTTATTTGAGCTTCTTGACCTGATCGACGAAAACTTTAGCCGGCTTGAAAGCAGGGATCTTGTGAGCTGCGATGGTAATAGTCTGGTTCTTTGAGATATTGCGGGCAGTCTTCTGGGCACGCTGTTTAACAACAAAACTGCCGAAGCCACGAAGATATACATTGTTACCTTTCTCAAGAGAATCCTTTACACTGTCCATGAAAGATTCAACAACATTCTGTACAGCAATCTTCTCAAGGCCTGTTGCTTTGGCTACTTCATTTACGATTTCAGCTTTAGTCATTGTATTATGTTTTTTAATATTATAATAGAGGTATAACGTTCTCTCATTTTGGGGCTGCTAAATTATGCTTAATTTTATAATATTCAAAAATTTATGTGTTTTTTTTCGAGAAATTGTGCCGCCGCTTTGTTTTTCACCTTGGCACAATCATTGACAATATATAACCTATTTACTATATACTGACAATTTGGCATAAATATGAGTGACAATTTATTATTCGGAGACGGACAAGGGATGGAGATCTCACCCGTAATAAGCATAGAAGCAATTCAGGACCTGAATGTGCAGGAGCTTCCTTCCGTGCTGCCTATACTGCCACTGAGGAACATAGTACTTTTCCCGGACACTATCATTCCCATTCCTGTAAGGAGGGAGAAATCGATACAGCTGCTGAACGAGGCGTACAAGTCTAACAAGCTCATAGGCACAGTGACGCAGAAGGATCCCAAGACAGAAGACCCCGACCGGAGTGACCTGTATGAGCTCGGCACCCTGGGACGCGTGGTCAAGATCATCGAGATGCCCAGCGGTCCTGTCACCGCGATAATCCAGGGCGTCCGCAGGTTCAACCTGGTTTCAGTGGATATCACCGAGCCCTATATGATGGCAAGAGTCACCTACCTGACAGACATTCTGCCAGAAAAGGACGATGCAGAGATAGATGCGCTTGCGAAAGAAATCAAGAATGCCGCAATGCACATTATCAAGCTCAACCAGCACATCACGCAGGAGGCCAGCTTTGCAATCAAGGGAATCGAGGACCACACATTCCTCATCAATTTCGTGGCCACCACCATCGATATCGAGAACCAGCTCGAGAAGATGGACCTGCTCAGGGAGAACGAGCTCAAGAAGCGTGCTATCAAGCTTCTCGAACTGCTTGAAAAACAGATCGAGCTGCTCAAGATACGTGAAGACATCCAGAAGAAAGTCAAGAGCGAAATAGACCAGCAGCAGCGCGAGTATTACCTTAACAACCAGCTCAAGACCATCCAGGAAGAGCTCGGCATGAATTCGGACGACGAGGACATCGCAGAGCTCCGTGAAGCGGCAAAGAACAAGAAATGGCCGGAGCAGACCGCGGAAGCCTTCGAGAAGGAACTCAAGAAACTCGAGAGGCTCAATCCTTCTTCTCCTGACTACAATGTCGAATATGGATATATAACCACTCTCCTTGAACTGCCCTGGGACGAGATTACCGAAGACAACCTCGACCTGGCCAACGCCCAGAAAGTGCTGGACGATGACCATTTCGGACTCGAAAGCGTCAAGGACCGCATCATCGAGTATCTCGCCGTGCTCAAGCTGAAAGGCAATATGAAATCTCCGATCCTGTGCCTCTGGGGTCCTCCGGGCGTCGGCAAGACATCCCTCGGCAAGTCGATCGCCTCGGCGCTGGGACGCAAATACGGCCGTATCTCGCTCGGCGGACTTCACGACGAATCCGAGATCCGCGGACACAGGCGCACCTACATCGGCGCAATGCCCGGCCGTATCATCCAGACCATCAAGCGCTGCGGCTCTTCAAATCCTGTCATTGTCCTGGACGAGATCGACAAGGTTACCGAGGATTTCCACGGAGACCCTGCATCAGCACTGCTTGAAGCGCTCGATCCCGAGCAGAATACTGCATTCCACGACAACTATCTGGACATCGACTACGACCTGTCCAAGGTTCTGTTCATCACTACCGCGAACAACATATCAACCATCCATCCCGCCCTGAAGGACCGTATGGAGATGATCAATGTGTCAGGATATCTGGCAGAGGAAAAAATCGAGATAGCCCGCAAGCACCTGCTTCCCAAGCAGCTCAAGGACCACGGCCTTTCAGCTAAAGACCTGAAGCTCACCAAACAGGACCTCTCGCTTATCATAAGCGACTATACCAGCGAAAGCGGAGTCCGGGGCCTTGACAAGCAGATAGCCAAGATTGCCCGCATCACTGCCAAGAAGATCGCACTGGGCGAAGAACACAACGTCACCCTTACAAAGGAAGACGTCGGCAAATATCTCGGACTTCCGACCAACCACCACGATTCGCTCAAGGGCAACCAGATGCCGGGAATCGTCACCGGTCTTGCATGGACCCAGGTCGGCGGAGAGATACTCTTCATAGAGTGCAGCATCAACGACCGGGGCAAAGGTATGCTTACAACTACCGGAAACCTGGGTGACGTGATGAAGGAATCCGCAACAATCGCATTCCAGTACCTGAAGGCGCACGCCTCGCTTCTGGGAGTGGATCCTGCCGTGTTCTATGAAAAAGACTTTCATATACACGTACCCGAGGGAGCAATACCCAAGGACGGCCCGTCTGCCGGTATCACCATGGCGACTGCCATCGCGTCGATGCTTATGGACAAATGCGTGCGCAAAGGCGTAGCGATGACCGGAGAGATAACCCTTCGCGGAAAGGTGCTGCCTGTCGGCGGCATCAAGGAGAAGATACTTGCCGCCAAGAGAGCCGGAGTCAAGACCATCGTACTCTCCAGGGAGAACGAAAGAGACATCAAGGATATAAACGAAATATATATCAAGGGACTGGACTTCTTCTATGTTGAACGAATCGAAGAAGTTCTTAAATTTGTTTTCGACAAATAGTTCCCAGATGGAAGTCCGTATCGAGCAGAGCTGGAAAGAAGTACTCCAGAGTGAATTCGACAAGTCTTATTTCAGAGACCTTGCCGATACGTTGCACGCAGAGAAAGCTGCCGGCAGGAAGATTTATCCTCCCGGCAGCAAGATTTTCAATGCATTCAACCTGACTCCCTTCGACAAGGTCAAAGTGGTGATCCTCGGTCAGGATCCTTACCACAACCCGGGGCAGGCGGAAGGCCTCAGCTTCTCCGTGCC
The DNA here is from genome assembly GCA_017561885.1 of Bacteroidales bacterium. Taxonomy (GTDB): domain Bacteria; phylum Bacteroidota; class Bacteroidia; order Bacteroidales; family UBA932; genus Equibacterium. The sequence continues at coordinate 6,915 of JAFZBF010000013.1, read as the reverse complement.
TGAAGGCATACAGCCCCCTCCTTCCCTGCTTAACATATATAAGGAAATAGAGGACGACCTCGGAGTGAAGCTCGACAAGAGCAGCGGTTCGCTGAAAGGATGGGCTGAACAAGGAGTATTCCTGCTGAATGCCATTCTGACAGTCAGGGCCGGCCAGGCAGCCTCCCACAGCGGTATAGGTTGGCAGACATTCACCGATGCGGTCATCAAGGCCCTGAGCGACCGCCGGGAAGGCATAGTGTTCCTGCTCTGGGGCAATTTTGCAAGGAGCAAGAAAGAACTTATCGACACCAGCCGCCACTACGTGCTGGAGGCGGCACACCCGTCTCCTCTTGCAAGAGGGGCGTTCTTCGGATGCAGACATTTTTCAAAAACCAACGAAATACTCATAGACAACGGCCTCGAGCCGATAGATTGGACAAGAAAACAATGAAGACAGCTTTATTTCCCGGTTCTTTCGACCCGTTTACGCTGGGACACCTGGACGTACTCCAGTCAGCGCTCAAACTGTTCGACAACGTGATAGTTGCGGTCGGATTCAACTTCAACAAGAAAGGATTCTTCCCTCCTGAAATCAGGGCGGAAATAATCAAGGACGCCGTCAAGGATATGCCTAACGTATCTGTCTGCACCTTCGAAGGGCTTACGGTTGACTTCTGCAGGAAAGTCGGTGCCAGCTGCATCATAAGGGGCATCAGGACCACCACGGACTTCGAACTGGAAAGCGTCGTAGCCCAGGCCAACAAGAAAATGGCTCCCGAGATTTCCAGCGTGTTCATTCCTTCCAGCCACGAGTATTCGTTCATATCATCGACAGTCGTAAGGGACGTGCTTGTCAACGGCGGTGACGCCAGATGTTTCTTGCCCGCCAACGTAGACATATCCAAGTATCTCAAATCAATCAAAGGATGAAACTCCTCTGCACTCTGACTCTGTTGCTGGGTATCGCACTGTCCTCCGCCGCCCAGTCGGTACAGAGTGCCGCCGATTCCACCCGGGAATCGCTCTTCAGCGTCGTTGAAAGGGACATGCCCGCCATGAGCCTCGTTCCGGCCGACACGATCATCTATCTGGCAGACCGCCTGATATCCATAATGGAAAATGAAGAAGACTCTACCAGGATGGCAGGGCTCTTTTTCAATTATTTCTCGGACTGCCCTGTGATGGGCACAGAGGCCGTCGCCGTACACATTGCCGACAGTTATTTTCTGAACGGGAAGCTCAGATGGCCGGATGAAAGCACGTATCCGGAACTGTTCGCATTCGCAGAATTCAACCGCCGGTCGCTGCTTGGGATGAGCGCCCCCTCGCTTGTGCTGGATGCCATCGACAGTTCCCGGGTCGACGTACGCGCAGTCAGGAGTCCTTTCAAGGTGCTGTATTTCTATGAAGACGGCTGCGCATCCTGCGTCAGGGAGACCCCTCTGCTGGTATCGATGCTGAACGGATACAAGGGGGATGGTGAGATAGCCTTCTTCGCCGTGTATACCCAAAGCGACCGCGGGCAGTGGGAGCGGTATGTCGAAGATAATTTTGCCAGGATCGACAATCCGAAAGTTACGGTCTACAATCTCTGGGACCCTGATATGGAAAGCGATTTCCAGATGAAGTACGGTGTGCTGACCACGCCGGCGATGTTCCTGCTGGACAGCGAAAATTCCATAACAGGCCGCAAGCTCGACACCAGGGCCCTCTCCCAGCTCATAGACATAAAGGACGACTATCGCACATCCCTGATTGAGCTGCTGGACACCGTGACCGATGAGATAGGTGCGAATGAAGAGAGCATGATGCAGCTTACCGCCGCTCTCTACCAGCGTTCCAACGGAGATGTCGAGACCTTCAAGACCACTCTGTACGTAATATTCAAATACTACAGGAACATTCCCCTGAGGGACGCCCAACTCGGTGCAGAGCGGATCGCAGATGATTTCATCCTCGGGGTCGAAGGTTCCTGGGCGGAAGAAACCATAGAAGAGATCCGATGGAACCTGATGAAAATGCATCAGAACGATATCGGAGAGAAGGCTTCCGACGAGATGCTGTATAACAGAAGAGGTGCCAGGAAGCGGATGCTGGCTGGCAGGAAACCTTACACGGTGCTGTTCTTCAACATCGCTCACTGCAACGACTGCAGGCAGTATACCGAAGACCTCAGGGAAGCCTCCGCCCTTTTGAAATCGAAGAAAGTGAAGGTAGTGTCGGTCTATCTCAGCGCAGACCGGAGCTACTGGCTTGACAATATCAATTACAATAAAGGCTGGACGCACCTGACTGACGAAGGGCCGTGGAGCCAGCTGAGAGAAGACTACGACCTTGCCGTCGTCCCCAGGCTGTATCTGCTGGACAAGGATAAGAAAGTTATCGCCAAAGACATTACGGTCAGGACCTTGTGCGAGATTCTCGAGAACAATGGCAATTAATATGAACAGTAAGGCATTAGAATCATTCATACCTGAATCGGACAGCCGCATAAGGCAGTACATTGCCGACACGCTTGGCAATGATTTCAAGGTGAAGCCGATGAAGAAGCAGCCTGCCTGCCACCATTCTGTAAAATACAATGTCGATTTCAGCCAGACATCCCTGGAAAGCGCCGGCTGTGCCGCGCTGATTTGGAAGGAGCCGCTGAAAGGCCTATACAGGATGACCGGAATCAGCATCCGCGTGACCGGCAAGGACACGCTCGGCATAAAGGCTGACGCATACGGAAAGCTGAAGGAAGACCTGGTCAACTCCACCTTCCGTCTTCCTGCAGTTATCTGTTTCGGAGGGGACCCCATCTACAGCGAACTGCACAACATAGCTGTTCCGGACCAGGTAGATGCCTACTGGGCCTGCGGTTTCATCCGTGAGAGCAGCATACACGTGATCGACTGCTTCACCCAGGATCTCATAATCCCCGTGGACTGCGACTCCACGGCAGAGGGGTATTTCCAACGCAACGAACTGACGGAGGATGGCGGCCAAGAGCTGCTTTTCCACGCAAGCTGCTACACCCAACCGCTCTAAAACAACGTATTTTTTCTATATTTGCCGCTTGTAATAAAACACTATACGATGCTTACACTTAAACTTCTTCGCGAACAGCCCGACTTTGTAGTAGAAAGGCTTGCCGTCAAACATTTCGACGCACGCGAGATTGTAGACAAGATACTGGAGGCAGACCGCAGCAGGCGTTCGCTTCAGACAGAACTCGACGCTTGCCTGTCTTCACAGAAGACCCTTGCAGCCCAGATCGGCTCCTTCATCAAGGCCGGTGACAAAGACTCTGCCGACAAGGTCAAGCTGCAGGTTGCCGGACTCAAGGAGCGTTCCAAGGCGCTGGAGGAGGAGATGGACCGCTGCAGCAAGGAGCAGAACGATCTGCTGGTGCTCCTGCCCAACCTTCCCTGTGCAGAAGTGCCGGAAGGCAGGACAGCCGAGGACAATGTAGTGGTGAAGCAGGTCGGAGAGATTCCTGACCTGGGACCTGACGCACTCCCTCACTGGGAACTTGCCAGGAAATACGACATCATCGATTTCGACCTCGGAGTGAAACTCACCGGAGCCGGATTCCCCGTATATAAAGGGAAGGGAGCGAGACTCCAGAGAGCCCTCATTTCATATTTCCTCGATTTCAACACCGCAGCCGGATATCTCGAGATCGAGCCGCCGGTTATGGTTAACGAGGCTTCAGGATTCGGCACAGGCCAGCTTCCTGACAAGGAAGGCCAGATGTACCACGCAACGGTTGACAACTATTACCTCGTGCCTACGGCTGAAGTTCCCGTCACCAATATATACAGGGATGTGATACTTCAGGAAAAGGACTTCCCCGTAAAGATGACTGCATACACTCCCTGCTTCAGACGTGAGGCCGGTTCTTACGGCAAGGATGTACGCGGCCTGAACAGGCTGCACCAGTTCGACAAGGTGGAGATCGTCCAGCTCAGCCTTCCCGAGAAATCCTATGAGGCTCTTGACGGAATGGTTGCACACGTCGAGAAGCTTGTCCGCAGCCTAGGACTGCCCTTCCGCATCCTGCGTCTGTGCGGCGGCGACATGAGTTTCACCTCTGCGATCACTTATGACTTCGAGGTTTATTCGGAAGCCCAGAAACGCTGGCTGGAGGTAAGTTCAGTGTCGAACTTCGAATCTTACCAGGCAAACAGGCTCAAACTGAGATATAAGGACGCAAACGGCAAGATGACCCTCGCCCACACCCTCAACGGCAGTTCCCTCGCGCTTCCGCGCATAGTGGCCGCACTGCTGGAGAACAACCAGACCGAAAAGGGCATCGTCATCCCCGAGACTCTGAGACCGTACACAGGATTTGACATCATCGACTGATGCAGGTTTCGCAGAGAATAATAATGGGAATTGACCCCGGAACCAATCTGCTGGGTTTCGGGGTCATTCTCGTTGATGCAAACAGCGTCCACCTGGTGGATATGGGAGTCGTCGACCTGCGCAAGGTCAAGGATCATTTCACCAAGCTGGAGCACATACTGCGTGAAACCGGAGAACTGATGGACAAATACGCTCCCGACGACATCGCCATCGAGGCACCCTTCTACGGCAAGAATCCACAGGTGATGCTGAAACTCGGAAGAGCTCAGGGGGCCGCGATATCTGCAGCCCTATCCCGCCAGATTCCTGTCTATGAATATGCTCCGCGCAAAATCAAGATGGCCATAACAGGCAAAGGAGCCGCTTCGAAAGAACAGGTCAAGGCGATGGTCGAAAGGACCATGGATGTCAAGCTGGACATCAAACACCTCGATGCATCAGATGCAGTAGCTATCGCCATGTGCCATTTCTATCAGTTGACTAACCCCCTCAAGGACAACGGGGCTCCGACCAACTGGAAACAGTTTGTAGAAATGCACTCTGACAGGGTAAAAAAATCTTGACCCTGCATTTAACTTTCTGCCTTCAGGATAGTCTAAATAGGCAAAAGAAAATAACAGCAAACACCAATTATGTTCAAGAAATTCAGATTTCTAATTGCAACTCTCTGTGTATTATTCTTTTCCACAGGTCTTGCAAACGCCCAGAGGCACAATGTCAAAGCCGTATTCGTAGATGAAGAAAGCGGCGAACCAATCGAATTCGCAACCGTAAGTATTTATGATGAAGAAAAAGAAGAGACCGTCACCTATGCTCTTACCGACAGCAAGGGTGCAGTCGAGGTAAAGAAAGTCAAAGCAGGCAACTATACTATCAAGTGCGAACTTCTTGGTTATGAACCTTACAAAGGTACAATAGAGATTTCCAGCAACGACATCGACCTGGGCACGCTCAAGATGAAAGTTGAAGTTAACTTCCTTGAAGGAGCGACCATCACCGATGTCGGCAACCCTATTATAATAAAGAAAGATACCATCGAGTACAACGCCGCGGCATTCAAGACGACCGACAGCGATATGTTGTACGAACTGCTGAAGAAACTTCCCGGCGTGGAGGTCAGCAGCGACGGTACCATCACCGCCAACGGCAAGACGATCGACAAGATCACCGTCGACGGCAAGACCTTCTTCATGGATGACCCTCAGCTGGCTGTCAAGAACATCCCCGCCAAGATCATCGAGAAGGTGAAGGTGCTCGAGAAGCAGTCAGAAGAGGCTGAGTTCACCGGCATCAACGACGGCCGTGAAGAATATGTAATCGACGTCGGAGTGAAGCAGGGTATGATGAACGGCTGGATCGGCAACATTTCAGCCGGTGTCGGAAGCGACCTCCGCCTGGGCGACGATATTCCTGAAGGCAAGACATTCAGCTATGTGAACGACGTCCGTTTCACCGGAAATGCCATGATCGCACGTTTCGGATCGAGCGACCAGATTGCCCTGATCGGTAACGGCAACAACGCCAACAACCAGGGCTTCGGCGGCGGCGGAATGAATATGGGCGGCGGAATGGGCCGTGGCGGCGGACGTGGCGGAATGGGCGGCGGCGGTATCCGTACCACATATATGATCGGTGCCAATGCCAGCCACACTTGGGGAGATGACAACGAGCTTGCAGGAAACTACCGTTTCAGCGGAAACAACAACCTGATCGAGAACCAGTCGCATAAGATTACGTTCCTGCAGAACGACACCAGCATCCTCAGCGACGAAGCCGAGTCCAACAGGACCACCCAGTACTCTCACGGCGGCAGCGTCCGTCTCGAGTGGGACATCACAGAAAACACTTCAATTGTGTTCGAACCTCAGATCAGCTACAGCTACGGTGATTTCCTCCAGGAGTCAGACTTCCTTACTGACAACGGCAACAAAGACGGCAGCGTAAGCACAGCCAAGGTCAATGACGGTTACACCAAGAACTTCGGTGACAACGACGCCCTTTCAACCAGCGGCAGCTTCCTGTTCCGCCAGAGACTCGGCAAGGCAGGTCGTTCCCTCACCCTGAATATGAACTACAGCCTGTCGAAGAACAACACTGACGGCTACAACCAGTCCATCACCAATATCTACAAGAACAACGTCCTCGACAGCATATCAGCAGTAGACCAGTTCTATAACCAGCTCAGCAATTCACAGAACATAGGCGGAAGGCTCACCTTCACCGAATACCTCGGAGGCGACTTCTTCCTGCAGGCAAACTACTCGCTCAACTACCGCAACAGCATCTCTACCAAGGATACCTACAACAAGGATGCTTCCGGCAACTACACAGTCAAGGATATCATGTATTCCAACGAGGTTATCAACAACAGCCTCGAGCAGAACATCGGCGCCAACCTCATGAGGCAGACAGACGTGCTGACTCTCTCCGTAGGTGCATCGATCATCCCGAGCAAGAGCGAAAGCAAGACTACTTACAACGGAAAGACTACCACCATCCCCCAGAACGTGCTCAACTGGTCGCCCAACGCCCGTATCCAGTACGAAATCAGCGACTACAGCGACTTGAGGATCAATTACAACG
>JAFZBF010000012.1 GCA_017561885.1 Bacteroidales bacterium | reverse complement strand
CTGAGCCAGGATCAAACTCTCCATAGTATAATTTCTATTATTTCCAGTCCGACCCCGCTCCGCTCTTCTTCATTCAAAGAAATTCACGCTTGCTCTTTCAATTGTTATGCTACAATTGCCTTGTACTTTTTATAGTACTTAGTCTTCCATTCTTTCAATCAACTTTTCCGCTTCCTTGCGAAACGGGCTGCAAATATAGCCCTTCTTTTCAAACTGACAAAATTTTTTGATAGTTGTGAAAGGAAAACTTATCAACAGAATTCGAGGGGCCTTGCAGACCTCTCTCCTGTAAGTTTCCCGTCACGGACAACGAAACGTCCGTTGGCTATCGTGTGGACCACGGAACCGCTCAGCCTGGATACAGGAGTCCATCCACAACGCGATGCCGGAGCCTGTACTGCGTGCCGGCGACCAGTCTCGAAAACTACCAGGTCGGCATAGTATCCTTCCCTGATGAATCCACGCTCTGATATCTTGTAGATACGGGCCGGAGCGTGAGCCATCTTTTCTACGACAAGAGGCAGGCTGAGGCTTCCCCTGTCGGCAAGGTCCAGCATCATAGGAAGAGAATACTGGATCAGAGGGATTCCGGAAGGAGACTGAAGATACGGCCTGCGTTTCTCGACCAGCAGATGCGGGGCGTGGTCAGTCGAGATATTGTCTATCACTCCGCAGCGGACAGCCTTGCGCAGGGCAAGCATATCGCGGTGTGTCTTTATCGCGGGATTGCACTTGACCAGCGGACCGAGTTCCGCATAGTCGCGGTCACAGAAGAAAAGATATTGTGCGCAAGTCTCGGCGCTTATTGCCTGACTGCGCGCCTTTACAGCAGCCAGCATGGCAACTTCTGCAGCGGTGGAGACATGAAGTATATGCAGTCTCGTACCATATTTCTCGGCAAGGGCGACAGCTTTCTCAGTCGATTTGACACAAGCCTCGGCCGACCTGATGTCAGGATGGGCAGAGAACGGAATATCTTCTCCGTAAATCTCCCGGGCTTTCTCCAGGTTCGACGAGATAATCTCGTTATCCTCGCTGTGGACGGCTATCAAGGCAGGGCATTCAGCGAAGAGACGAGCCAGGGCAGCATCGTCGTCCAGAAGAAGGTTGCCTGTGGACGAGCCCATAAAGACCTTCACTCCGCATACCTTCGAGAAATCGCAGGAAAGCACTTCGGCCAGATTGTCTGCGGTCGCTCCGAGATAGAAAGAATAGTTCACCACGGAATCACGCCCGGCGATGTCGAACTTCCGGTCCAGGGCCTCCCTGCTGACTGCAGGAGGGTTGTTGTTGGGCATATCCATAAAAGAGGTGACTCCGCCAAGCGCCGCTGCCGCACTTTCAGTGGCTATGCAGGCCTTATGGACAGCTCCGGGCTCACGGAAGTGGACATGCGCATCGATGACACCGGGAGCCACATAACGGCCTTTCAGGTCGGTCACCGAATCACTCTCTGCCACACATTCATTTTCCCTCTCGATGCCTGACGCATCGTCATACCTGCAGACGGCTGCGATACGTTCATCAACAATAAAGATGCCCGCAGGGAACAGGGCACCTTCATTGACTACAGTGGCATTCTTGAGATAATGCTTCATTGGACGCGCGGTTTGATCTTTCTGAAACGGAGCTTCATCACACCCCAGAACGCCTCTCCGAAGATACCGCTGCTCATTTTGGAAACGCCTTCCGTACGGTCGACGAAGATGATGGGAACCTCCTTGATCTTGTAGCCCAGCTTGTAGGCATTGTACTTCATCTCGATCTGGAAGCCGTAACCACGCATCCTGACGCGGTCGAAATCGATGGCGTCCAGCACCCGGCGCTTGTAGCACTTGAAGCCGGCCGTACAGTCATAGACCTTCATACCCAGAACGGTGCGCACATAGACAGAAGCGTAGTACGACATTATTACCCGGCCGATCGGCCAGTTGATCACGCTGATGCCGTTGCAGTACCGCGAACCGATGGCAAGGTCTGCCCCGCCTTCGCTGCAGGCCCTGTAAAGTCTGGGAAGGTCGTCAGGATTGTGCGAGAAATCGGCATCCATCTCGAAGATGTAGTCATAGCCGTGTTCCAGAGACCAGTTGAAACCGGTGATATAGGCTGTTCCGAGTCCCTGCTTGCCCGCACGCTCGATGATGAATATCCTTTCGGGATATTCTGTCATCAGTTTCTTAACCACCTGGGCCGTGCCGTCTGGAGAGCCGTCGTCTATTATCAGTACGTTGAATCCGTCCTCAAGGCTCATCACCTTGCGGAGCATTTTTTCGATGTTCTCGATCTCGTTGTAAGTCGGGATAATAATAACTTTCTTGTCGGCGCTCATTGTATCGGGATGGTTACTCGGTAAAGTTAATCTATTTCCCCTCAATAACCAAACTTAAACTGATGCGCTGGCGGTTCAGGTCTACGCCTTCAACCTTGACGTGTATATGCTGATGAATCTTAAGGACTTCCGACGGGCTGCTTATACGCCGGTCCGACATCTTCGACACGTGGATCAGGCCGTTCTGCTTGATGCCGATGTCGACGAAAGCCCCGAAATCGGTGATATTCGTCACTATGGCAGGAAGCTCCATCCCTACCCTCAAGTCATCTATGCTCTTTATCTCCTCCGAGAATTCGAACACCTTGATGATGCGTCTCGGGTCGCGGCCGGGCTTGGAAAGTTCGCGTACTATGTCGTTCAGGGTAAGCAGTCCCACGGTGTCCGATACATATCTGTTCACATCTATCTTTGCGCAGAGCTGCTCGTTGGAAATAAGCTGTGCGACCCCGACTCCCATATCGGATGCGATCTGCTCCACCAGGCCGTACCGTTCAGGATGCACTGCCGAATTGTCCAGAGGGTTGGCAGCCCCGGCAATCCTGAGAAAGCCGGCACACTGTTCGAAAGCCTTGTCGCCCAGCCTGCGGACCTTAAGCAGATCCTGGCGGGAAAGGAACGGTCCGTTCTCGCTGCGATAGTCCACTATGTTCTGGGCGAGGGCCGGACCTATGCCAGAGACGTAGCTCAGCAGATGCTTGCTGGCAGTGTTGAGATTCACGCCCACACTGTTCACGCAGCTCTCCACCGTATTGTCAAGAGTCTCTTTGAGAAGAGTCTGGTTAACGTCGTGCTGATACTGTCCCACTCCTATGGACTTTGGATCTATCTTGACCAGCTCGGCCAGAGGGTCCATAAGCCTGCGGCCGATGGAAACCGCCCCACGCACCGTTACGTCGTAGTCTGGAAATTCCTCGCGGGCGACATCGGAGGCCGAATAGACAGACGCCCCGTCTTCTGAAACAGAATAAACCCGCACGCCTTCGGGCAGCGCTATCTTCTTGATGAAATACTCGGTCTCGCGGCCTGCAGTTCCGTTGCCGATTGCGATAACCTCTATCTTGTAGGATTCCACCATATGCGAGAGCTTCTTCATGGCAAGCGTCCTCTCGTTCATCGGAGGATGTGGATATATTGTGTCGTTGTGAAGCAGATTGCCCTCGGCGTCGAGGCACACCACCTTGCAGCCGGTACGGAATCCAGGATCTATTGCCAGAGTACGCTTCTGTCCCACCGGAGGGGCCAGCAGCAGCTGACGCAGGTTCTCCCCGAAAACTTTGATCGACTCGACGTCGGCCTTCTCCTTGGCTATTGCGAACACTTCGTTCTCTATCGAGGGATGAAGCAGCCTCTTGTATGCATCGGCGATGGAATCCTTAAGGAAAGCGCGGAGCTGGGCGGAAGGTTTCCTCTTGCCCTTGAAAACACAGCGCTCCATCCTTTCGAAAGCATAGTCCTCATTGACTTCGATCTTCGTCGAAAGGACTTCCTCGGCAGCGCCGCGAAGGATTGCCAGCAGCCTGTGGGGCGGTATCTTGTCAACCCTCTGGGAAAAGTTTGAATAAGTGTGGTATTTCTCGCTCTTCTCGTCATCCTCCTTCCCCTTGGCCACCCTGGAAACTATGGTCCCCCACTTGCAGTAGAGATCCCTGAGTTCCTGGCGGATTCCCGTATCCTCGCTCATCCATTCTGCGATGATGTCTGACGCACCGGCCAGGGCATCGTCCTTGGAAGGCACATAATCGTTGCAGAACGGAGCGGCTGCAGCGTAGATGTCGTCAGCCTGCACTCCGTAGAGCTTTGCAGCCAGCGGCTCGAGCCCCTTCTCCTTAGCTACGGAGGCACGGGTACGCCTCTTGGGCTTGTAAGGCAGGTAGATGTCCTCCAGAACCCTGGCATCGACGGCAGCCTCGATTTGGGAAGCAAGTTCGTCCGTCATCTTTTCCTGCTGCTCTATGCTCTTGACTATCGCCTGCTTGCGCTTGTCAAGGTCGGTGAAATACAGGAAGTAATGTTTGATCTGGGCCACATAGGTCTCGTCGATGCCGCCTGTGCGCTCCTTGCGGTAGCGGCTGATGAACGGTATGGTGGCGCCTTCTTCCAGGAGTTCTACGCAGTTCTCAACCTGCCACGAGGCGAGTTGGAGACGCTCGGCGATGTAACGGATATAGAGGTCAGTCATGGGAAACTTGTTGGAGTTGCTCTCTGTATGATGAGAATATCTTTGACTTGGATACGAATCCCAGGTAGATGCCGTTCTTGTCCAGGACCGGCAGGCTCCACGCCCTGCTGGTCTCGAACTTGTCCATCACCGTCTCCATCCGGTCGGACACGGTCACGGAATCACTTTCCTTGAGGATGTCGTAGATGTATATCTTGTCATAAAATTCAGGCCTGAACATATACTGGCGCACGTCGTCCAGATAGACGATTCCAAGGAAGTGGTTCTGCTGGTCCACGACAGGGAAAATATTCCTGCTGGAATGGGCTATCACATCCGTCAGCTGGCCGAGGGTACGGTCGACGCGTACAGGGACGAAATCCGTCTCTATGAAGTCCGACAGCTTGAGCAGGGTCAGTACAGCCCGGTCGCTGTCGTGTGTCAGCAGTTCGCCTGAAGCAGCGATACGTTTCGTATATATGGAGTACTGCTCAGTTGTCCTGATGGTAGCGTATGAGATGGCAGATGTTATGATCAGAGGGAACAGCAAGGCATAGCCGCCGGTAATCTCCGCTATAAGGAATATCGCCGTCAGGGGGGCCTGCATCACACCTGCCATCAGTCCGGCCATACCGACAAGGACGAAATTCTCCTCAGGCACGGCGGCGATATTGAGTATGTTCACAAGCCTTGCAAGCACGAATCCTGCGAAGGCTCCTGTGATCAGCGTAGGTCCGAAGGTTCCTCCCACGCCGCCTCCTGCGTTAGTGAATGCTGTCGCAAGCACCTTGAGCATAGTCACGGCAGCGAAGAAGATCACTATAGCCCACTCATTGTCAGGCTGTATGAAACTGGCGATAAACCCGCCTTCAAGAGCCACGAGCGCATCTTTGTTCAACATAGAAGTGAGTGAGGTGTAACCTTCGCCGAACAGCGGAGGGAACATAAATATCAGCACGCCCAGAGACGCTGCACAAATCGCCCAGCGGGCATAAGGCTTGCGGACCTTGCGGAGCATATCTTCCGCCTTGAGGGTCGTCCTCAGGAAGTAAAGGGATATCAGGCCGCAGAATACTCCCAGAATTATATAATAGGGAATATTGCTCATCGAGAACTGCTCCACCGAGTTCGAGAAAGTCACCATATCTCCCAGCACGAAATATGAGACCATCGTAGCCGTCACTGAAGACAGCAGCAGAGGCAGTATGGACGACATCGAGATGTTGAACAGAAGTATCTCGAAGGTGAACAGTATTCCGGCCATCGGGGCCTTGAATATACCTGCCACCGCACCTGCAGCTCCGCATCCCAGGAGTATGGTGATGTTCTTGTAGGACATACGGAACGCCCTGGCCACGTTGGAACCTATTGCGGCACCGGTGTATACGATCGGGGCCTCGGCTCCTACCGAACCGCCGAAACCGATCGTCAGGGAACTTGCAGCCAGTGACGACCACATATTGTGAGGGCGGATATGGCTCTCGTTCTTCGAGATTGCAAGAAGCACCTTGGTCACTCCGTGGCCTATCTTGTCCCTCACCACATACTTCACCAGCAGCATTGAGAGCAGCATACCGACACCCGGCATAACAATGTACATCCACCAGTGGGCGCCGGAACCATCTCCGCCAAACAGGAGGTGCTGTATCAGTTCGATTATCTTTTTCAGGGCGACTGCCGCCAGGCCGCTGCCCAGTCCCACCAATACAGACAATAACAAAAGCAAATTGCGCTCAGATATTTTGTTTCTGAGCGCAGCTGCCAATCGCAATATTATGTTTCTTCTATTCGTCAATATCGTCTTCGGGCGTTTCTCCGAAATCGCCTTCATTCTCAGGAAATTCTTCATTTTCCCCGTCTGTGACAACACCGTCGTCATCATCGTCCTTGAAGAGATCCTTCTCGGCATCTTCGTAATCATCCATATGGACTTTGACCTTTACAAGATAGATAGCATCGGGAATCTCGACTGAAACCGCATAGAAAGAAGTTCCGTCCGGCTTGTCGATCTTCATCAGGTCTCCAAGATAATCGGCGTAACCATGAGGATATTTCTCTTCGAAAGCCTCACGCAGTTCATCAGACATATTTTCGTAGCTGATGACAGCTCTTTTCTTGTTAGGAAGTTTTATTGCCATTTTCCTTTTGTTTTACCTCGCAATTATAGGCATTTTTTTCAAATACAACCTATGTTTGGATTTATTTGTTGAAAAAAAATGATTTTTGTCTCTTCTTGCGTTCCAGGTTGCGTTCCACGAACAGCGGCCGGAGCGTTTTAGGGTCCAGCCCCGTGTAATACATAACTGATGCCACAGTCATCGGAGTAGGGGTAAAATCCTGCACCTGCTCCATATAGAGACCCTTGAGGTACTTGTTTTTCGACAAGGCGTCCATATCTCTCATAGAGCAGCCGGGGTGGCCGCTGATGAAATACGGAACCAGCTGATAGCGCAGTCCGTGGCGGCGGCAGATCTCGTCGAACTTGCTTCTCAACACCTCGAAAAGCCTGAACGAAGGTTTGCCCATCACCGCAAGGACATTATCCTGCGTATGCTCGGGAGCCACCTTCAGGCGGCCGCTGGTATGTCTGGTAACAAGGGCTTCAAGATATGGCTGCGATGTTTCGTCGAGATAACCGTTTTCATCGAGGAAAAGGTCATATCGGATACCGCTTCCTATATAGGCGTGCTTAATTCCTTTAACTGCCAGCACACGGTCATAGAGGTCCAGAAGCGACTGGTGCGAATGGTCAAGGTTGCGGCACATCCTAGGGAACAGGCAGCTCTGCCGGGTGCACTTGTCGCACAGGTTCTTATTCTTGCCGCCCATCCTGTACATATTGGCCGTGGGGGCTCCGAGATCAGAGATATTGCCGGCAAATCCGGGCAGGGCAGTCATTCTCTCCGCCTCCGCCACTATCGAATCCTCGGAGCGTGACTGTATGAATTTGCCCTGGTGAGCCGCTATCGTGCAGAAGTTGCAGCCTCCGAAACAGCCGCGGTGAGTCGTGATGGAGAACTTGATCATATCGTACGCCGGAATCCTCTTTCCTTTGTAGCGTGGATGCGGGAGCTTGGTGAAAGGAAGGCTGTATACTGCATCCAGTTCTTCTTCAGTTGCCGGAGGATATGGCGGATTGATGCACACGAAGGAGTTGCCGGTCTGCTCCACGAGCGTCATCGCGTGCAGCGAATTGGCTTCCCTTTCGATTATGTTGAAATTCTGTGCGAAAGCTATCTTGTTGCGCTTGCAGTCTTCAAACGAGTGCAGGTCGAAATAGTCGTTGTCGGGAGGGGTGTCGGACAGGTATCCGATCTGGGGTATCTGTCTTATCCTCTCCTGCGGCTCCCCGGCTGCGAAAGCGTCAGTCAGGGCGGACATAGGCCTCTCTCCCATTCCGTACACCAGATAGTCGGCGCCGGAATCGACGAGGACAGAAGGTTTCAGGCAGTCCTGCCAGTAGTCGTAATGGGTCAGCCTGCGGAGAGATGCCTCGATACCGCCTATAACCACCGGAACATCGGGATACAGTTCCTTCAGTATCCTGGTATAGACAGTCACCGCATAGTCGGGGCGGTATCCGGCACGGCCCTCGGGCGTATATGCGTCGTTGCTGCGCAGGCGCTTCGAAGCCGTGTAATGGTTGACCATCGAATCCATATTGCCGGCATTGACGGCGAAATAGAGCCGGGGAACGCCCATCTTCTTGAAATCGCGCAGGTCGTCCCTCCAGTTGGGCTGGGGAACTACAGCCACCTTGTAGCCGCGGGCTTCCAGCGCCCTCGTAACCACCGCAGTACCGAAGGATGGATGGTCGATGAACGCATCCCCGGTGAAAAGGACAACATCGGCTGCATCCCAGCCAAGGGCATCCATTTCTTTTCTGGTGGTGGGCGCAATCATAGCAGTTACATTCTCTCGGGAAGCTTGATGCCGAGGATGGTCATTGCCTTTGTGAGCACTTGTGCGATTGCGGCGAGAAGCGCGAGTCTCTGCGAACGGACCTTGTCGTCGTCAGCCTTCAGGACGCTCACGTCGTGGTAATACTGGTTGAATTCCTTGGCCAGCTCATAGGCGTAATTGGCCACGAGTGCAGGAGAATGTGCATCTGCCGCTTCCTCGACTTTGTCAGGGAAGGATGCCAGCAGTTTGACGATCTCGATCTCCTTGGGAATGAATCCGGCGCAGGTGCAGGCAACCTTGAGCTGCTGTTCGTCAGCCTTGCGAAGGATGGACTTGATACGGGCGTAGGTGTACTGGATGAACGGACCGGTGTTGCCGTTGAAATCGATACTTTCCTTCGGATCGAAGAGCATCGTCTTGCGAGGATCCACCTTGATGATGAAATACTTGAGCGCTCCGAGGCCGATGGTCATGAACAGTTCCTTCTGCTGTTCTTCGTCCATATCCTCGAGCTTGCCCAGCTCGAGGGAAGTCTCGCGGGCGGTGGCATACATCTTCTCTATCAGGTCGTCAGCATCCACTACGGTTCCTTCACGTGACTTCATCTTCCCTTCGGGGAGCTCCACCATTCCATAAGACATATGGTAGATGGAATCGGCCCACGGCATTCCAAGTTTGCCCAAGATGAGCTTGAGCACCTGGAAATGGTAGTTCTGCTCGTTGCCGACCACATAAATAATCTCGTCGAAGTTATACTCGTCGTGACGGCGGCAGGCCGTTCCGAGATCCTGGGTCATATAGACAGAAGTGCCGTCGCTTCGCAGCAGCAGCTTCTCGTCGAGACCGTCGGCAGTGAGGTCGCACCACACAGAACCGTCTTCGCGGCGGTAGAATATGCCTTTGGCCAGACCTTCCTCCACCAGCGACTTGCCGAGCAGGTATGTCTGGGATTCGTAATAGATCTTGTCAAAACCGACTCCCAGATCAGCATAGGTCTTGTCGAAGCCTTCATATACCCAGCCGTTCATCTTTGCCCAGAGGGCACGGACTTCAGGGTCGCCCTGTTCCCACTTCACAAGCATTGCCTGAGCTTCTTTCATACAAGGCGCCTGTTTGGCAGCCTCTTCCTTGTCGAGACCGGTTTTTTCCATTATCTCGGCAGTCTCGTCGTTCAGGATGTTGTTGAACTCGACATAGAAATCGCCCACCAGATGGTCGCCCTTCTTGCCTGACGACTCTGGAGTGACGCCGTTGCCGCGCCTGAGCCAAGCAAGCATCGACTTGCAGATGTGGATGCCGCGGTCATTCACCAGATTGACCTTGACAACGTTGTTTCCGGCAGCCTGCAGCAGCTGGGAAACCGACCATCCGAGAAGGATGTTGCGGATGTGACCCAGGTGGAGCGGCTTGTTGGTGTTGGGAGATGAAAACTCCACCATCACGGTGCGGCCGTTGGAAGGATGCTGTCCCCAGTCCTCCGCAGCCGAAATCTCAGCGAACACCTCGCCCCAGTAGCGGGCAGACATCTTGATGTTCAGGAAGCCTTTTACCACGTTGAACGATTCGATGCGGGCATCGGCGGCTTTCATGAACTCGCCGATCTCGGTGGCCGTAGCCTCGGGAGCCTTGCGGCTGACCTTGAGCAGCGGGAAGACCACCAGGGTGACATCGCCTTCGAATTCTTTGCGGGTTGCCTGCAGCTGCAGAGACTCAGGTCCCATTTCAACGCCGTACAGAGACTTGACCGCCTCTGTGGCAAGACTGCTTAACAAATCTATTGCGCTGGTCATATTATTTCAATCCGTTATATTCGAGAAGAGCGTCCACGGTCGGTTCATGACCGCGGAAGTTCTTGTAGAGTTCCATTGCGTCGGTCTCGTCGCCGCGCTTGAGCACTTCATAGCGGTACTTGCGGGCAAGCTCCTGGTTGAAGATGTCTCCGGTTTCCTCGAAGGCCTTGAAAGCGTCGTTGTCAAGAACCTGCGCCCAGAGATAGCTGTAATATCCTACATCATATCCGTGAGAGAAGATATGCAGGAAATAAGGAGTCCTGTAACGAGGCGGAATCTCGGCGAGCAGGTCGATATCCTTCAGGATCTTCGACTCTGCCGACAGCACGTTGTAGTTGTCAGGAATCTCGCTCATGGAATAAAGGCCCATATCGAGATACATCGCAGCAAGCAGCTCAGTCATTGCGAAGCCCTTGCCATAATTCTTGGATTCGAGGTACTTGTCAACCAGTTCCATCGGAATCACAGCTCCAGTCTCATAGTGCTTTGCATATACGTTCAGCACTTCAGGCGCGAACGCCCAGTGCTCGTTGAGCTGGGAAGGAAGCTCAACGAAGTCGTGGTCGAAATACGATATTCCGGGATACTTCACGTCAATCATAAAACTTGCAAGCGCGTGACCGAACTCGTGGAAGAAAGTCTCGGTCTCGTCAGGAGTCAGAAGAGAAGGCTTGTCTCCCACCGGACGACTGAAATTGCCGCAGATAGTGACGATAGGATTGATCTTGTTGCCGTCCTTGTCATACTTCTGGTCGCGGTAGCCGCCGCACCAGGCTCCGTTGCTCTTCTCGCCGGGACGGGCGAACATATCCATAAAAATCACGCCGAGGCTGCTTCCGTCCACATCCTTGCATTCGAAGGCTTCAGCTTCGGGATGCGGCAGAGGTACGTTTTCGAGACGCTCGAAACTCAGGCCGAAAAGCTTGTTGGCAACATAGAAGATACCTTCACGCACATTCTCATAGCGGAAGTAAGGTTTGAGAGCCTCTTCGTCCATATTGTATTTCTCAGCCTTGGCAAGGCTCGAGTAATATCTCCAGTCAGCTGCCTGTACAGTGGTTATGCCATCTTTAGCAGCCATAGCCTTGATGTCCTTCAGCTCGTTGCGGGCAGCGGCCAAAGAAGGCTTCCACACCTGCGCGAGAAGCTTGTACACATTCTCGGAATTCTTGGCCATACGGTCTTCAAGCTGGTAGTCCACGTAAGTTTCGTATCCGAGCA
This sequence comes from Bacteroidales bacterium, assembly GCA_017561885.1. Classification (GTDB taxonomy): domain Bacteria; phylum Bacteroidota; class Bacteroidia; order Bacteroidales; family UBA932; genus Equibacterium. The sequence goes on along the minus strand of JAFZBF010000012.1, from coordinate 75,756 downwards.
GCTGGGCCTTGCGCAGCTTGAGGCGGATGATTTCGGCACAGATGTCCTTGTTGTCCTCAGCATTATTGTTGTTGCAGCGGTTAAGATAGGCATCGAGCACCTTTATGCGCAGTTCGCGGTTTGCTGATGACTGCAGGAACGGCATCACGCTTGGATTGTCGAGCCCGACAATCCACCTGCCTGACTGACCGGCGGCTTCCGCCCTGGCGGCAGCATCTGCGATGAAGTCTTCGCCAAGACCAGCAAGGTCAGCCTTGTCCTTTATCTCCAGAGTCCACGCAGCAGTTTCTTTGATCAGATTCTGGGAGAACTTGAGCTGCAGGTTGGAGATTGCAGAATTGACTTCTTTCAACTCTGCCTTCTTGTCGGCAGGAAGAGCCGCGCCGTTGCGCGCGAAACTCTTGTAGACGTTGTCGACCAGACGGAGCTGGGCATCGTCGAGTCCGAGGGCGTCCTTGCGGTCGTAGACACTCTTAATCCTTTCAAAAAGAGCCTCGTTCAGCTGGATGTCGTTAGAATGAGCGCTCATCATAGGAGTGATGACGTTTGATGCTTCTGCGACTTCATCGTTGAAAGCCATCGACTCGACATTGCCGAACACTGCGTAAACTCTCTCGAGCAGTTCCCCTGACTTGTCATATGCCAGTATGGTATTCTCGAAGGTCGGTTCTTCCTTGCTGGATACGATAGCTGCTATTTCAGCATCGTGAGCCTCGATAGCCTTCTTTATTGCGGGAACATAATCTTCTGTCCTGATTTCCTCGAAAGGGGGTATGCCGAATGGAGTATCCCATTCCTTCAGGAGGGGATTCTTCTCAACGCAGGCACATAAACTCATTGCCGCGGCTGCCATGACTAATATCCTTTTCATCATTTATATTGTTTCTTGTTTCGTTTTCAAAGAAAAAAGAGGGTTTCTTATGCAGATTCCCTCTCAATTCACCAGATGGGAGACTAACCCAGATAGCTTTTGAGCAGCTTGCTGCGGGCACTGTGACGGAGACGGCGTATAGCCTTCTCCTTAATTTGACGAACCCTCTCGCGGGTCAGACCGAAATGCTCTCCGATCTCTTCAAGCGTCATTTCCTGACACCCGATGCCGAAGAAATACCGGACGATATCCCTCTCCCTTTCAGTGAGAGTAGAAAGGGCCCTTTCTATCTCCTTGTTGAGGGATTCGTTCACGAGACCCTTGTCGGCGTTGGGAGAGTCGTTGTTTACCAGCACGTCCAGAAGACTGTTGTCTTCTCCGTCGACGAACGGTGCGTCCACAGAAACGTGACGGCCGGACACTCTCAACGTGTCGTTGATCTTCTCGCGAGGAATGCCGAGAATCTCTGCCAGCTCATCAGAAGAAGGCATACGCTCATTCTCCTGCTCGAACTTACTGAGAGCTTTATTGATCTTATTCAGCGATCCAACCTGATTGAGCGGAAGGCGAACGATCCTCGACTGTTCTGCCAAAGCCTGCAGGATTGACTGGCGGATCCACCATACAGCATAGGAAATGAACTTGAAACCTCTGGTCTCATCGAACTTCTCCGCTGCCTTTATCAGTCCGAGATTGCCTTCGTTGATAAGGTCAGGAAGGCTCAATCCCTGATTCTGATACTGTTTGGCGACCGAAACCACGAACCTGAGGTTCGCTCTAGTCAGTTTCTCAAGGGCTTCCTGATCGCCCTTCTTGATACGCTGCGCAAGCTCTACCTCTTCTTCTACCGTGATCAGCTCTTCTCTACCAATTTCTTGCAAATACTTGTCGAGAGATGCGCTCTCTCGATTCGTAATCGACTTTGTAATTTTAAGTTGTCTCATTAAGTGATAATGATATCAGGCCATTCCAGGCCATAGCGCGCAAATATAAATAATTCTATAAAGAAATTACAAATTTACCATGATTTCTTTTTGAACATTGTCGCGCAGCACTGTAACGACAGCTTTTTCACCGGGACGAAGCTTGCCCACCTGAACCTGTACTTCAGATGCAGTCTTGACCTGGTTGAGGTTGATTTCCTTGATAATGTCTCCGGGCTTGAGGCCTGCCGCACTGGCGGGAGTCTCGGCACGGACATCGGCGATAACCACGCCCTGGTCGCTGTCCCTCATCGCAATGCCGAGGACTGCGCGCTGGACTGAACCGTACTCGATGAAATCATCGGTAATCTTCTTTACGATGTTCACGGGCACCGCGAAGGCATAGCCGGTATATGAACCCGTCAGGGAAACTATAGAAGTGTTGATACCGACAAGCTGGCCGCTTGTGTTGACCAATGCTCCGCCGCTGTTGCCGGGATTGACCGCAGCATCGGTCTGGATGAATGACTCAATCCTGTAGGAACCGTCATAATTCGGGAAAGAGCGGCCTTTGGCGCTGACGATACCGGCGGTGATGGTAGAACGCAGGTCATAAGGGCTGCCGATGGCAAGCACCCATTCTCCGAGCCTCAGTTCGTCAGAATCCCCCATTTCCAAAGCCTGGAAACCAGTGCCGTCCACCTTGAGCAACGCAAGGTCGGTGGCCTCGTCGGTTCCGATCACCCTGGCGTCGTGGACGCTGTTGTCATAGAGAGTGACCTGAACTTCGTCGGCACCCGAAACCACGTGGTTGTTGGTAACGATATAGCCGTCCTCGGAGATGATCACACCCGAACCGATTCCGACCTGGTCCTGGGGTGTATTGGCAAAGCCGAAGAAATAGTCGAACATCGATGAAGGAGACTGCTGGCGGGCAGCTCTCTTCACGACTTTTACATATACTACGGAATTCACGGCCAGCTCGGCTGCGTCGCTGAAATATGTCGCAGTCATAATGTCTTTGTCCGAGCGGACGATCTTCCTGTCCTGCCTGTTATCATTCTGCTCGTTGATGAGCTCATTCTTGAATTCCCTCACTTCATTGGTCTGGGCAGACACCTTTCCTGCCACCACATAAGAGACTATGCCTGACAAAATGACAGACAGAGTCGCAATCAATAATCCTTTTTTCATAATTTGACAATTATCTTATTTTGGTTCGCTTTTCGGTCAAATTATATGCCAAATGCATATGGCTATTCAGGAGTTTTTTTACTATATTTGTATGTTCGTATAATGATTATTATTTAACATCATCAGTGATATGAGATTCGTTTTATCAAGTTCGGAACTTCTCCGCGGACTGGTGTCCGTTTCCAGAGTATTAGCAAACAAGCCTGCCCTTGCAATATTGGACAATTTCCTCTTCGACCTCAAGGACAACTCCCTTACAGTCACCGCATCTGACGGCGAGACCACGCTCCGCACGAGCCTCCCCGTAGAGCAAGTGCTCGAGGAAGGCGCCGCAGCTGTTCCGGCAAGGCTTCTCATCGACTCTCTGAAAGAGTTCCCGGATCAGCCGCTTTCTTTCCTGACCGATAAAGCGTCATCTCTCAACATCATATGGTCCAGCGGTGCATCCAAGATACCTTATTTCCCTGCAGAGGACTATCCCGTATTCCCCGTGATTTCAGAAGATGCGAACAAGCTTGAGATTGCCGCCGCCACTCTCCTGAACGGTATCAACGACACCATCTATGCTACTGCTGAAGAAGAGCTGAGGCCCGTGATGAACGGTATCTTCTTCGACATCGACACCACCGGCACATCGATTGTCGCATCCGACGCGCACAAGCTGGTATGCTACACTGTGTTCTCTGTCAAAGGCAACGAGAAATGCTCTTTCATCCTGCACAAGAAACCCGCTTCAGTCCTGAAGAACATCCTTGGCAAGACTGAAGACAACATCTCAGTGAAGTTCGACAAGCGCAACGCCATGTTCTCCTTCGACAATACGGTGCTTGTATGCCGCCTCGTCGACGGCAACTACCCTGCCTACCGTACAGTCATCCCGAAGAACAACCAGAACAAGATGATCATCGGCCGCGTCGAATTCCTCAACGCCGTCCGCCGCGTAGCTGTCTGCTCGAACCAGGCCACAAGCCATATCATCCTGAAAATCTCAGCCGGCGAGATCATGATTTCAGCCGAAGACACTTCATTCGCAATCTCAGCATACGAAAAACTTAGCTGCCAGTACGACGGTGTCGACATCGAGATCGGATTCAAGGCTCCGTTCCTTGCCGAAATCCTCAGCAACCTGCCTTTCGAGAACATATGCATGTGCCTCGCCGACAGGTGCCGCGCCGCGCTTATTATTTCAGCTGACGAGAAGGATCCTTCAGAAGAGCTCTGCGCCCTGCTGATGCCGATCATGCTCAATTCTTAGTTTCATAATGGAACTCAATCTCAACAATCCCCTGTTGTTCTTCGATCTGGAAACGACAGGGCTTGACCCTGCGCGCGACCGCATCGTCGAAATAGCTGCAATCAAGGTGTTCCCCGACGGCCGCGTCGAGGAGAAACGCCGCCTCATCAACCCTGAGATGCCCATCCCGAAGGAGGCATCAGAAGTCCACCATATCACCGACGACGACGTAAAGGACCAGCCTCCTTTCAGAAAGATAGCGAAGTCGCTCGCACAGTGGATGGAGGGCTGCGATATCGCCGGTTACAACTCCAACAAGTTCGACATTCCGATGCTGGCCGAGGAGTTCCTGCGCGCAGGCGTAGACTACGATTTCCGCAAGAGGAAACTTATCGACGTCCAGGAGGTGTTCTTCAAGATGGAGCCGCGCAACCTTTCTGCCGCTTACTCTTTCTACTGCAACAAGAACCTCGATGACGCCCATTCCGCATTGGGAGATGTAAGGGCCACCGTCGAGGTGCTCAAGGCACAGCTCGACAAATATTCCGACTCGCTTCAGAACGATGTAAAGTTCCTTTCGGAATTCACCACCCGCAGCCGTTTTGCAGACTATGCCGGCCGTTTCATACTGAACGACCAGGACGAGCCGGTCTTCAACTTCGGCAAGCACAAGGGCCGCAAGGTCGAAGACGTGCTGCGCAGCGAGCACGGTTACTATGACTGGATGATCAACGGCGATTTTCCTCTGGACACGAAAAAGGTGCTCACTGACATCTATCTCAAGATGAAACAGAAATAGCCATGAACATCGCTGTCCTGAGGTCTTCCGGCAAATACTGTTTCCGCCCCGACACTACTCTCAACAGGGAAGCCCGCGACTATTATCTCCCAGACGGAGTTGAAGCAGTCATACTTACTCCCTGCATCTATTCACGTGTAGTCAAGGCCGGCAAGTGCATATCGGTAAAATTCGCAGGAAGGTATGTCGACAACTTCGGCTTCGGAGTCCTGCTCGATGCCAAGGACTCTGACCCTCTGGAGGCGATATGCCTTGACGCCAGCTCATTCCTTTCAGGAGAAACCCTGCCCTTTTCCGAAATCGGAAACGCAGTATTTGAAGTCGGCGTCAATGGAAAGCCCGTGTTCAGGCAAGACAGTTTCAGCACGTCGACCCTTATCGACGCACTGGTCACAGTCAGCCGCCGCAGTTCAGTGAGGGCCACCGACCTTCTGGCGGTCTGCCTTCCGGCTTCTGTCGTTCTTCACAAAGGAGATCACTTCACCTTCCAGGGACGCAAGGTGGAGATACTATGACACTGCGCTGACATATCTGGCAGCGCTCTGGCCGGCCAGGGCTCCTGTAGAAAAAGCCATCTGAAGATTATATCCTCCTGTATCTCCGTCAAGGTCCAATATTTCCCCGGCGAAGAAAAGGCCTTTTACTAGCCTTGACTGCATAGTCTTGGACACCACCTCATCCAGGGAAACACCACCCGCCGTAACGACGGCCCTGCGGTAGCCTGCATGTCTCGCTATCGGGAAACGCCAGTCCTTCATACGGTCAGCCAGAGTGTTGACTGTCAAACCCTTTGATGTCTCGTAGAAAGGATCCACCATCTCGGCAGGCATAAAGCGGCGGAGGACCTTCTTCATCCGGGCCTCGTTGATCACAGGCACATCCCACTTGAAGGATGCCACTTCGTTCCTGACCCTTTCCTTCAGCTCGCTGATGGGTACAGCAGGCTTGAGATCGATGACCAGCTCGACTGAAGACCCGTTCTCCAAGGCGTTCACAGCCTTGCGGCTTACCCTGAAACCAAGAGATCCCTCGATACCGTCTTCCGTGAAGGTCAGGTCTCCCATCTCGGACTGGACCAGGTCGTGGTCCACGAACAGGTTCAGCCCCACGTTCTTGAGTTCGACGTCATACAAGCCGCTTACATATGATCTGGGCATAAGGGCCGTGAGGCTGGGGAAGCAACGGGTAATGCTGTGCCCCAGCGAGGACGCGAAATAATAGCCCTTGCCGTTGGAGCCTGTCGCAGGATACGAAAGGCCTCCGGTAGCCACGATAAGAGCCTTTGCCATTATCACTTCAGTCCTTATGAGACGCGGTGACGAGAGGTCGTTATAGGTGCATTTGAACTGGCTGCCGTCAGTGCAGACGGCAATCAGGTCGGCATCTGTCACCAGTTTCACGCCCACCTGTTTCATTCTGCCGACAAGGGCGTCTACCACGTCGAAGGCTCTCATAGATTTCGGAAAAATCCGGTTTCCCTGAGTCTCTACCGTTTCCAGACCGATGCTGTTGAAATAGTCGATAGTTGCGGCATTGGAAAAGTTGAAGAAAGCGCTCTTCACAAAGTTGTTCTTGGGATGCACGTGGGTGGCAAACTCGCCCCACGGCTTGGTGTTGGTGATATTGCACCTTCCCTTGCCTGTGATTGCCAGCTTGCGTCCGCAGAGATGGTTCTTTTCGAGCAGCACCACTTCCGCTCCGTTTTCCGCAGCCTTGATGGCAGCCATCATTCCCGCAGGACCGCCTCCGATTACAACTATCCGCCCGTTCTCTTCCATATCATCACCTGCTTATGACTCCGCTGCCCTGCAGTTCGCCTTCGCTGTCATACCACGCCGCGAACTGACCGGCAGTCACTCCTCGCTGCGGTTTTTCGAATATGATATACAGACCGTCGCCAAGACGGGAAAGTCTTGCCTGCTGAAGAGGCTGGCGATATCTGATCCTGACCAGATAGTCCCGTTCCTCACCATCGGCCATCTCCATCCCGGGCCTGATCCAGTGAATGTCGCGCGGCTCGATGCGAAGCCCTTTCCGGTAAAGACCGGGATGATCCTGTCCCTCCCCCACATATATCAGATTGTTTTCCACGTCAGTGGCTATTACGAACAGGGGATCTTTGTGCCCGCCTATGTTCAGTCCGTGACGCTGCCCTATAGTATAGAACTGAGCTCCATGATGACGGCCGGCAAACTTTCCGTCCTTCTCACAGTACACCGCAGGGGCAGCCAGTTCTTCCAGGGTCTCCGGGGTCTTCAGCCCGTCATAGAATTCCCTGAAGATCTCTACGACATTGCCGTCCTTCGGCTTGAGCTTCTGCTGAAGGAAGACCGGAAGGTCGACCTTTCCCACAAAACAGATACCCTGTGAATCTTTCTTGTCGGCACTTGGCAGCCCTGCCTCCCTGGCTATCCTGCGGACCTCCGGCTTTGTGAGCCCTCCTATCGGGAACAAGGCATACCTGAGCTGTTCCTGTGTCAGCTGACAGAGGAAATAGCTCTGGTCCTTGTTCTTGTCAAGGCCAGCCAGAAGACGGTATGAAACATGCCCGTCAGCATCTGTCACCTCGTCCTTGCGGCAATAGTGACCGGTAGCCACATAATCCGCACCGAGGCTCAGAGCGTGCTTCAGGAAGGAGTCGAACTTTATTTCACGGTTGCACAGCACATCAGGATTCGGCGTGAATCCCCTCTCGTAACCGTCGAACATATAGTCTACGACACGCTTGCGGTACTCATCGCTCAGGTCCACGAAATGGAAGGGAATGCCGATCTTGCGAGCCACCATCTCTGCAACGCTGCGCTCTTCCTCCCACTCACAGTCACCGTGCAGGGTGCCTGTCGCATCGTTCCAGTTCTGCATAAAGACGGCGAACACCTCGTGTCCGGCATTCTTCAGCAGAAGAGCCGCCACACTGGAATCCACTCCACCAGAAAGACCGACAGCAATTCTCATTTTTACAATTATTTCGGCGAATCAAAAAAAACCACTACATTTGTGCCGGGTAAGTCTTACACGACCAGCTCCTGTCGAACTCCCCCAGGGCCGGAAGGCAGCAAGGGTAGATGGTTGTAGCGGTGCGATGTAATAAGCTTACCCTTTTTTTATATCATGACGGATTCATCAAGATTGTCAAAAGCGAAAGGGAGAAGGTCTTTTACGGAATCGAACACCTCTATCCTGGTCGCGCTGCCGACAATCACCGTCATTGGCACCCCACCCCTGTTCTCATACTGCACCAGAGCCTGCCGGCACGCTCCGCAAGGATAGGTCGGAGTCTCCGTAAGCTTTCCGTCCTGACGGGCAGCGACAGCTATGGCCAGCATCCTGGCACCGGGAAAAGCGGCTCCTGCATAATAGCAGGCAGATCTCTCTGCACACAGGCCGGAAGGATATGCTGCATTTTCCTGATTGGAGCCGCAGACCACCTCTCCGTTGTCGAGCAATATCGCTGCACCCACATTGAAATTGGAATATGGAGCATAAGAACGTTCCGTGGCTTCCGTCGCCCTCTGAAGGAGAGACGCCCACTCAGCGGGCAGTTCATCTTTCGACTGATATACCTGGTAGCTGATGTTGAGTTGCTTCTTTTGCATGGCAGCAGGGTGTATTTGTGCGAATTTAGCAAAAAATGCTTAATTTCGCTCTTATGAAGGCCGTCTATATCTTTATCTGCTGCCTGCTGCTGACGACAGGTCCGTTCGCTGATGCAGGGCGGCCTCAGCCGGTATCCGACTATCGCACGGATTACATTCTGAAATACAAGGACGCCGCAATCGCACAGATGCACAGCAGTGGTATTCCGGCTAGCATAACCCTGGCTCAGGCATGTCTGGAGTCGGGTTTCGGCACTTCTGCCCTGGCCACTCAGGGCAATAACCATTTCGGCATAAAATGCCACGACTATACCGGCAGGAAGATGTATGTCGACGACGATATCAAGAACGACTGCTTCCGTGTCTACGACAAGCCAGAGGATTCTTTCCAGGACCATTCCGACTTTCTCAGATATCGCTCGAGGTACTCTTTCCTGTTTGATCTCGACCCCACGGACTACAAGGGCTGGGCATACGGACTCAAGGCAGCAGGATATGCCACAGATCCCCAGTATGCCACGAGGCTGATAGACATTATCGAGAGATATGGCCTGCTCCAGTACGATGCAGCCGTACTTCCTGAAGAACTCCCCGTCACTCCCGTGGTAGCGAAGATGCCCGAGCAAGTCGAGCTCAAGGAAAACAGTCCTCTCTACAAGATTTCGCTCCTGAGAGAGATACTGAAACGCAACAACGTGATTTACGTGATTGCCAACGGTTATGAGACATTCTCTTCTATTGCCAGGGAATTCAACCTGTTCACTTGGGAAATCCTCCGTTTCAACGATGAGAAACGCGACAGGATGCTTCAGGACGGGGAAATAGTATACATAGAAGCGAAGAAGAAACAGGCCGACAGATATCTCGACAAGCACGTGGTTGAAGAAGGCGAGACTATGCATGAGCTGAGCCAGGAATATGCCGTCAAGCTGAAATATCTATACAAGTACAACCCCGGGCTGGCCGCAGGAAGAGAACCTGAACCGGGAAGCATCATCAATCTAAGGAAGAAATGAAAAAAGCGATACTGGCAATACTCGCAGTCCTTTTAATAATAACTGTATCGGTAGCCGCAAAATACTATCTCACTTTCTACAGGCCCAATTCAGTCTCAAACAAGGCTGACATATACGTCTATGAGAGCGGGACCTACGACGCCTTCCTTGACTCGCTTTTCAAACACGGAGTTGTCAGGGATACAAGATCGTTCACAAGAGCGGCCAACAAGCTCGGACTTGCCGGGGTTCTCAAGGCCGGCCACTACAACATAGACCCGGGCCTTACCAACAAAGAGATCATAAGGATATTCGCAAACGGATACCAGACACCTGTCGACCTGCAGATCAACGGCTATATCCGCAATGCAGAAAGTATGGCCTCCTATCTCGGCAAGAGGCTGCACGCAGACTCCGCTGCTTTCATCACCGCATTGAACGATACGGAACTTATGAGGAGCCTCGGTTTCAAGAAGGAAACTTATCTCAGCGTATTCATTCCCGACACATATGAAGTCTGGTGGACCATTTCGCCGGAAGACCTTATCCGACGGATGAAAAAGGAATACGATGCCTTCTGGAACGAGGACCGGACCGCAAAGGCCAGGGCCATCGGCCTTACCAGGGACCAGGTGATGACACTTGCATCAATAGTCATCGAAGAGACCAAGTACGAGCCCGAGATGCCCACCGTGGCAGGGGTTTACATCAACCGGCTGAACAAGGGAATGCTGCTGCAGGCCGATCCCACCGTCAAATTCGCCCTCAATACTGAAGGAATCACAAGGATACTGAACAAGCATCTTGAAATCGATTCACCATACAATACATACAAGTATCCCGGACTGCCTCCGGGACCTATAACGATAGCTCCGAAATCAGCCATCGAGGCCGTCCTGAACTATCAGCATCACAATTATCTGTATTTCTGCGCCAAGGATACGTTCGACGGACAGCACAATTTCGCCGTCACTTACTCGGACCATCTGAAAAATGCAAGAGCCTATCAACGGGCTCTCAATGCCAGGACTTCATCCAGGGCAGCCTTGTAGTCAGCGCTCTCGCTGTTGATGACGGCATAATATACATTTTCGTCCCAGATCGCCCTTGCCATCAAGGCTTTCATCGCAAGCTTGATCTCTGCGGATGACTTATTGATGTCTTCTTCTGAAGGATCCATCCCCTGTTCCCTGGCATATTCCACAAAGTCGTCGAACACAGCGTCGACTGCCGGATCCGCCATCAGCGTTCTCCAAGAAAAATAGTGCTGACGCATCTCTGCCCTGCGTGAGTCCATATAGTCGTTCACGAACTCCTGGAGTATGCCGCGCGCCGCCAGTGCAGAGTAGAAATCAGACAGATAGGAAGTGTCACGAGGCACGAATACATCCGGCATTATCCCGCCGCCGCCATATACGGTACGCCCTTTGACCAGTGTCTTGAACTGCTGGGATTCATCAAACTTTATGCTGTCGCGGCTGAAACTCTCGCCACGTACATAACGTTCATTGTGCTCCTGGTAATATTTCTCGCTGTTGCCTTCCTCATACGGACTCTGTATCACCCTGCCGCTCGGAGTATGATATCTCGCAGTGGTAATCCTCAACGCGGAGCCGTCACTATAGTGAAGTTCCCTCTGCACCAGTCCTTTTCCAAAGGTCCGGCGCCCCACTATCACACCGCGGTCCCAATCCTGTACAGCACCGGCTACGATCTCGCTTGCCGAGGCCGAGTTCTCATCGACCATGATGACCAGAGGGTCTTTTTGGTATATGCCGTTCCCGCTTGCATATTCGTCACGTCTCCTTACCCTGGCACCCTCGGTGTAAACTATCACCTGGCCTTTTGACAAGAACATATTACTTACGGTCAAGGCAGAATTCAACAGACCTCCCCCATTTCCTCTCAAATCCAGAATCACACCTTCAGGCATCGACCCGAGACTCCTGATGGCATCGAAAACTTCTTGACCTGTATTCGCCGCGAAACGGCTCAGCTTGACATATACCACACCTGGAGCCGCCTCGTACACTGCCACCACGCTCTCCATAGGGATACGGTCACGGGTAATAGTGTATTTACGCGTCCCGGGGACACCCCTGCGCATTACTTCAACATTGACCCTGGAACCTCTTTTTCCGCGAAGCAGCTCCCTGACTCTCGTGTTGGTAAGCCAGGGACCCGAAAGGCTGACAGTGTCGACTTTCACTATCTTGTCGCCCGTCTGAAGCCCGACCTTGTCGGCAGGACCTCCGTTAATGACGTTCTGTACTGTAAGAGTGTCCTTGATTATGGCGAACTCGATGCCGACACCGTCGAACTCACCGGCCATCGACTCGTCAGCCGACTCGACATCCTGCCTGGACATAAATACCGTATGCGGGTCCAGTGACGACACCAGGGCTTCTACAGCCTTGTCTCCCAACTTATTGTAGTCCAGAGTATCGACATAATAATCCTGAAGGAACAGAAGCGTCGTGGCAATCTTTGTGAACTGCTCGCGTGCATTCTGGGCAAAGGCCGATGTCTGCAACACGGCAGCGAAGGCACATACGGCAAGGAACGCAGTCAGTTTTCTCATCTGTCAAGTTTTTTGACGGGGACATCAAAAATCATACCCTCACTGGCAAGATATGTCTCTTTGAATACGGCCCTGGCCTCTTCCAGCAATACGTTGACATCAGGATAACGGGATGAGAAATGACCAATCACAAGTTTTCCCACCCCCGCTTCAGCAGCGACAGATGCTGCGTCAGCGGCTGTAGAATGGAAGAACTGTGCTGAAAGCTCGCGCATATCATTGCCGAATGTAGCCTCGTGATACAGGATGTCCACACCCCTGACCCATTCTTTCAATTCAGGGAAAGGAGCCGTGTCGCTGCAATATGCAGCGCTGCGGGGCTCGAATGGCTTATAGGCGTACTTTTCCACGGCCAGCACGCTGCCGTCGTCCCTTATCACATCATTGCCCGCCTTGAGAGACGCTATTTCACGCAACGTCAGTCCGTCCTTTTCGACATATTCCTTGTAAACGTTGAGCTCCGGCTCGTCTTCACGGAAAAGGAAACCGTAGGTCTCGATCTTGTGATTGAGAGGGAAAGCATACACCTTGCTGTTGCGTGTGCTGATTATCAGCTCGGGGCCGCAGGCCTTCAGCGGGATGAAGTTTATGTCGAACTTGACGCCGTCGGCAAAGTATTCCCTGAAGAACTTGAGGGTATGGCAAAAGGCTTCCGGAGCGTATATGTACAGAGGCGCCGTACGGCCCTTGAGAGCCATCGTAGAGAGCAGCGGCATTATGCCGAACAGGTGGTCGCCGTGAAGGTGCGAGATCAGGATGTTCTCAATCTTCGCATGTGAAATGCCGTGCTTTGCGAGAAGGATCTGGCAACCTTCAGCACAATCGACTAAAAACAAGCGCCCGCGTACGTTAAGGACATGGGCGCTTGAAAATCTATTGTTTGCAGGAACGGCCGAAGCCGTTCCCAAAGTTGTCAGTGAGAATTCCATCAGGATTTATTCCTCGGTGGTTTCTGAAGCGGCTGCTTCTTTCTTCTCCATCTCGCTCTTGAGGGCTGCGAGTGAGCTGATGTCACCGAGAGTGGTCTTCTCGAGGTTGGCTTTCAGCTTCTTCACTGCCTTCTGAGTGTTGTTGGCCTCGGCATTCTGCTCTTTCTGCTCCTTGGCGGCCTCTTCTTTCCTTGAGTCAGCATAAGTGCGGGTGTGGCTCAAAGTAACTTTGCGGCTTGCCTTGTTGAATTCGAGAACTCTGAAAGGAAGAACTTCGCCTACTGAAGGGTTGCTGCCATCTTCTTTGACAAGCTGCCTGTTTGATGCGAATCCTTCGATACCGTCAGCGAGGGCAACGACTGCACCTTTGTCATTCATGCTTACGATGGTACCGTCATGAACTGAACCTACAGTGTATACTGACTCATACTCTTCCCAAGGGCTCTCTTCAAGCTGCTTGTGGCCGAGGCTGAGACGGCGGATTGCCTGGTCTACGTCGAGAACTACGACATCGATCTTGTCGCCTACTGAAACGACTTCGCTCGGGTGTTTGATCTTCTTGGTCCAGCTGAGGTCGCTGATGTGTACAAGACCCTCGACACCTTCCTTAAGCTCTACGAACACACCGAAATTGGTAATGTTGCGTACAACTGCAGTATGCTTGCTGTTGATAGGATATTCCTCGACGATATTTGCCCAGGGATCGGGTTTGAGCTGTTTGATGCCGAGAGACATCTTGCGCTCGTCGCGGTCGAGTGACAGGACGACTGCCTCGACCTCGTCGCCTACCTTGAAGAAATCCTGAGCGCTGCGCAGGTGCTGGCTCCAGCTCATCTCTGAAACATGGATAAGACCTTCTACGCCGGGCTGGATCTCAACGAATGCGCCGTAATCGGCAATGACGACAACTTTACCCTTAACCCTGTCACCAACTTTGATATCAGGATCGAGAGCTTCCCAAGGATGAGGAGTGAGCTGCTTGACGCCGAGGGCGATGCGCTTCTTGACATCGTCGAAGTCAAGGATGACGACATTGATCTTCTGGTCGAGAGAAACGACTTCTTCAGGATGGTTGATCCTGCCCCAGCTGAGGTCAGTGATGTGGATGAGTCCGTCCACACCGCCGAGGTCGACGAATACGCCGTAAGAAGTAATGTTCTTGACAACGCCTTCGAGAATCTGGCCTTTCTCGAGCTTGCTGATGATTTCAGCTTTCTGGGCTTCGAGTTCAGCCTCGATAAGAGCCTTGTGAGAAACGACGACGTTGCGGTATTCGTTGTTGATCTTGACGATCTTGAAATCCATAGTCTTGTTGACATATACGTCGTAATCCCTGATAGGCTTGACATCTATCTGTGAACCGGGCAGGAATGCTTCGATTCCGAACACATCCACGATCATACCGCCTTTCGTACGGCACTTGATATAGCCTTTCACGATCTCGTCTTTCTCGAATGCCTCGTTTACCCTGTCCCAAGAACGGAGTGAACGTGCGCGCTTGTGAGAGAGGATCAGCTGGCCTTTCTTGTCCTCAGCGTTCTCTACGTAAACCTCAACCTTGTCGCCTACTGCGAGATCAGGGTTGTAACGGAATTCGTTGATGCTGATGACGCCTTCGCTCTTGTAACCGATGTTGACGATTACTTCGCGCTTGTTGATTGCTGTTACGACACCCTCGACAACTTCGTTCTCGCTGATGCGTGACAATGTCTGGTTGTAAGCATCCTCGGTGGCCTTGCGGTCTACTCCGCTGGGAGTTTCATTTTCGAATTCTTCCCAGTTGAAGCTGTCGTTGCTTACTGATGCGTTGCTTTTGTGTTTGGGAGCCACTTCCTGTTCGGGAGTGATTTCCTGTCCGATGTTTTCTTGTTCCATAGTGTAATTAATTAACTAATAAGAAGTTAGACAATATTTATAAAACCCTTCGTTTCCAAAAGGTCGGCAAATATAGGAAAAATCCCTGATTATCAAAAAGTTTTTTGGGTTCTGATGCAGAATATCACATCATCCTGCGACGCCTGAACAAAAATATGACGGCGAGAACCGTTACGAGCATCACTGCAACTATCAGGATGATGTCGATATATCCGCCGAGGAGCGGAAGCTGGACGTTCATGCCGTAGATGCTTGCGATCAGCGTGGGAGGCATCAGGAGCAGCGATACGAGAGTGAATATCTTCATGATCTTGTTCTGGTCCAGGTTGATCAGGCCGAGAACCGTATTCTGAAGATATTCGAGACGTTCGAAACTGAAGTTCGTATGGTTGATGAGTGATGATATATCCTGAAGCAGGATGGAAAGCTTGGTGTTGATCTCGTCGGGAGTCTTCTCGCTTTTCAGTATGCTGGAAATCACCCTCTGCTTGTCGACTATGTTCTCACGGACCAGCATTGTATTTTCCTGCAGCTGATTGATGTCCAGCACGAATTCGTCGCCGATGTTCTCACCCAGGCTGACCCTCTTGCTGTACTGTTCTATCTCCTTGGACATCAGCTCGATCATATCCGCATCCATGTCGACCCTGTTCTCAAGGATGCCAAGCAGGATATGGAAACCTGTAGGATAGCCTTTCCGCCCGGCGAGGATGCGCCTCTGGATGTCCGTAAAGCTTCGCAGGGGAACCTGGCGTACAGAAACTATGGTCTGCTCGCTGAGGATGAATGACACCGATTCCATAGTATAGTTCTCAGGACCCGGTATCAGGAAGTTCGTATTGATGAAGATTTCATCCTCGGTTTCGCTGTAACGAGATGAACTCTCGATCTCTTCGGCCTGTGCACGGCTCTGCAGCGTAGTTCCGAGAAAATCTTCGACAGCCCTCTTTTCTTCTCCGCTGGGGTCGAACAAATCGAGCCAGAGAACATCCTTTACTTGCAGCGTGCGCAGGATGTCCACAGACTGGGCTAAATCTATTGTAGAGTTGTTATTTGTGTAGAATATTTCGATCATGATTCCCGACATTAAGATGGTTCCACATTCTGTTGACTAACAGAGTGGCCATCCGGATCGGGGGCTTGTCTTTACGAATCTTGTATTGAGCACACAGATCATCGTAGTATTCTACATAAAATGGATTAAAAGCGCTGCAAATTTAAACTTTTATTTCAAAAATCCAAAACTTGCCGTCAACCTGCAAGATGCTCTATCAGAATCTTTACTCCGATTGCTATCAGCACCACGCCTCCAATCAGGTAACTCTTCTTACCTATCAGACGGGCAGCCCACTCTCCGCCCTTGAGACCGAGTTCGCTGGCCGCAGCCGTAATGACGAATACCGTAACGAGGGCCAGGACTATCCTGCGGACGTCAAACTGAAGCGCGGCCATGGAAATCCCTACCGCCAGGGCATCAATCGACGTTGCAACGCAGGCCAGCAGCAGCCTGGGCGTATTGAGCAGGTCGACGTTCTTGTCATCGGAAGGATTTCTGCTGTCCAGGATCATCTTTCCGCCGATAAAAGCCAGAAGACCGAAGGCCAGCCAATGGTCATAAGCCTCGATGTAATGCACGAAACTGCCGCCGAGCAGCCATCCGGCCATAAGGAAGAAAGCCTGCACCAGGCCGAAAGTCGATATGATGCGCAGGTTCTGCCCCACCCTGAGATTCTTTATGCACATTCCTCCGACGATGCTGAACGCCAGGGTGTCGAAACTCAGGCCTATGGCCAGCAGAAGTATTTCTATAAAAGTCATAGTCTAAGATTTAAAAGGCTGCCGGTTGACTATCGAGCGGCCGAGTGTCATTGAATCCGTATACTCCAGGTCGTCGCCGAAACCGACTCCACGGGCTATGGCCGTCAGTTTGACACCATAGGGAGCAAGCTGCCTGGCGATATAGAAGGATGTCGTCTCCCCTTCCATCGAAGTGCTGAGCGCCAGGACAACTTCATTGATTCCGCCTGCCGCCACCCGCTCTGACAGCTCCTTTATCGTAAGGTCGCCCGGACCGATTCCGTCAATCGGAGACAGTATCCCTCCGAGGACGTGGTACAGGCCCCGGTACTGTCCCGTATTCTCGATGCTGAGCACGTCAGCGTAACTCTCCACGACACATACAGTCCCGGAGTCCCTTCGCTCGTCATCGCAGAATACGCAGGAGCCGTCGTCGCTGATCATATTGCACTTAGGACAGAAATGTATCTTGTTGCGGAAATCCACTATCGACGAGGCGAACTTCTCCACGTTAGGTGCGGGTTCGCCAAGCAGGTGCAATGCCAGCCTCAGGGCGCTCCGGCGGCCGATGCCCGGAAGGGACGCCAAGCTTTCCACGGCATCTGCCAGCAGTTTGGATCCGTATTCGTTCTTGAACATCTTCAATTATATGTAATTCTCCACGGCCTTTGCCACAGAGCCGAACTTGAGCAGGAGCTGCCTGGCCTTCTCCCTGTCACTGATTCCCGTCCGAGCCATCACCAGCGCTACAGCTTTGTCCATTATTTCTTCTGATGTGCGCGCCTCCTGCTGCCTGCGGCGGGTATGATACTGCACAAGAGCTTCTATCGGGCTGCGCAATATGGTTCCCGGCCGTATTCCTGAATCATCGAGGCACTTGGTCAGAATATCCTTGTAGACCGTTGCGACAGAGCCTATGAAACCGACTTCATAGTTATGGCAGTCATACTGCATCACGTTGGTTCCGATGAAATCGTTGAAGGCACCGGTCACAAGACCGTTGATGAACGGATGGCTGATATTCTCTTCAATGAAGGGAGAGAACGAGCCCAGGAACTTGCTCGGCTCAGGCTCCTTATATACCCTGCGGACAATGGCTGCATAATCCAGATGGTAGCGTTCCTCGAACTCCTTTTCCAGCAGCTCGGGCAGCAGTCCTTTGATGAAGGCTTTCAACAGCCTCTTGCCAAGGTCCGCACCGCCAGCTTCATCCCCGAGGATAAAACCGCCTGAACGTACGTTTCGCACGATCTTGCGACCGTCATAGAAACAGCTGTTGGAACCCGTACCGAGGATACATGCTATTCCAGCCCTGTCGCCGAAAAGGGCGCGGGCTGCGCCCAGCATATCCGACTCTACGAATATCAGGTCATAGTCGAACACCTCTGCGAATGCACTTCTTACTTTCTCTGCAGCCTCCCCTATCACTCCGGCTCCGTAGAAATAGATTGAATCGACCTTACTGCCGCTCAGAGGCTGGACCTGGGACTTGAGGGCTTCCTGTATTGCAGCTGAAGTTACATACAGGGGGTTGAGCCCTTCACAGGCTGCCTTGCGCACTTTTCCTCCGTCATCGACGATGCGGAAATCGACTTTTGTGCTGCCGCTGTCGGCAATTATCATCATATCGGACAGGTCTAGAATGCAAATGACAGACGGAACATCGCGTTGCGGGGTGCCTGTGGATAGTATCCGACATCGTCTCCGTAAGCCCAGGCGTCGGCCACGTACATCTTGTTCAACAAATTGTCTACGAAGATAGCGATTTTTACGTTCTTGTTGAAACTGAAAGAAGCGCTTTGACTCACGACCGTATAGCGGGGAAGCGTCTTGTTCTCGCTGCCGGTATTGTCGATATACTGTCTGCCCACGAACTTGACCGTAGTCGCCAATTCCAGACGCTTTGAAATCCTGAAGGTTGCGACACCGGACGCTATGGCGGAGGGCGACAGTGCGAGGTCTTTCAAACCTCCGTCGAGCACTATCTTGTTGGTGGAGAAGGTAGCGTTGGCATCCAGCTTAACCCACCCGGCCGGCTGGTATGCAGCCACCAGTTCCAGTCCGCGGCGGTAGCTGCGTTTCACGTTCTCCTTGATGAGATAGCCGGAAGGAGTGAACCTGCCGGTGGTGACAAGCTGGTTGTCGTATTCCATCAGATATACGTTGGCGGATGCCGAGAAAGCAGCAGAGGCATACCGGTAGCCGAATTCATAGTCGGCCATCATCTCCGGATATACCTTTGTATCGTTTGCGACCGCGTCCTTGAGGTCGGCACGGCTGGGCTCCTTGTGGCCTATCGCCACTGAACCATATACCGTTCCGGCATTGCCGAAATCATAACTTGCACCGGCCTTGGGATTCAGGAAGTTCCACTTGTAGAGATGGTCCAGCTTCGTTCCGTCGTCGTCAAGTCCGGACATATCGTAGCCGATGTGCCTGAACTGGATGTCTGCATATACATTGAACCTGTCGTGCATCCTGCGCTCCACGCGGAGGAAGGTTGAAAAGTCACCCTTGACAGAATTGTTCTCGTACCAGGGCGCCTCGGGACCGTAGTCCACCTGCCCCTGACGCCATATCACATTGCCGTAATGGAAGCCGTAATATCTTGAATAGGCCAGGTTGAATATGGCCTCTGTCTTCGAATCGCGGTACTTCAGATTGCTTGCGCCTGCATAATAGTCTGCAGTGGAACTCTTGCGGTTGATGTAGTCCACCTTCTTGTCCTTGTATGCCTCATAGTAGCCTTCTCCGTCGGTATAGTTCAACGTGGTGCTGAGCGTAAGCCTGTCGGACAGGTGGCCGACGTGGATCAACTGGTAGTGGTTCTGCAGATAGTTGTCGGAATCGTTGTCGTAGTAGCACACCCTGCCCTGAGAATCCACATATTCCCCGGCAGGATTGTAGCGGCGGTCCTTCGCCATCTGTTCAGCAGATATTCCCTCCCAGGTTATGCCGGAGTGCTGCGAGCCGTGAAGGAAGTTGAACTTGAGCAGGTTGCTTCCGTCGTTCCAGGATGCAGACGCCAGCATAGAGTTCAGGTCGACCCAGGCGTTGCGGATATAACCCTCGGTCGTTCCGTAGTTGTACTTGACATCGAAGGCGAAACCACCTGGAAGCCTGCCTGTGGAAACTGCAGCATTGACGAGGTTGGTCTTGAAAGAACCTCCGCTCAGGTCGACAGACGCTGAAGGCTCGCTGCCGGGCAGTGCAGTCTGCATGTTGAGGCTGGCCCCGAATGCGCCGCTGCCGACAGTTGATGTTCCGACACCTCGCTGGAGCTGCGCCGAGTTGAGCATCGAGCCGACAGAAGCTATGTTGACCCAGAAGACTTCCTGACTCTCGGCATCGTTCAGGGCGATGCCGTTGATAGTGACGTTAGTCCTGGTAGGGTCGCTGCCGCGCACCCTGAATTTGGAATATCCGAGGCCGGTGCCTCCCTCGTTGGTCGAAACGACCGAAGGCATAAGACTCAGCGTCATAGGCAGCGAGTTCAGCGGAGATGTGGCAGCAATCTGCTCGCTGCCCATCTCTGAGTAGCTCACCGGAGTGCGGGCGGAAGCCCTTGTGGCGGTGACTACTGTTGAATCGATGGTCTGGTTGGTGAAGTCATTCTGCGGGACATTCTGGCCCACGCAGACAAGCGGCAGGATTACAGCCGCAGCAATCAATAAACGTTTCATTTCTTTTCCTACGCCGGTATTATCCGGATCAGTTTTACGGGTATTATCTCAGCCCTTTCGAGCACCCCTGTCAATAAAAAACTATTTGTCTCTGTCTTTCAATGATATCTTGAACATATTCGGCCAGTACTTGCCGGTCAGATATATTTCTTTGGTTTCCGGGTTGTATGCAATTCCGTTGAGCACGTCCATACGGCTGTTGCGCTTCATATTAGACTGTAGCCACCTGCAGTCGAGCACGCCCTCCACCACTCCGCTCTTCGGTTCGATTATCACTATCTGGTCCTTGCCGTAAACATTGGCCCAGACCTTTCCCTTGATGTACTCCAGTTCGTTCAGGTAAGGCACAGGATGTCCGTTGAGGGTCACTGTCACTGATTTCTTCTCTGCGAAGGTCTCAGGGTCCATATAGAACATCTTTGAAGAGCCGTCGGTCATGATGAGGTCCGTGCCGTCGGTTGTCAGGCCCCAGCCCTGATGACGGTTGGGGAACTGGCCGGTAACCTCGAAAGTCGCCGGATCCATCACGAAGCAGACGCCTTCCATCCATGTAAGGACATACAGCTTTCCGTTCAGGATGCAGCTGCCCTCGGCGAAATATGCAGGGTCGAAATCCAGCCTCTGGAGGGCGTTGCCCGTCTCAAGATCCACCCGGCGCATCGTCGACTCTCCGTACTGGCCGGTGCTCTCATAGAGGTTCCCGTCGTGGAAGAACAGGCCCTGGGTATAAGAACTGACGTCATGAGGCAGCATCTGCTCCACATTGCAGTTGTAATACACCACATGCTTTGCGCTGCAGGAACACAGCACCACGGCAATCAGCAGATACTTCGCAAGTGATTTCATACGGACGCAAAGATACATCTTTTTATAAAACAAGGGTGCATTCCAAGCAGGAGTGCACCCTTTTGTTTTATTTGAAAACCTTTAAGGCATAACTACGGGCGGAGCGCCGGGCTGCCAGCCAGGAGCCTTGAACGGCGGCTTGACAGATGTCCGGGCGGGAGAAGCCTTGCGGTTCACCTCGTCATACTCGAGGAACTTCTCGAAGCTGCACTCCTCGCCGCTGAGTTTCATTATCCTCTGGTAAATAGCCCAGCGGGACGGCGCGTTGTAGTACTCTGCCTCCTGGTTCATCATACTGTCCTCGGATGGACGCCATACATCCTTGGTGTAGTATCCGGCACCGCCTTCGAAGATTCCCACTTTGCCCTTGTATCTTTCATCTGACAGGAATGCACTCCACTTGATCTTGGCAGGATCGTTCGTGAAGTCAACGTTCGAATACCATCCGTAATCCTGATACAACCTGTTGTACGTATCCACAAGTTCCTGACTGGGCGACCCGCTCTGGTCGCTGTACTCGTCAGCGAGGAATGCGAATCCATGTCCGCCGGCCTCGTGACGGATCATAGGACCAAACACTTCTGCATTATTTGATACTGACGCATAAAATGCCACGCCGGACTGCCGCTCCTGGCTCATTGACGTTATTCCTCTTCGACCGACAGAATTCACAAGCACACCGATCATAAGATTATTCTTGTCCTTGATGCCCGGAACCTTGAGAGCGTATTCGTAACTCTTTTCCACTCCTGCATTGGAGATAGAAATTGTGGTACCGTCTACTATAGCGCCCAGTGCGGTATTGTAGCCGTTTCCGGTACGTCCATTCTTGGATACGACTTTCACTGAGTAGACATTGAAGCGGTCTCTGAATGTCTTGTATGGCTCTATTGCGAAGAACTCTTCCATACATTGGCGCATCAGTTGTTCATAGAGGCCGCTGGTCATATCCCTGTCAGTGTAGGCATCGCCCAGGAACAATATGTTGATACCTTTGCCGACCGTTGCCTTCTGCAAGGTTATCACATCTCCATCCATAGAATAATCAGTCGATGAATAATCATCGTCATCATCGAGGGGACCGAAAATGCCCTCAAGGAATGGAATCAGTTCAGTGAACGCAACGTGCGAAAATCTGTTTCTGGAAGGGTCATCTACATTGGGAACAGTGGCGAAAATGATATTACCCTTGTTGTCCACAACATTGGCATATGGAGTACCATGCTCGCCCATTGCGAAAGCTTCATCGAAACCTATATCGTCTGATGAGAAATTATACCATTTATCGTAACCTTTTTCCTTTAGGAAATCTTTTTGATTATTGATTCCTTCATCGTCACCCCATCCCGGCCTTGCAATTATCTCCAACCCGTCATCGTGATATTTTTCGTACATCTTCTTCAATCGCGGAAGCAACGCTGCTGAGAAACCGCACCAGGATGCCCACTTGATGATAACTGTGGCCTTGTTGCCGGAGACAATCTCGTCGTATGGTATTGGCTTTCCGGTAATGACATCATTGATTTCCCGGTCTGGCCAATAAGCGGGAATATCGTAATCCTTGACGGAGAATGGATGCTCTTGTCTAAAATCTCCAAAATAATAGCCCTCGTTCATGTATAGATTGATCCAATATCCGGCGTTATCAGCCGTGTAGAAATAATCAGGAATCTCTCCGTTCAGTTTGTGTCCATAAATAGAAACTCTGGTGCCAAGTCTCAGCCAGGATTCGGGAAGGTCTCCGGTAAAGCCGTTGCATTCCACATCCAGCCTGGCGTTACGTATACCATCGATTTTACCATCGCGCAGAAAACCGTCACTTTCCCCCAGAGTTTCAGGAATAGGGCCTTCCATCAACCCATTGCCATCAATGCCGACACACCACAGAGGCATACCGGAGAAAATATCAGGAAGGCTTGTCATTGATGTTTTTGATATTATAAGCAAGCCCAGATTTTTGAGTTTGCTGAAGCTCGGAGGAAGCGTACCAGTCACACCGGGTTCGCTCTGAACCCAGAAACGGACACAGGATGTCAGGTCTTCAAACACGTCCGGAAATTCTCCCTTCAAGCCGAAATCCCCATTGAATGTCAGTTCGAGTTCTCCATTTTTCCATTTCACTCCCTGCCATCTATTGAGATCATTGGACCGGTCCCATTTTCTCTCGATTCTCCAGTTGGGACCATCCATGGCATCGTAGATTTTCATCAGGGCGTCCTTTATCCATTCCTCCTCGGGTCTCCCTTCCTGCATAAAGGAAATCGATACCGGATCTGCCTTGCCACTTTTGTCCGTAACCGTTATCTTGCCGCTGCGCGCATCTCTTCCGCCGTTATATGCGAAGGAGAACTCCAACTTACCGCTGCTCATAGCCTTGGTTCCGTTGAAGGTAATCCACGACTGGGCAGACTTATCTATTTCAACAGCGTACTCGGTATTGTACTCTATGTCTAACTTAAAGGTTCCGCCATCAAACGGAATCTTGGCGGCATCTCCTACGATAATAGCCGATTTTGCTTCCTGCTTGATATCTGTTACAGCATACAGTCCTTCACTGCGGAAAGTGATGCTGCCGCTAATCTCGGATGTTGAACCTGCTGCCATAGCAGTAACGGTCACGGTAGCTTCACCCTCGCCGGAACTGGGGTCTACAGTCAGACCTGGACCGCTGACATAAGCAGTCCAGGGATAGTTGGCAGACACCTTTACTGTTTGGGAACCGCCGTCCTGAGAGAACGACAGACTAGTCGGATTGACTGTCAGAAACGGTTCCGGATGGCACCCTGCGACCAACAGGAGAGATATACTAGACAATATGGTTAATAAACGTTTCATGAAGGTGGTTATTTATAATACTTTAAAGATAATGATTTTTTATTATTTTTGCCACCCCGAGGAGAATCGTGCCATCGCTGGTGCCTCTTGGCGCCTGAGGAAAGTCCGGGCAGCACAGGGCGGCGTCCTGTGGAAAGCACAGATGGGCGTAAGCTTATGGGGGTTGCAACAGAAAACAACCGCCTGCCGCAAGGGAGGCAAGGGTGAAAACGGGAGGCAAGAGCTCCCGACGGGCTTTGGCGACAGAGTCCGGGTGCAATCCGGCGCGCTGCAAGGCCATGTATACCGGCATTCAAGGACTGCCCGTCCATTGCCGGGGGGTAGGCTGCGACAGATAAATGATGGCGGGCCGGCTCTTCGGAGCAGGCTACAGAACCCGGCTTACAGATTCTCCTCTTTTTGAAAAAAACAAGGGTGCACTCCAGTTAAGGAGTGCACCCTTCGGTTTTATTTCAATGAAATCTCCTATTTCTTCATCACCTGACGCCAGGTCTTTTCAACGACGACAGGGGGGATATTGTTTGAAGGTTCAGAATCAGTTGAGCCTCTCTTCATCATTGAAGCCTGAGACTTGTCACGATGTGCCTTATCCCAATTGACAAAGGCATCGTAGTCAAACTCCCAGTTCTTCCCTTCTGAGAGTATCATAATCCTCTTGTAGAGTTGAGCACGGCAGGGGGCGTTGAACTCCTTGATGTCACTATGGAACATAACGCTTTCGTATGTGGGGCGCCAAACTCCTGTGACATATGTGAATCCACCTTCGTATGCCCCTAAATTCTCGGAGGCAAAAGCAGCGTCGTCAATGAAGCGACTCCAGGGAACCAAAGAAGGATTGCCGGTAACGTCGATGTTCTGGTACCATCCCATCGATTGCTTGTTTTTGACAACTTGTGCCCTCCCCTCAGAAATCCTTCCGTTGCTGATATAGTAATACTCGTCGGCCAGTTTACCGAGCCCGTGCCCAGCCAATTCGTGGATTACTCTTCCAGCCAGTTTGTCTCGGTCTCTCTCTGTAAATACGGCGGAATATGGCACGTATGCTATCGAGGCGCCTCCCGCATACACGGTGTTATCTTCCGGTGCAAACATATGGCAGGTTCCTGATTCATAGCGGCTATTCATCAGGACAAGGACAAGGGCATTGTCCATCTTTGAAGGCGCAATTGCCTTGGCGGCATATTCAAGGACTATCGAGTGGTCACCGCCGACTGCCGTTCCGCTCCCAAACGCGCCATAGAATACCGTGGAATTGCCATTGAAGTATTCCTCGTGTTTCGAGACCGCGTTCACGAGATAGACATTGAACCTGTTTCGCATCGACTTTAACGGCTCCACCGAGAACAGGTCTTCCACAGCCTGTGTCGCCAGGTTCTTGAACGAGCCGTCGGCAATCAGCCTGTCAGAGAAAGCATCGCCTGTAACCACGATATCAATCCCATTTCCGATGGAAGCTTTCTGCAATGTTTCAACTTTCCCATCATCATCGAACGACTTGGACTCGTAATGCTGCACTGGAATATCAAGAACACCTTGCATATAGGACACCAGGTCATCGATTTTCTTTGACATAGTCGCCTTATAAATCAAACTTGTATATACAGCTGTCTTCTTTGGTCCAAAGACAACGAAAGAAAAAACGCCACTGCTTGGATATCCCTCATGCCCCATCTTAATATAAAACGGGGCGGTGCCTTCGGGATAATCCTCATAATGATACCTGATGAAGGATTCCCACTCAGCCCCGCCTTCTATGAGCGCTTGCTTGAACTCTTCATCAGCAGCAGGTCTGTCCCCTATTTCAGACTTCGCGTTATTAAAATAAGTTATAATCCCAAGTCCTTTATCCTTGCCGTAAGCATACAACTGTTCGAGTTTTGTGATATAATCCACAGCTGTTGAATAGTTATATTGCGGGTCTATACGACAAATGATAGTGTATTGGTTTTTTGAACATTCCTGTTCAATATCAAGAGTTTTTCCGGAAAGCGTAGCAACTGGCGGTGACAGAGGCGTCGGTATTTCAGCGGCAGCCAAATCATCAAGAGTAAATTTAATATTCATAAGCCCTGGCCACAACTTCCAGTAGTTATTGATTTTTCGTAACGAGACTGGAATGTTTGTAGAAAGGCCATTGCCGCCGAGCTCGAGATACTCAAGGTTTACAAGATTGCCGAGAGTCGCAGGGATATCACCCGTAAGTTTAGGATTCTGAGAAATATACAAATCCGTCAAATTATACAGGTATCCCAACTCTTCAGGGATAGTGCCGTTGAGATTGATATTGTATAATTCAAGCTCCTTAAGATTTTTAAGATTAGATATTGAATGGGGTATTGGTTGCGGATTCAGACCCAACATA
Organism: Bacteroidales bacterium; assembly: GCA_017561885.1. Taxonomy (GTDB): domain Bacteria; phylum Bacteroidota; class Bacteroidia; order Bacteroidales; family UBA932; genus Equibacterium. The sequence continues at coordinate 49,236 of JAFZBF010000012.1, read as the reverse complement.
TTTGCCAAATACAAGTTCTCAAGACTGGGCATATTAAACAAACTTGCAGGAAGATTTCCATTCAGTGAATATGCGGTCAAATCTAGACTCCGGAGATTCTTCAAGGCGGAAATTTCATTCGGAAGCGGACCGTATCCACTTGTGGTATAATCTACTTTGTTGGCGATCGTAAGAATCTCCAATTCTGTAAGATCCGCTATTTCAGGAGGGATTACTCCATAGACATTGTTGTCGACAAGAATAATCCCTGTCACGTGGCCATTCCTGGCGGAAACACCTTTCCAAGTATTAAGGGGCATATCCGTCAACCAGTTGTCTTTGTTTACCCAGCTGTCGCCATTGTTGGCCCGATAGAAAGCCTCCAAAGCCGCCCTTTCTTTGACTTTCCAACTAAGCTCAGTAACCGTGACGGAACAAGTAGCTTCTTTTCCTCCACACTTTGCTGTAACTGTTGCTGTTCCAACTGCTTTTGCCGTCACTTGCCCGTTCTCGACAGTAGCTATGGCAGCGTCACTGGTAGTCCATATAACAGTCTGATCATCGGCATTGTCCGGGGTTACAGTAGCTGTCAGTGTAATTGACGCTCCTATTTCAAGACTTATTTCATCTTGATCCAATGTGATGGATGTCACCTCGATCACTTGTCTCGCTTCTTGTGTGATTGTTATCGTAACATCCTTAGTCTCCCCGGCTTTGTCTTTCAATGTAACTAACCCTTGTCTGGCATCGAGCTCATCGTTCGCATCGACTTGGAACACCAGTTTGCCTTCTTTTACGGCTTTGGTCTTGATGTAATGAATCCATTCTGATGCAGAAGATTCTATTACCACATTATAGTCGACATTGTACTTCACGTCAACTTCAACCGTACCGCCTTCTGCCGGTACGGTCGCCGCATCGCCGACAACCAGGACTTTCTTTTCTGCTTCCTGCACAAATGTCAGTGTGACGGGCTGTACCTTACCGCTCTTGTCGGTCACCGTCACCTTCCCTGTACGCTCCTCGCCCTCGTTTGCAGCGAACGTGAATTCCAGCTTGCCGCTCTGCATAGCCTTTGTTCCGTTGAAAGTAATCCACGACCTGGCGGATTGCTCAATCTCGACAGTATACTCTGTGTTGTACTGGATATCCACCTTGAAGGTTCCTCCTTCAGTTGGAATCTTTGCCACATCGCCAACTACTATGGCCGATTTGGCATCCTGTTTCACAGAAACGTTGGCCGAAAGCCCTTCGCTGAGAAATAATACTGTACCGCTCGTTTCCGATGTAGAGCTTGCGCCTGCTACCGTGACGGTAACAGTAGCCTCACCTTCCCCGGATGTCGGAGACACTGTAATTCCCGTACCGCTTACGCTTGCGGTCCAGGGATAGTTTGCAGAAACTTTCACAGTCTGGGAGCCTCCGTCCTGACCGAACGACAGGTCAGCAGGGCTCACCGTCAGGAACGGCTCCGGATGACACCCTGCCACCAACAGAAGCGCCATACAAGACAAAAAAGCCAGAAAACGATTCATATCTTGTTGTTTTATTTTGCGTTACACCACTAACGGTTCACGGCGTCGTACTCCAGGAACTTCTCGAAACTGCATTCCTCGCCGCTGAGTTTCATTATCCTCTGGTAGATGGCCCATCGTGAAGGAGCGTTGAAGTATGGCATATTATCCCTCATCATACTGTTCTTTGAAGGTCTGTATGCGCCCTTCGAATAAAGCGAGCCTCCTTCGAAAATGCCAACCTCATCCTTGTAGCGATCATCGGAGAGAAATGCGCTCCATTTAACCTTGGCCGGATCGTCAGTGAAATCGACGTTAGAGTACCATCCATATTTCTGGTACTTGGTATTGCGGTCGTTAATATGCTCTTCAGGTGCTTCTCCTTGAATATTTTCGTATTCATCATCCAAGAATGCGAAGCCGTGGCCGCCGGCCTCGTGACGCAGGGTAATACCGAAAGCATCAGAAGTGTTGCCCGAAGATGCGTAAAATGCTACTGCAGACTGATTTTCTTCATTCATATTAGTAATACCGCGCTCATAAAGCGAGTTGACCAGCACTCCTACAAGCAGATTCTTCCTGTCTTTGATCTCCGGAACCTTGAGAGCATATTCGTAGCACTTGTCCAGGTCGCCGGTAGAGATAGAGTTGGAGGCAGCGACGGAACCTATGGCAGTCGAATAGCCGGCTCCTGTCTTTCCATTTTTGGATACAACCTTTACTGCATATACATTGAATCTGTTCTTGAAAGTCTTGTATGGCTCGATTGCGAAAAATTCATCCATCGACTGCCTCATGACTGTCTCATACAGACCATCAGATTCCATATCCCTGTCAGTATATGCGTCACCCATAAAGACGATGTTGATTCCATCGCCGACGCTCGCCTTCTGAAGCGTCATGACAACTCCGTCCATCGAGAAATCGGTGGACTCGTATTCTTCCGGATCTTCTGCAGGGCCGATAATCTTCTCGAGGAACGGTATCAGGTCTGAAGCAGCATAATAGTCGCCGTAACGCTTACGCCCGTCATGAAAATGATTAAAGGTACTGAATACTACATTGCCGTTACTGTCATATACCTCGGCCGAAGGTGTTCCGGAAGGATATGACATACTGTTTGTTGTGCTGAAGAAAAAGTTATACCACTTGTCATAGCCTTTCTCGCGGACAATACCCGGCAGTTTCTGTTCTTCTTCTTCATGACCGTAATGCATGTTGCCCAGATCTTCAGGCACCATCTGAGTCGCAATAATCTCAAGGCCTGAATCGTGATACTTGTTGTAGTAATCCACCAACACAGGCATCAACCCCTGCGAGAACGGACACCAGGGCGCCCATGAGAGATAGATGGTATACTTGTTCTTTTTCACCACATCAGCAAAGGTGAAACTCTGGCCTGATATGAAATCCTCAAGTTCGCCAAGAGGCCAATAGCCCGGTATCTCAATGTCGTCGATGTCAAAATAATAACCTTCCTGCTGATTCAGGATAGATTTCAAGCCATATGCAATCTCATCGTGGGTACCCTCGAGGAATGATTGTGGAATCTTTCCAGACAAATGATTGGCCCAGAGATTCATATGCATACGGTGCTTCGCCCACGAAGAGGGGACTGTACCTGTAAACTTACAGAAACCAACATTCAGCTGATTTATATTGTCCGAAACTCCTAAACTTTCAGGAATCGGTCCCGTCATTTCGAAGTTATCGTTGATAGCCACTGTTTCCAGTTTCGTCATTCCTCCGAAAACATCGGGCAATGAGGTCATTGATGTGCCGCAGATATACAACCATTCCAGATTGACCAGATTGCTGAAAGAATCCGGCAACGTTCCCGTTATTCCAGGCTCTTCCCAGATAATCAATCTTTTCAATGAAGTAAGTTCACCGATACTTGACGGTATCTCGCCTTTCAGGCCTGTATTATATGGGAACCGGATAGAAGTCACGCCTTCCTCATCTTCATCATATGTGACATACTGCCAATAGCGTAATGGCAAGTCTGTAGCCCAACCTTCGTGCGAAACCCAGTTGGGGCCGTCCATTGCATTATAAAATTCTGTCAAGGCACGACGGATACCCTCCTGAGGACTGACCTCCTGAACTATCGTCAGAACTATCGGATCAAGCTTTCCGCTATTATCCCTGACCGTGACGTTTGCACTGCGTTCCGCGCCATAGTTTTCATAAATGGCAAACTCAAGTATGCCGTTTTTCATAGCCTTGGTTTCAATATCTAAATACAACAGCCATGACTGGGCAGACTCCTCGACTTCGACGCTGAAATCAGTATTATACTTAATGTCCACCTCGACATAACCGGCTTTATACGAGACTTTCGTCACTTCGCCTATCTCGATCACCTTCTCCTCTTCGGCCTGGACGAAGGTCAGAGTTATCGGCTGTACTTTTCCGCTCTTGTCCGTAACTGTCACCTTACCGGTACGTTGTTCTCCTTCATTCGCAGCAAAGGCGAATTCAAGTTTGCCGCTCTGCATAGCCTTAGTACCGTTGAAGGTAATCCACGTCTGGGCAGATTTCTCTATTTCTACAGTATACTCCGTGTTGTACTGGATATCCACCTTGAAGGTTCCTCCTTCGGCCGGAATCTTGGCGACATCTCCTACAATCACAGCTGATTTTGCATCCTGCTTCACATCGACTACGGCAGACAGTCCCTCGCTGCGGAAAGTCACGCTGCCGCTCATTTCTGATGTCGAACTGGCAGCTGACGCCGTAACGGTAACAGTAGCATCGCCATCACCGGATGTAGGGCTTACTGTGATACCGGTGCCGCTGACACTCGCAGTCCACGGATAATTCGCGGACACATTCACGGTCTGCGAACCGCCGTCCTGAGAAAACGACAGGCTCGCCGGATTCACTGTCAGGAACGGTTCCGGATGACACCCCGCCACCAGCAGGAGTGCCATAAAAGATACAAAGGCTAGAAAACGTTTCATATGAAATATGGTCTTTGTTATTGCATTTAACTGAACTTGGCCAGAGGCGTGATGCTGCCGCGGACGAGGTCGCCCTTGCTGACGAGCAGTGTCGTACCCACAGGCAGGAAGACATCGACACGTGAACCGAACCTGATCATTCCGACAAGGTCGCCCTGAGTGCAGCAGCTGCCTTCGGCTGCGTCACACTCTATGCGGCGCGCCACTATGCCGGCAATCTGTCGGAACAGTATCTCAGTACCACCGTCGGTGCACACGACGATACTGGTATGCTCATTTTTCTTGGAACTCTTGGCATACATTGCGAAGGCCTTGCCTCCCGGATTATATTTGACATAACGGATGTCGCCTGACACAGGATACCAGTTGACATGTACGTTGAAGAAGGTCATGAATACCGATATGCGGATACGGCGGTCATGGAAATACTCGTCTTCCTCAACCTCCTCTATGTTGATCACATTGCCGTCGGCCGGCGAGATGACCAGTTCGTCATCAATTGTCGCCTTACGGTCAGGAATACGGAAGAAGGTTGCCGCGAAGAACGACAGGTATAGCCCGACGGCCGTCACGGCGATTTTTGCAGGCAGGGAATCGCTGAATAGCCAGAAAAGCGCAGCAATCAGCACCCAGCACAGAAAGTGCAGGATTATGAACCTGATTCCTGACCTGCGGATTTTCATAATTTATATTATTTCGAAGAGTATAAGATAGACGGCCACTGCCGGCAGCACAGCCAGAGCGCTGTCGAAACGGTCGAGCAGTCCGCCGTGGCCGGGCATTATGCGTCCGGAATCCTTCACTCCACAGTGTCTTTTTATAAGAGATTCGAAAAGGTCGCCGAGTATCCCGGCCACAAGCACGATGACGGCCAGGGCGGCCACGTGGGCCCAGCCCATATCCAGCCATCCTATAAGCTTGAGCGCTACTGCTGCGATGCAGGTAAACAACAAGCCTCCCCACACTCCTATCCAGGACTTGTGGGGAGATATGTCAGGGCACAACTTGCGGCTGTCAGGTTTCTGGCCGAAACCCATTCCCAGGACGTAGGCGCCGATGTCGCTCATCCATATCAGGATGAAGATTGACAGGAAGAGCCTTCCGTCGAAATTGCCGGCCTTGTCGAACAGCAGCAGTCCGGCGAGCGCTGTTGAAAGACCGACATAGATTATCGGGAAGAGGATGTTCTCGGTCTTGCGGACCTCTCCCCTTTCGTGCTTGTCAAATACCAATGCGGCACAAGTTGCAAACAGAGGGACAATGCATAACAGCAGCCATCTTGCATCGAAGGTCCACAGTTTCCAGGCAAATACCAGAATGAACAGCGAAAGCGAGGTAAGCGTCGCAAGTATTCTTTCTGCGCAATGGCTTTCACCGACGGCCATATTGTAGTATTCGACGTGCATCACGACGATTACAAACGCCATTCCGGCCATGAATGCATACTGATGAAGCAGACACGCCAGGAATATGGCGATCATAAGCACTCCGGCCAATGTCCGTGTCATCAGTTTGTTTGGCATATCAGAACAGTGAACCAGGTTCAGGACTTTGCGGTTCTTCGGGTGCCGGAGGTTCCGGTGCGGGAGCTGGAGGTTCCGGTGAAAGCTCAGGCTCCGGCTCGGGAGCAGGAGGTTCCGGTGAAGGCTCGGGATCAGGAGCAGGCTCCGCCACAGGCTCGGGGGCAGGTGCCGGTTCAGCAACAGGGACCTCTTCTACAGGCTCTTCGGGCTTGACGGCAGAGGACTTCCGGGTTCTTTTCGGAACTGCGGGAGCTTCATCCTCTTCTGGCTTTTCCTCTGTCTTCTTCATTGCAGGTGCAGCCTCTATAGGCGTATCGTCATTGATGATGGCGTTCGGATTCACACCGCCCTTGCGGGGGCCGAAGATGCGCTCCAGGTCTTCAGAGAATATGACCTCTTTTTCCAGAAGGAGTGCGGCAAGCTGCTCGAAGCCGGCCTTGTTCTCGTTCAGGATATCTACAGCAGTCTTGCGGGCCTGCTCGATCAGTTTCTTGACCTCCGAATCGATAAGTTCAGATGTCTTCTCACTGAAAGGCTTGCTCAGAGCCATCTCGGAGCGTCCTGTAGAATCATAGAACGATACATTGCCGACGGCGTCGCTCATACCGAAGTATGACACCATGGCATAGGCCTGCTTGGTGAGCTTCTCGAGGTCGTTCAATGCGCCGGTCGACAGATGGCCGGTGAACATCTCCTCGGCCACGCGGCCTGCGATGGTCGAAGCCATCTCGTCGAGCATCTGCTCCTTGGTGGTAAGCTGCTTCTCGTCAGGCAGGTACCAGGCAGCGCCGAGAGCTTGTCCGCGAGGGATGATTGTCACCTTCAGCAGCGGATTCGCATTGGGCAGCATCCAGCTTACGGTGGCATGGCCGGCCTCGTGATGGGCTATGGTATTCTTCTCCTGGTCGGAAATGATCTTGCTCTTGCGCTCCAGACCTCCCACGATACGGTCGATGGCGTCCAGGAAGTCCTGTTTGTCGATAGCTTTCTTGCCGTGGCGGGCAGCTATCAGGGCAGCCTCGTTGCAGACATTTGCGATGTCGGCACCCGAGAAACCGGGAGTCTGCCTTGCCAGGAAATCTATCTGGAAGCCGTCCACCAGCTTGAGGTTGCGCATATGCACCTTGAATATCTCAAGCCTCTCCTTGAGCTCCGGCAACTCTACGTTGATCTGACGGTCGAAACGGCCGGCACGCATCAGCGCCTTGTCGAGAACGTCGGCACGGTTGGTAGCCGCCAGGATGATGACGCCGGAGTTGGAGCCGAAGCCGTCCATCTCGGTCAGCAGCTGGTTGAGGGTGTTCTCACGCTCGTCGTTCGACGAATAGCCTATGTTCTTGCTGCGGGCACGGCCAACTGCGTCAATTTCATCTATGAACACGATGCAGGGAGCCTTCTCCTTGGCCTGGCGGAACAGGTCGCGGACGCGTGAAGCACCGACACCGACGAACATCTCCACGAAGTCCGATCCGGACATGGAGAAGAACGGCACGTCAGCCTCACCTGCCACTGCCTTTGCCAGCAGAGTCTTACCGGTACCGGGAGGGCCGACGAGCAGCGCTCCTTTCGGAATCTTTCCGCCCAGAGCGGTGTATTTCTTCTGGTTTCGCAGGAAGTCGACGATCTCCATAACTTCGACCTTCGCTTCCTCGAGTCCGGCTACATCCTTGAAGGTAACTTTCTGGGAAGCGCTGTTCTTGTCATACATCTTGGCCTGGGACTTGCCGACGTTGAACACGCCGTTAGGCCCGCCTCCTGCTCCCATATTGCGCATAGGGCGCAGCAGGATGAACCACATGGCCACCAGAAGCAGAGGGAACAGCAGCCAGTCTATGACACGTATCCAGTTGTTGTTCTGTTCTTCAGTAACAACCTCGAAGCGCGATTCCTCAGGCATATTCTCCAGCACCTGGCCGAACTCGCTCTCGGCATCGAAACTGTCGGAGACGAGGAAATAGAACTGCGGCCCGTTCACCGGATCGACACCGCCGAACTGATTACGGTACTTGCTGACGCTGTCGGGCTTGATAAAGACATCTGCCTTTTCGAGATTTCTAGTAAAGACAATCTTCTCGACATCTCCGCTGGCAAGCATACCGTCCTTGATGGAAAGCCATTCTTTCTTTATAGGGCTGGGATCGCTGCCAAGGCTGCGCCAGGTAAAGATAAGCGCGCCGAAAATCAGGATATAGAGAAGGACGGTAAAAATACTGACATTGGGTTTCTTGCCGCCGGAAAGGCCGCTGCCCTGAGGTTTCAGAGGATTGTTCCCGCCGCCTTCGGGACTCGGGATATTGTTATTGCTCATTGTATTCGGTTTTCTGTGCATCTGCCCATAAATCTTCCAGCCTGTAGAATTCCCTGTATTCAGTCTTGAAGATATGTGCCACTATATTTCCATAATCAAGTATCACCCAGAATGCATTCTCACGCCCCTGCTTGCGCACCGGGCTGCGTCCGCATTTCTCAAGCATGAATTCTTCGACGTTGTCGCATATTGCGACCACCTGAGTCGTACTGTCTGCATTGCATATCGCGAAGTAATCTGTGATGGCGGTCCCGATACCGGTCAGGTCAAGGCTTATCACAGATTTGGCCTTCTTGTCAAGCATTGCATCAGCTATCACCTGCAATTCTTTTTTGTCTTCGTTCTCTCCCATATTTCATTAACTTTGGCCTTCGTTTGACAAATATCCGGCCACTTTCCATATTAGTTGTAAAGTTATGAAAATTAAATGGTTTAAAACAATCGAATCCACCAATAATCGCATTGCCAGAGATAAAGACGAACTTCCCGACAAGACAATCTATGTGGCTGATTTTCAGACGGCTGGCAAAGGACAACGAGGTAACTGCTGGGAAAGCGCCAAGGGAGAGAACCTGCTTTTCTCCATCCTTCTCAAACCCACTGACATTTTGGCCGAAGACCAGTTCATAATCTCACAGGCTGTCACCCTGGGCATTAAGGAATACATCCGGAGCAAAGGCATAACTGCAACCATCAAATGGCCGAACGACATTTACGTAAATGACAGGAAAATATGCGGGATACTCATCGAGAACTCAGTCAACGGGCATGAGATCGGCAGCAGCATCGTCGGCATAGGATTCAACCTCAACCAGCTCTCGTTCAGCCCTGACATACCCAATCCAGTATCGCTTTCATTGCTGACCGACATAAGGTACGACCTAAAGGAAGAGCTGCTCAAGCTTCTGCATTATATCTTCAAAGAATACGACAGCCGGTCATCGCAGACTCAGGAACGCTATGTCGCATCTCTTTACAGGCTGGGACAACCGCACACATATGTCGACACCGCAAGCGGCAGGACATTCATAGGAACTGTCAAGGGCGTCGACAAGACAGCCAGGGTCCTCATAGACACTGAAGATGGAGAAAAGGCTTTCGCCTTCAAGGAATTGCAGTATATAATCTGAGGCCGCTAAAGTTCCGCCATCTTGCTTATGCAAGCTTTGGGGTCTTCAGCCGAGAACACGGTGTTTCCTGCCACGAAGATATCCACACCTGCCTTGCGGAGCATAGTCACATTGTCGAGGTTGATGCCGCCGTCGATCTGGATAAGGCATTTCGCCCCTTCTTCCCTGATCATCTTGCGAAGTTCCTTCACCTTGTCTACCGAGTGAGGGATGAAAGACTGTCCGCCGAATCCAGGATATACAGACATTATCAGGACATAGTCGACTTCTTTCAGGAACGGCCTGAGCACCGCCACTTCAGTGTCCGGATTGATCACCACTCCCGGCTTCATCCCGAGCGAACGGATCTGGGCGATTGTATCGTGAAGCTCCGGACAGGTCTCGTAATGGACGCTGAGGCAGTGGATGCCCATATCCGCAAAGCGCTTGATGTACTTCCAGGGCTCGATAATCATCAGATGGGCGTCCAGTGTCTTGCGTGCAACCTTTACAATCGACTTGACCACCGGAAATCCTATGGATATGTTGGGCACGAACACTCCGTCCATTATGTCCAGATGGATCCAGTCGCAGCACGACTCGTTCAGCATCTCGATATCCCTGTCCAGGTTACCGAAATCAGCTGAAAGCACGGATGGAGCTATGATGTTCCTGGCCATCGTTCTACCTGATGTTGTCAAGCACGTCAAGCAGAAGGATCCAGAACTTTTCGAGCGAAGACAGCTCGAGTTTCTCTCCGGGGGCGTGGACTCCTCTCAACGTTGGGCCGAAAGAAATCATGTCTAGATCCGGATATTTGTCGAGGAAGAGACCGCATTCCAGTCCGGCATGGATTGAGCGGACTATCGGCTCGACGCAGAACAGGCGTTTGTATGATTCTCTCGTCACCTCAAGGATATACGATTCCATCTTGGGTTTCCAGCCCGGATATCTCGACTCGTGGGTGACCATAGCACCGGCCAGGTCAAAAGCGGCTTCGACACGCTGTGCAGCCCATTCCCTTGCGGAATTGATGCAGCTGCGCTGGCTTGTAGCCACGACTATGCTGCATTCTCCGTAAAGGTCGGCGAGCTCCTCATCATCAGTCTTTACCATATGGACTGAAGCAAGGTTGCTGGATGTCTCGACTATGCCCTTGAGCTCGGCGCTCATGGCAAGGACTCCGTTAGGCACTGCCACCATGGCCTCGATAAGGTCTGACGCCACGTCGTGGTCAATAGCATCGGTCTCCCAGGAAGCGGGAGTTGCAAAGGCGTGGATTCCGGGATCTGTGAGATAGAACTCGTCCTTGATCTCGACTGCGAACCGGTCGAAGATCTCCATTATTCCGGCCTTCGATATGGGATCGAATGCAAGGACTGCGGAGCAGTCGCGGGGGATTGCATTCCTCTTGCCGCCGCCGTCGATGCTGCACAGTTCCACATCCTCGAAGTCGATCACCTGATGGAGGAATCTTGCAAGCAGGCTGAGGGCGTTTGCCCTGCCCTTGTCTATGTCGTCACCGCTATGGCCGCCGATTCCGCCCTCTACGGTGAAAAGCATAAACTCCTTCTCTCCTTCCAGCGGACTTGCGTCGTAGAAGAAAGTGGCAGTTGTGTTTATACCTCCGGCGCAGCCGATGAACAGCTGGCCTTCGTCTTCTGAATCGAGGTTTATAAGGATCTTTCCTTCGAGGAATCCGGGCTCGAGTCCGAACGCGCCGTCCATACCAGTCTCTTCAGAAGCTGTGAAGAGGCATTCAAGTCTGCCGAATTTCAGGGTCGGATCGTCGAGGATAGCGAGTTCCGACGCTATTCCGATGCCGCAGTCGGCGCCGAGGGTGGTATTGTCTGCGACCATCCAGCCGTCCCGGATCTCATATTTGATGGGATCCTTGGCAAAATCGTGCTCATAGCCTTTGACTTTCTCGCAGACCATATCCATATGGCTCTGGAGAACTATTACGGGACGGTCCTCGCAGCCCTTGGCCGCAGGTTTGATGATCAGTACGTTGCCGGCAGCGTCCGTCTTGCATTCCAGCGAACGGTCTTTTGCGAATTTCTGAAGATAAGCCCTGATATGCTCTTCATGCCCCGATTCCCGCGGAATACATACGATTTCGCGGAAGAAGGAAAGAACCTTTTCTGATTTCATATAGTTTAGTTATTCGTAACCAGCATTTTCTCGATATCGGTGACGTACTGTCTGAAAGTACGGTCGGTATCGATGAGGTCGCAGACAGTGTTGCAAGCGTGAAGCACCGTAGCGTGGTCCTTGCCTCCTATCTGCGCACCGATTGATGCAAGGGAGACTTTGGTGAGATTGCGGCTCAGATACATGGCTATCTGACGGGCCTGGACGATCTCTCTCTTGCGGGTCTTGGCGAGGATGGCGTCGTGTGGCAGATTGAAGTAATCACATACGACGTCCTGTATCCTGGAAATGGATATTTCGTTCTGACCGTCGGTGACGATCTTCTCGATAAGCTCCTGGGCAAGCTCGAGGGTCATATTGCGTTTTGCAAACGTAGCCTGGGCTATGAGCGTGAGCAACGTACCTTCCAGCTCGCGTATATTCGACTTTACCTTTCTTGCAATGAATTCCAGCACTTCGTCGGGAACTACTGCACCTTCGCGGAAGCTCTTGTGCTTGAGGATGGCGAGCCTCGTCTCATATGACGGAGCGAGGAGCTCGACAGACAGGCCCCACTTGAATCTGGAGAGGAGCCTCTGCTCAAGACCCTGCAGCTCGACGGGCGGGCAGTCAGAAGTCAGCACAAGCTGCTTGCCGCTCTGATGCAGATAGTTGAAAATCTGGAAGAAGGCATTCTGAGTGCCTTTCTTCTCAGAAAACTCATGTACGTCATCGATGATGAGTACATCTACCGACTGGTAATACCTAAGGAAGTCCACAAGGTTGTTGTTCAGGCCGACGGCATTCATGAACTGGGTCTGAAACCTGTTTGCGCTGACATAGAGAACTATCTTGTCAGGATATTTCTCCTTGATGGCTATGCCGATGGCCTGAGCAAGGTGGGTCTTTCCGAGACCCGGGCCTCCGTAGATAAAAAGAGGATTGAACGCTGTCTTGCCGGGCCTGTCAGCTATGCTGAGACCTGCCGAGCGGCCGAAACGGTTGCATTCTCCTTCTATAAAGTTTTCAAATGTGTATGCGGGATTGAGATGAGAATCTATCTTCACCTTCTGCAGACCGGGAATCAGATAAGGATTGCCGTTATATTTGAGAGAGTCTCCGGCGAGGCTGATTTCGTTGTTCTCAAGAATCTTGCGATCCTGTTCGGGAGCAACTAGCACGCTGTCACCTACGATGCGGACATTGTAGATAAGACGCGCGCCGTCTCCGAGCACCCTGTGGAGAACCCGCCTGATGAGGTCGATGTAGTTATCCTCGATATGCTTTCGCACATAGTCGGACGGAACCTCGATCGTAAGGGCCTTGTCTTTGAGACGGACGGCCTTCACGGGTGCGAACCAGGTCCTATAATTCACCTCGGAGATGTTGTCCTTGATGATTTCAAGACAGCTGTTCCAAACGGATGCCGGATTTAACTCTTTCATATAAAAAAATGCAGAAGATTTGAAGTGTAGTTCCACTCCCTTGATGCATTACAAAATTGGGCAAAAAAAAGTTATAAAAAAATCAATTTTCTATTGGAAATTTCAATTCTATTATAACTACCTAATATTCACACAAATAAATTTATTCACTGATAATCAACGCATTAACAAATGCGCAATTCATATCTTATTGAAAATTCATCGGTTGCAGATGTAAAAAATTTTTAAAAAAAATTTAGCGGATTTTTTCAGGTTTTCCACCGTCGATTCTGACGATAAAAGCATCCTTGAACTTGGCACGCACAGAGGAGAGCGCGGCATCTGCATCCTGCTCGGATTTGAAATGTCCTGTGGTGTATTTATAGAGGTTTCCGACCTTGAATTTTCCAATTTCCTTGAGACCTTTGAACTCGCTTGCTCCGGAAGAAAGATTTCTGGAAACAGCAAAAATCTGGATTGCGAAATACGGATTTTCTTCTGTCACGGAAGGGAGGGCTGCAGATTCTGCAGGAACCGCCGGTTCTTCTTGAACAGAAGGTTCCGGTTCTTCCTTCACTGAAGGGGACGGCGACACCTCTTGCGGCTGTTCCACAGCCTGAGGCTGAACAGGGACCTGAGGGGCGGCGGGTGCCGGGCCGGATTCAGGAACGGATCCGTCATACTGTTCCTTGAAATCCTTGAAGGCGGCCAGCAGACGGCTCGCGATCTGAGTCCTTTTTTCCTTTGAAGCAAGGGTATTGCGGTCCGACTTGTTGGTGATGAAACCCATCTCCACCAATACCGAGGGCATGGTAGTTCTCCAAAGCACGAGCAATGCGCCCTGTTTGATACCCCTGTTGGTAGAGATAGGGCCTTTGCTCAGATGTTTCTGACACAGCTCAGCCATTATGAGGCTCTGCTCGAAATATGCATTCTGCATCAGATTGAAGAAAATGGCAGATTCTGGATTGTCAGGATCATAACCCTGATATTTGGTAGTATAGTCGTCCTCCAGCAATATCACAGAGTTCTCCCTCTTCGACACTTCCATATTGGAGGCGCTCTTGCTCATTCCCATCACATAGGTCTCGCAGCCGCTGGGGGCCGTCTTGTTCTTAGGTACAGAGTTGCAGTGCAGGGAGATGAAAAGGTCAGCGTGGTTCTTGTTGGCGATATCCGCTCTCGTGTTCAAGGGGATGAAGACGTCTTTGTCCCTGGTGTATATTACATTGACGTCAGGGTATGCATCCTTGATCATCTTGCCCAGGGTCAGCGCTACGTCGAGCACCACAGACTTCTCCGTAAGTTTGCTGTCCAGAGATATCGCACCCGGATCGTTGCCGCCGTGGCCGGCGTCTATGACTACTGTCCTCAGCGCCAGTCCCGATTCCTGTGCGGAGGCAGGAATGCCTCCGGACAGCACTGCAGCCGATATTGCCATAATCGACAATAAGGTTATAAACGGCTGTTTTGGCATATTAGTTGCGGATTTTTACTACCTTTGTACTTTTGCAAATATAGCGAATTTTCGTGAAAAGACTGAGGTTTATCTTATTATTCGCCTCTCTTGTTGCGCTTTGCCAACTTCCTGCAGCCTATGCGCAGAATGTGCAGGACAGCATAGCCAGCGTGAGGGACAGCATCGTCGCCGGTGCGGCCCGCGTTGTCGCAGCGAATGACAGCATCTCAGCCGATATCGACACTCTGGGAATAGATCCGGGCCTTGCAGAGTACGTGCCGGACCAGCTCGACTCCATTCCCATCGTAAAGAGCACACTCGAACGCCCGGCATTCTCTTCAGCAAAAGATTCCGTAATAGAGGATATGCGCGAAGGCCGCAATATCATATATTATTATGGCGACGTAAGCGTCACATATGGCGACATTGCCATAACCTCCGACTATATGGCCTACGACGTGGATAACAACATAGTATTCGCCAGGGGTACGAAAGACTTTGACGGGAAATGGGTCGGACAGCCCAAGATGACGAACGGGGGCAACGAATACACTATGGAAGAGGTGTATTACAACTTCAACTCCAAGAAGGCCAAGATCAAGAATATGATCACCAACCAGAAGGAAGGCGAACTGAGGGGAGAAAACCTGAAGATGCTTCCCGACGAATCCATAAACATAGCCGGCGGTATCTATACGGTGTGCGACGCCGAACATCCGCACTATTATATGAAGATGACTGCCGCCAAGATCACCGGCAACTCCAAGCGGACAGTCTTCGGACCGGCATACGTAGTGGTGGAGGATGTGCCTCTGCCCATCGTTCTGCCGTTCGGATTCGTTCCGGAAATGCCGGAGAGAGCAAGCGGCATTATGGTGCCGACATTCGGAGAGGAGAAAGCCAGAGGTCTGTACATGCGCGGACTGGGATATTATTTCGTCGTAGGAGACCACTTTGACGTAGCCCTGACAGGAGACATCTACTCATATGGTTCATGGGCCTCCCAGGTAACCACCCGCTATAAGAAAAGATATGCCTTCGACGGCTCTCTCACGATGAACTATTCTGTAGACATTACCGGTGAGGCCAACTCGCCGGATTATAAGGAATCCAAGAACTTCGGTCTGAACTGGTCGCACTCCCAGGACCCCAAGGCCCGTCCGGGAACGTCCTTCAGGGCTTCAGTCAACTTCTCCAGCCCTAAGAACAACACCTACAACTCGACCAGCATAGCTGAAGCCGTACAGAACCAGACTTCGTCATCCATCTCATACTCCAAGACATTCTCATTCGGCAGCTTCTCCGTCAATGCCCTGCACAGCCAGAACTCGAGGGACAGCTCCTACTCGATAACCTTCCCTAACTTCACCTTCAACGTCAACAGGTTCTATCCTTTCAAGCGAAAGGTAAGGGTCGGCAAGGAAAAACTCTATGAGCAGATCTCCCTTAGCTACAACACCACTCTGCAGAACAAGATTGCTTTCAAGGCCAGCGAAATCCACGACCCGGGGCTGATGAACAAGTTGAACAACGGAATGACTCACGCCTTCGCCATCGGTCTGCCCCAGTTCACGCTGCTGAAATACTTCAACTTCTCTCCTTCCATCTCATATGGAATGAACTGGTATTTCAGGGAGAATCTCCGCGTGTATGACCCCGAGGCGCAGAAAGTCATCACCCAGATGACCGACCAGTTCAGCGCGTTCGGCATCACCCAGAACTATTCGGGCGGAATCTCGATGAGCACCCGTATCTACGGTATGTTCAACTTCAATCCGAAAGGCAAGCTGCAGGCCATCCGCCATATGATAACCCCGAGTTTCAGCTTCTCGTTCAGGCCTGAGCTCGGCACCCCTGCCAACGGCTACACCACTCTGAAATATATAAACTCGAAAGGCGAGGAAGTTGTTGAGGAATACAACAAATACAGCGGAATGCTCTATTCTCCTCCTTCAAAGGGAAAGTCAGCGTCCCTGGGCTTCTCGTTCGGCAACAACCTCGAAGCAAAAGTGAGGGACGACAGCGACTCCACTGGAGTGAAAACCACCAAGATCAAGCTTCTTGACCAGCTGAACATCAGCGGATCCTACAACTTTCTGGCAGACTCCCTGAATCTCTCGGCCATTTCCATCTCAGCTTCCACCACGGTGTTCGGAAAACTCGGAATCAACGGAAACATGTCTCTTGACCCTTATGCCGTCAATGACAAAGGCTTACGCATCAACACCTTCAATATCATCAAGGAGAAAGGTTTCAGGATAGCAAGGATTACCAACGCCAGCGCGTCACTCTCCTATTCGTTCAGCGGAGATGGACATATAGATGGCAACGACGGCGCCTCGGAAGCCGATCCAAGCAGTTCTCCTGATTACTACAGGGTGTATTATCACCCCATTACGGGTGAATATATCCCAGGCGGATGGCTGTATTACCTCAATCCCTCTTCACCCTGGTCGGTGAGTCTCAACGCCAACTTCGCTTATACGGCTTCTTATAAGAACGTCAACGGTATGATGCAGAAAGTCAACAACTTCACCAGCACTGTAAGTGCATCGGCCCAGCTCAGGCTGACAAAAGCGATGAATTTCTCGCTCAACACCGGTTTCGACCTTACAAAGATGGCGCTGACCACCACCCAGCTCAGTGCAACCTACGACCTGCACTGCTTCAACATCTCGGTATCCTGGGTGCCTCAGGGAACCTGGGAGAGCTGGAGCTTCCGTATTGCTGCCAATGCTTCCGCCCTTTCAGACCTCCTGCAGTTCAAGAAGGCGTCGAGCTACTGGGATAAATAGGAATCCTCGGGATTCAAATTTGCCATATCCGATTTTAATGCTATATTTGCATTGAATTCCACGAAGGAGTATGCTGTTTCGGGCATTCTCTCCTTACCAATCACCTAATATTATTTAATGTACGACATTCTCGAATTGAGCGCAAAAAGTCAGGAAGACTTATACGCTATCGCAAAAGAACTCAATATCAAAAAGCCTGAAAACATCAAGAAGGAAGACCTGATCTATGTAATCCTTGACGAGCAGGCAATTCAAAGCAACGAATCTCCCAAACCTAAGAAACCGCGTCCGAGGATAGCAAAGCCCACTGTGATGAAAGTCGCAGAGAGCGCTCCCGCAGAACCGGCGGTCAAGGAACAGCCTGCTGCAGCGGACAATGCCGCCGAAGCAGCCCCGGCTCCCGCTAAGAAGAAAGGCGGAAGGCCGAAGAAGACTGCCGCCCCTGCTGAAGAAAAAACTGAAGTTGCTGCACCGGCAGAAGCCGAAAAACCCGCAAGACAGCCGAAGCAGCCCAAACAGGCAAAGCAACCTAAGGAGTCCAAGGAACAGAAAGAGCCCAAGAAAGGAAAGGCTCAGAAGCAGAACGCAGAAGTTGCCGCACAGAAAGCTCCGGAGCAGCCTCAGCCTCAGCAGCAACCCCAGCAGCCACAGCAGCAACAGAACCAGCAGCAGAACCAGCAGCAGAGCCAGCAGCAGAGCCAGTCTCAGCAACAACATCAGCAGCAGAAACCCCAGCAGCCCAGGATTGAATTCGAGGGCATCGTCAAAGCTGTCGGAGTACTGGAGATAATGCCTGACGGATACGGATTCCTGCGTTCTTCAGACTACAATTACCTGAACTCCCCCGATGATATATATGTATCGCAGTCGCAGATAAAGAACTACGCCCTCAAGAACGGTGACACCATCCTCGGCGAGATCCGTCCTCCCCGCGAAGGCGACAAGTATTTCCCTCTGGTCAGAGTGGACCGAATCAACGGCAGGCTGCCCGAAGAAGTGCGTGACCGCGTGCCCTTCGACTTTCTCACCCCTCTCTTTCCCGACGAGAAATTCAACATTACCGGCAACGGTCACAACGACAACATCTCAGTACGCGTAGTGGATATGTTCACCCCTATCGGCAAAGGTCAGAGGGGGTTGATCGTAGCCCAGCCGAAGACCGGCAAGACCGTACTGCTCAAGGACATAGCCAACGCGATTGCCGACAACCATCCTGAAGTGTTCATGATAGTGCTCCTCATCGACGAACGTCCCGAGGAGGTGACCGACATGCAGCGCAGCGTGAAGGCCGAAGTCATTGCATCCACCTTCGACGAGCCCGCCGAGAGACACGTGAAAGTAGCCAATATGGTTATCGAGAAAGCCAAGAGGCTGGTTGAATGCGGCCATGACGTAGTCATACTGCTCGACTCCATCACTCGTCTGGCAAGGGCATACAACACCGTCCAGCCCGCATCCGGAAAGGTTCTCTCCGGTGGTGTGGACGCCAATGCCCTACAGAAGCCCAAACGTTTCTTCGGAGCTGCACGAAACATAGAGAACGGCGGTTCGCTCACTATTCTTGCGACTGCGCTTACAGAAACCGGTTCAAAGATGGACGACGTAATCTTCGAGGAATTCAAGGGCACCGGCAACCTGGAACTCCAGCTCGACCGCAAACTCTCCAACAAGCGCATCTTCCCTGCAGTGGACGTCACCCTCAGCAGCACCCGCCGCGACGACCTGCTTTACGATCCGGAGTACGTCAACCGCATCTGGATACTGCGCAACTATCTCTCAGACATGAATTCTGTAGAAGCCATGGAATTTATGAAGAGCAGGCTGCAAAGGACAGCCAACAACCAGGAGTTCCTGATTTCGATGAACGGAGATATCCTGAACTAAGACGGCCTTTGAGGTCAATCCAGAACGGGAGTGGTATCTTTCACGAGGACCGCTCCCGATTTTTGTACCTTGGACTTGGCATAATCGAGATCGATCGTAAAGGTCTTGCGGTTGCTGGTCGGCGCGTCGTACATTGCGTCAAGCATGATGATTTCGCAGATCGAACGCAGACCGCGCGCACCTAGCTTGAACTCGATGGCTGTGTCGACGATGTACTCCAGCACGTCCGGCTTGATGATGAGCTTGATGCCGTCGAGGCGGAAGATTTCCTTGTACTGGTTGACAAGTGAATTCTTGGGCTCGGTGAGGATGGCTCTCAAAGTCCTGCGGTCAAGCGGATTGAGATGCGTGAGCACGGGAAGGCGGCCGATTATCTCGGGAATCAGTCCGTATGAACGGAGATCCTGCGGAGCGATGTACTGGATAAGATTGTCACGGTCGATACGTGTGCGGATACCGCCTGCGTCGTAACCCACCACCTGGGTGTTCAGACGGTTGGCGATATTGCGCTCTATGCCTTCGAAGGCGCCTCCGCAGATGAACAGGATATTGTTGGTATCAACGGCGATCATCTGCTGCTCGGGGTGCTTGCGGCCGCCCTGCGGAGGCACGTTCACCACGCTTCCTTCGATGATCTTAAGCAGGGCCTGCTGCACGCCTTCGCCGGATACGTCCCTGGTAATCGAAGGGTTGTCGCCCTTGCGAGCTATCTTGTCGATTTCGTCGATGAATACAATACCCTTCTCGGCCTTCTTGACATCATAGTCAGCATCCTGGAGCAGACGCGTGAGAATGCTCTCGACGTCTTCTCCCACATATCCGGCCTCGGTCAGTATGGTTGCATCAACGATTGCGAAAGGCACGTTAAGCATCTTCGCGATGGTACGGGCGAGCAGGGTCTTGCCGGTGCCGGTAGGGCCGACCATAAGGATATTGGACTTCTCGAAGAGGTCTCCGGTGCCCGCTTCGGCATTTTCAACCCTTTTATAGTGGTTATATACAGCTACGGCCAGGGTCTTCTTTGCAGAATCCTGTCCTACTACATACTGGCTAAGGAAATCGTAAATCTCGTGCGGCTTGCGCAGTGAGAAATCACCGTTCACCTTGCCGGCAGACTTTATGCTGCTCTGGGGATGCAGCAGTTCCCTTGCCTTGGTGAACGCCATTTCGGCACAGTCGGAGCAGATGCAGGCCTGCTCGCCGTACATCATCAGGGGAACTTCGTTCTCGCTTCTTCCGCAGAATGCGCAGCGCGGGACTTCGATTTTATTTTTTGCCATTCTTCTCGGACTTTTTCACGATCTGGTCTATCATTCCATATTCGAGAGCTTCCTGCGAAGTCATCCAGAAATCGCGGTCGGCATCACGGCGGATAATGTCTATGTCCTTGCCGGTATGGTCGCTTAGTATCTGATAGAGCTCGTGCTTGAGCTTGAGGATCTCGCGTGCAGTGATTTCGATGTCCGATGCCTGGCCTTCAGCACCTCCGAGGGGCTGGTGGATCATAACCCTCGAGTGAGTCAGGGCCGAACGTTTTCCTGCTGTGCCGGCGGCAAGCAGCACGGATGCCATCGACGCAGCCATTCCGGTGCAGATGGTATGTATGTCTGAATTGATGGTCTGCATCGTGTCATAGATGCCGAGTCCGTCGTATACCGAACCTCCGGGGGAGTTGATGTACAGAGAAATGTCGGAATCATAGCCATTGCTGTCGAGGAAGAGCAGCTGCGCCTGGATGATATTGGCCACCTCGTCGGTGATCGGGCATCCGAGGAAGATGATACGGTCCATCATCAAACGTGAGAACACATCCATCTGGGCAACGTTGAGCTGGCGCTCTTCGATGATCATAGGGTTGATGTAACTGTCGACTGCAGAGTTGTACCTGTGAAGCGCCATCGAGCTGATGCCACGGTGCTTGACAGCATATTTTACGAATTCGTTCATAGTCTGGCTGGATTACTTGGTCTGCTGACGCATCTTTTCGACGGTCGATTTCTTCTTTTCGAGGGTTACGGTCTCCTTGACATAGGCGACAACCTTGTCGGCCTCCACTTTGTCGTAGAGACGGCGGGCCTGGTCGTCATCGCCGAGCAGGCGGTCTGCAAAACCAGCGAGCTGGTCGTCGGGGACGTCGTTCATTCCGTACATGGCGAACTGGTATGCAGCCAGAGCGCGGGCTTCCTTGTCAAGGTCTTCCTTGGTAACCTGCATCTCGTGGGCTTTCATAAGGTGGTTGCAGATCATCTGCCAGCGGAAATCCTTTGTGAAGGCATCAAATTCCTTCTCAATGTCCTCTGCGGTGAATTTGCCCTCGTTTACACGGATGAGCCATCTCTTGAGGAACGCTTCCGGAAGCTTGATGTCAGCTTTCTTCAGAAGATAGTCACGGACGTCTGCCGAGAACCGGTAGTCGCTTTCGCGTGCATATTCATTCTTGAGCAGTTCCTTGACCTTGGCGTCGAAAGCAGCTTCGTCCTTCACCACATCCTTTCCGAAAATCTTCTCGAAAGTCTCGGGTGTCGGCTTGGCCGCAACGAAGGTCTTGACATCCTTGACGGTCATCTGCCATTTGGGATCCATATCTTTCAGTTCTTCCCTGGTCATATGGAGCATTGCGGCGCGGTCCGAATCATTGGGGAACACCTCGTTGACATCAAGTTCCTTCACTTCGTCCTTCCTGATGCCCAGGAAGATGCTCTTGGCCTCTTCAGATATGCTGCGAAGGGATACGTATGCATCCTTGACTTCAGTCTCGCCCTGCTTGAAATCAACTACGATGAAATCGTCGGCACCGGCGGCATCACCGCTTTCCATATTGCCGTACTGCTTCAGCAGGTTGTCCTTGTAGTCGCTGACTGCCTTGGCGCTTACGGTTACGGTATAGTAAGGGATGGTATCTTCTGAAGTAACATCCACGGTGACCTCGGGAGCGACTCCAAGGTCGAAGTTGAAGGTGAATGAATCGCCTTCCTCAGGAGTATTCTCCTGATCCTCGCTGGGAAGGGGCTCTCCTATCACGTTGAGCTTGTTGTCTTCGATATATTTGCCGATCTGCTGCGACACTACGGTGTTTACAGCATCTGCAAGCGCCTGTCCGCCGTACATCTTCTCGATGAGCGACATCGGAGCCATTCCCTTGCGGAAGCCACGGATATCGGCGTTGCGGCGATAATCCTTGAGGCGTTTGTTCATATCTTCGGCGTAATCTTCTTTGTCGACTTTGATGCTCACCTTCAATGTGAGGTCATCCTGGTTTGTTTGATTAATCTGCATATTTTTCTGTTGATTTTCTATTCATTTCGAAGGGGTGTAAAAGTAGTAAAAATTTGGTTATCTTTGTATAATTCAGTCAAAAAATACTATTTCAGCCGACGGTCATGACATATCAGCAACTCTACGAGAACATCCTGGCAAAGAAAAGTTTCCTGTGCATCGGGCTGGATCCGGAGATATCCCGGATGCCCGAGCACATCAAACGTACGGAGCATCCTGTCTTCGAATTCAACAAGGCGATCATCGACGCTACGGCGAAGTATGCCGTAGCATACAAGCCCAACAGCGCCTTCTATGAAGTGTTCGGAGCCCAGGGATGGAACGAGTTGGAAATGACCGTCTCATACATCCGCAAGCACCATCCCGAACTGTTCGTCATCCTGGATGCAAAACGCTGCGACATCGGCAACACGGCCCGGATGTACGCCAGAGCCTTCTTCGAGACGCTGGACTTCGACGCCGTCACCCTCTCGCCATATATGGGCCAGGACAGCATCAAGCCTTTCCTCGAATACAAAGGGAAATGGGCCATCATACTGGCGGCGACTTCCAATGAATCCGCTCAGGATTTCGAGTTCGACGGAGAGGAGCCGCTGTACGCAAAGGTGATGAGCAAGGCCCTGCAGTGGGGCACCGTGGACAACACTATGTTCGTGGTCGGCGCCACACGTCCCGAAATGTTCAAGGCCATCCGCGAGATATGTCCCGACAATTTCTTCCTCGTGCCCGGAGTCGGAGCCCAGGGAGGCACTGTCAGCGAAGTGGTAAGATATGGTATGAACAGCCACTGCGGCCTGCTGATAAACTCTTCACGCGGCATCATCTATGCCGGACAGGGAGAAGACTTCGCAAAGGCAGCCGGAACTGCGGCCAAGGCGCTTGCAGATGAAATGGCCGCATACCTCTGATTTCAAATAATCCGCTAAATTTGCAGCGGCATAATAACGCCAATACTATGCAGAACACATCAAGAAAACGCAACACCCCGCGTCCGGCAGGCCCGAAGACTGCTGCCCGTTCGAACAACTCTAAAGGCCGTCAGGCCGGCAGCGGCAAGAACTATGAAAGAAGATCGTCGGGAAGCGGCAGATACTTCTCTGACAAGCAACACAAGAAGAGGAACACTCCGGCCAAAGCTGCCAGTGAAGAAGACGACGGTCTGGTGCGTCTGAACAAGTTTGTCGCCAATTCAGGAGTATGCTCACGCCGCGAGGCTGACAAATTCATCGAGGCAGGCCTCGTGACAGTCAACGGCAAGATTGTCACCGAACTCGGCACAAAGGTAAGTCCGACAGACGACATCCGCTTCAGCGGAGAGAGGCTGAAAGGCGAAAAGAAGGTCTATATTGTGATGAACAAGCCCAAAAACTTCGTCACCACGACCAGCGACCCTCACGCCGAGAAGACCGTCATGGAACTTATCTCGAATGAGCTCTGCAAGGAACGTGTATTTCCTGTAGGCCGCCTCGACAAGGCCACCACCGGAGTGCTGATGTTCACCAACGACGGAAATCTGGCCGAGAAGCTCACGCACCCTTCATATCACGTTCGCAAGATTTATTATGTAACTCTGGACAAGAATCTCAAGAAGGCCGATTTCGACGCCATTCTCGATGGCATAACCCTGGAAGACGGGCCTATCGCAGCTGACGCCCTCTCCTATGTGAACGGGATGCAGAGCGAGGTGGGTATCGAGATCCACTCGGGCCGCAACCGGATCGTACGCCGCATCTTCGAACATCTGGGATACAAGGTCAAGAAACTTGACATGGTTTTCTTCGCAGGCCTTACCAAGAAGAACCTGCGCCGCGGCCAGTGGCGTTTCCTCACAGATGAAGAGATCAATCACCTGATGATGGGTGCGTTCGAATGATGGAAGTGCCTAGGAATCACAGATCGGGGTTCGTCAATATCATCGGCAACCCCAACGTAGGCAAGTCCACTCTGATGAACGCCCTCGTCGGCGAGAAGCTTTCGATCGTGACTGCGAAAGCCCAGACCACACGCCACCGCATCATGGGTATCGTCAACGGCGACGATTTCCAGATAGTCTACAGCGACACTCCCGGCATCCTGAAACCTGCCTACAAACTTCAGGAAAGCATGATGAATTTCGTCGACACCGCCATCGGCGACGCCGATGTCATCATCTATGTGACTGACGTCATAGAAAAAGCCGACAAGAACCGGGAATACGTCGAGAAACTCAACCAGGTCGCCTGCCCTGTGATCATCGTGATCAACAAGATAGACAAAAGCACCCAGGACCAGGTCCGCCAACTTGCCGAAAGATGGCATGCAGAAGTGCCGAAGGCAGAGATATTCGCCGCCAGCGCGCTGGAACGATTCAACCTTGACTCGATATTCGAGCGGATCAAGGAGCTCCTCCCCGTCAGCCCGCCGTGGTACGACAAAGATGCGTTCACGGACAAGAGCCTGCGTTTCTTCGCCGCCGAGATTATCCGCGAGAAAATTTTCCTGAACTATTCCAAGGAGATCCCCTATTGCACGGAAGTGGTTATCGAGGAATTCAAGGAAGGTGAAGAAAGATACGACATAAGAGCCGTAATCAACGTGATGCGCGATTCCCAGAAAGGCATTGTCATCGGCAACAAGGGAGCCGCACTGAAAAAAGTCGCCACCCAGGCCCGCGTCGATATGGAGGCTTTTTTTGAAAAAAAGGTATTTTTGCAGATATTTGTCAAGGTCGAACGCAACTGGAGAGAAGACAGGCAGATGCTAAGAAGGTTCGGCTATATACAAGATTAACCGTTCTGAACGATGAGTGAAGAGATAGAAGAGATCGAAGAGATAGAGGGAAGCGAAGATAACGCAGCGCAGGAAGAAGAGAGCGTGAACGAGGAGCCCGCGAAGGAGTTCAAAGACAACAGCAAGGGCAGCAAGTTCAGCCGCGTGATCAATGCCGGGGAAAACAAGTACAAGCTCCCGGGCATGTACCGCGACTGGTTCCTCGACTATGCCTCTTACGTCATGCTTGACCGCGCCGTTCCTTACATCGAAGACGGTCTCAAACCTGTACAGAGGCGTATCCTTCACGCATTGAAACTCAACGAAGACGGCCGTTACCACAAGGTTGCAGGAATTGTCGGAGACACGATGAAGTTCCACCCCCACGGCGATGCGTCCATATACGACGCCCTTGTGGGAATGCAGCAGAAGGAGCTGCTCATAGAAGGCCAGGGAAACTGGGGCAACATCCTCACCGGAGACAGCGCGGCCGCCATGCGTTATATCGAGGCCAAGCTGAGCAAATTCGCCCTCGACGTGGTCTACAATCCCAAGATCACCGAGTGGGTGCCCACTTATGACAGGGCCAGCGTGGAGCCTGTCACCCTGCCGGTCAAGTTCCCCCTGCTGCTCGCACAAGGAAGCAAGGGTATCGGCGTCGGCCTCAAGATCCTAATCCTCCCCCACAACTTCAACGAACTGCTGGATGCCAGCATCGCAGTGTTCAAGGGAGAGGAATTCACCCTTTACCCGGATTTTCCTACAGGCGGCATAGCCGACTGCAGCAAATACAACGGAGGCCTCCGGGGCGGCAGGGTCCGCATCCGCGCCACCATCACGAAACGCGACAAGAGAACTCTTGTCATAGAAGACCTTCCGTTCGGCGAGACCACCGGCTCGGTTATAGCCTCCATCATTTCGGCGAACGATTCCGGCAAGATCAAGATCAAGAAGATCGACGACTACAGTTCGGACAAGGTCGAGATCGTGCTGCAGCTGGCCAACGACATTTCACCTGACAAGACGATAGACGCCCTCTACGCCTTCACGAAATGTTCCGTAGTCCTGTCTCCCAACACCGTGGTGATCAAGGACGGCAAGCCGGAATTTATGACTGTCGAGGACGTCGTCCGGTACGGGGCCTGGCACACCAGGGAACTTTTCGAGAAAGAGCTGCAGATCACGCTCTCTGAACTCGAGGACGACTGGCACAGGATGAGCCTCGAAAGGATATTCTTCGAGGAAAAGGTATACCGCGTGCTGGAAAACGACGCCCGCAGCTGGGAAGAGCAGATCCAGGATGTGACCGACAAGATGCTCGAATACCAGCATCTCGTACGGAAACCCATTACCAACGATGATATCCTGAAACTTGTGGAAAAACCCGTCCGCAAGATTTCCAAGTTCGACATAAAGGCTGCCAACGAGCGCATCAAGGCCACCGAAGACCAGATTGCCAAGGTAAAATACAATCTGGAGCACCTGACCCAGTATACCATCGCCCATTTCAGGAACATCAAGAAGAAATACGGCGACGCCCATCCCCGCCTCACCCGCATAGAAGAATTCGAGAACATCAACGTCCAGAAAGTGGCTGTAGCCAACGCCAAGCTGTACGCCGACATGGAAGGCGGATTCATAGGCATCGACGAAAAGAAGATAGACAATGCCGCCTTCGTATGCGAATGTTCCGACATCGACGATATCATCGCCTTTATGAAGAACGGCGATTACATAATCACTCCAGTGAAAGACAAGGCCTTCATCGGCAAGAACCTGATCCACGTAGGAGTGTTCAAGAAGGGCGACGAGCGCACCATCTACAACGCAGTCTACAGAGACGGCAAGAACGGCATCTATTTCGCCAAACGCTTCGCCGTGACCGGAGTGACGAAGAACAAGACATACAACCTTACCCAGGGCAAGCCCGACAGTTCAGTGATCTACTTCTCGGCCAATCCCAACGGTGAGGCTGAAGTCGTACGCGTCCTGTTGCGCAACCGCCCGAAACTCAAGAAGACAAGCGACACCTTCGACTTCGCCAAGCTCGCCGTCAAAGGCAGGGGAAGCCGTGGCAACATTCTGTCCCGCAATCCGATACTGAGGATACAGCTCAAGTCGAAAGGTGTGTCCACCATCGGCGGCAAGGAAATATGGTTCGACAGCGACATAAGCCGTCTCAACGATGCCGGCAGGGGTCTCTATCTGGGCGAGTTCCTCCCCGACGAACATATTCTGGTCATTCTCAAGAACGGCCGCTACTACACATCTTCATTCGACCTCAGCAACCGCTATCAGGGTTCTATCGAAAAGATCTGCAAGCTCGATCCGGACCTGACCTATTCAGTAGTCTACTACGACAAGCAGGCAGGCTTCTATTACATCAAGCGTTTCAGCTTCGAAGTGAGCGACAACAACGAACAGTGCTTCATTTCAGAGGGCAGCGGTTCTCGCATGGTCGCAATAAGCGAGGACGTATATCCCCGTCTGCAGATTACCTTCAAGGGCAAGAATGCTTCCCGCGGCGTCGAGATCATCGACGTGGCCGGTTTTATCGGCAAGAAAGGTTTCAAGGCCAAGGGAAAACGTCTCAGCCAGTTTGATGTCGACACCGTTGAGTTTATCGAGCCCATTCCCGTACCCGAGCTGGAAGTCGATGAAGAGAGCGAAGACAGGAACGCCGATGTGATCGAGATCTATGACGGAGAGAACGGTCCCGCCGCACCTGCATTCCCCGAGCCCGCCCAAAGCAAGGACAGTCCCGAAGCCGGCACGCCGGAGGGCAGCAGTTTCGACGACGACGATCCCATTGAACTTTCCCTCTTCTAAGGCGATGAACGTTGCTCTTACAGGTTTTATGGGTTGCGGCAAGACAACCTACGGGCGTGCAGCGGCAGAACGCTCAGGCATTCCGTTCTTCGACCTTGACGACGCAGTCCTGGAAGCCCACAACGCAGCATTTCCGGAACTCGAATGCGAGTCAGTTTCGGAGATTTTCAGCGTTATGGGCGAAAGCTATTTCAGGAATCTCGAAACCTCGACGATGCAGGCTCTTCTCAGCGGAAGCGAAGGTGTGATCCTGGCGCTTGGCGGAGGAGCCGTGGTACGTGAAGAGAACAGGGCCGTTCTGAAAGAGAACTGCCGTCTGGTATGGCTGAGATGCAGTCTCGACACCTGCCTTGAAAACATCGAAGCCACCTATCCCAGGCCTCTGCTCCGGGGCAAGACCAGGGCCCAGATCGAAGAACTGTTCGAAATACGCAACGGAATCTACGGTTCGGTGGCGGACGCAGTGATAGACACGGACGGGCTTACGTTCGAGCAGATTGCTGACAGCATTGTTGCCGAGTGTGACTATTCGTAGCTGAAACCGCTTGGCTCTCCCATCGGTTTGTCAAACAGTTCAGGATTGGCGAAGATATATTTCAGAAGCTTGAGGCTGCGTACGAAATAGAATCCGTCAGCGATGCGCTCGTCGATAGTCGCACCGAAATCCAGGATATCCCGAACTTCCTTGTGTCCGTCCGGCATCACCACTTCTTCCTTGTGCACTGTGCCGACAGTCACCATCACGCTGTTGGTGCCGTAATTGTTAAGATGGTGGTATACTGCAGGACCGCCGATGCTGCCCAGGTTGCTCAGCAGCACTGACGAATAGTTGCAGTCGCCGTCGGTAAGTACCTTGGGATTGACTCCCCAGAAGTCCAGCCAGCGTATCACCCTGAGCACGAACATCAGCAGAAGGCGCGGAATCTTGGCGAAAGCGTCGATCTTGGCATCGATGCCACCGTTGGAATGCTCCGACTTGCGGGCCTCCTTCACCTCTCCTGAGATCTTGTAGCTGAGCGAATCCAGATTGTCGTCATCCTTCGGTACGAAAAACATGATTGCCTCGTCCGATCCGTCCTTGAAACGGCGTTTGGCGATGAAGCTCAGGCTGACTTCATAGCGTTCATACAGGCGCCGGCCCTGGATGAAACGGTTCATTCCGTTACGTTCTCTCACCATCCTCGCCACAGCGATTATCATCGCGTGGAAAATCGTAGTCTTGTATTCGGGATGGCTGGCATTCTTCTTTTCAAGGAGCTTGAGAACTTCGGTCACATCAAGTTTGTCGTGGAGATATACTTCGCAATCCGTGCGGTTCGGGAAGAGATGCATCATCACTGTGTTCAGTCCCGGGATATCCTTTACCCAGAAACCGTCCCTGCGGTCACCGCGTTTTCTTTTTCTTTGTTCGCTCATCTATCTGTATCAAGCAATAATATAATTAACAAATTTAATAAAGTTGTTTAAATTTGCGCGCCAGTAAGAACTGGTTTTTAAGGTATGCGCAAATCCGGAACAATCGCTGTCATTCTCGCTGCAATCTGCACGGTTGCCGTTTCCTGCACCAAAGAGGTCACTTCCATTACCGTCGTTCCGGAAAACGTCTTTCTGGAGATTGGTCAGCCATACACCCTCCAGGCCATCGTAGAGCCCTCAGACGCTACCTTCTCAACCCCCGTTTGGACATCCGACAACCCTGCCACTGTAACCGTCAATGGCGGAAAGATACTTGCGGTTGCATCCGGATCCGCCACGATCACGGCAACGGCAGACGGCGTTTCAGCCACCTGCGTGGTGACGGTGAGGCAGTTGCCAGCCTCCGAACCGGAACCCGAACCTCAACCCGAAAAGAATATCTAAACACATAAAACAATGAAAAAGACAATCGTACTTCTTTTATCTGTACTCGCCATTGCAGCCTGCAGCGACAAGAGCAAGGTTCCTGCACTGGATATGAGTTACCTCGACCCCACTGTCAGCCCCAAGGTTGACTTCTATCAGTATTCAACCGGCGGATGGCAGAAAAACAATCCCCTCCGTCCCGAATTCTCGCGTTACGGCAGCTTCGACGCCCTCCGCGAGCAGGCTCAGGAAAACCTGAACGCCCTCTTCGAGAGCATGACCACCGAGAACCCTGAGCCCGGCACAGTAAATCAGAAGATTACTGACCTCTACAAGATGGCTCTCGATTCAACCACCCGCAATGAACTTGGCGCTCAGCCCATCCAGCCCTACATCGCTGAAATCCAGGCCGTGAAGTCTAAGGATGAACTGGCCAGACTGCTCGGCAAGATGAATCTCTACGGAGAAGGCGGTTTTTATGGTTCAGGCGTTGACGCCGACTTGGTCGACAGCGACATGCAGATTCTCTACCTTGCCGAGGCCGGCCTTGGAATGGGTGACCGCGACTACTATCTGCTCGAGAGCAACGCCGAGCTCAAGGCAGGCTACAGAAACTTCCTCGAGAAGGTTCTCACCCTCGCAGGCATCGAGAATGCAGCTGAAATCGCTGACAAGGATATGGCAGTCGAAGACGCCATGGCCCAGATTTTCTGGACCCGCGAGCAGAGCCGCGACATTGCAGCCCAGAACAATCCTATGACCAGCAAGGAAATCTTCAAGAGATGGCCTGAGATACGTTTTGACCTGGTATGCGACGAGATTGGAATCGCCCCTCAGGAAAAAGTGATCGTCATGCAGCCTTCTTACTTCGACGGTTTGAACAAGCTGATTGCAAAGACCGATCTCGAAACTCTCAAGGCTTATCTTCTCTCCCAGTTCGTTAGCGGACAGTGCGGCGCCCTCAGCGACGACTTCTATACCGCATCATGGGAGTTCTTCAGCCATCAGATGTCCGGCGCACAGGAACAGCAGCCCCGCTGGAAACGCGCGATGAGCGTTCCGAACAGCCTCCTCGGCGAAGCAGTCGGCCAGATGTATGTAGAGCGCTATTTCCCTGAATCATCAAAGCAGATGATGATCGAACTCGTGGAGAATCTCCGCACCGCCCTCGGCCAGCATATCGAGAATCTGGAATGGATGAGCGACGAGACCAAGGCCAAAGCCCTGGAGAAACTTGCCGCCTTCACCGTAAAGATCGGCTATCCTGACAAATGGAAAGACTACAGTTCTCTCGACATCAACCCCGACAACACTTACTACGAGAACCTGCGCAACGCCAGCGCCTGGTACATAAAGGACGACCTTTCAAAGCTCGGCAAGCCTACCGACAGGACCAAGTGGGGCATGACTCCCCAGACCGTCAATGCATACTACAACCCTACTACCAACGAAATATGCTTCCCGGCAGCCATCCTTCAGAAGCCCTTCTTCGACCCCAATGCTGACGAACCCGTAAACTACGGCGGCATCGGTGTAGTCATCGGACACGAAATGTCTCACGGCTTCGATGACCAGGGTTCAATGTTCGACGCAAACGGCAATATGGTCAACTGGTGGACCGAAGAGGACAAAGCCAAGTTCAACGCTCTCGGAGAAAAGCTCGTAGCCCAGTTCGACGAAGTCGAAATTCTCCCCGGCGTCCACGCCAACGGCCGCTACACCCTCGGTGAGAACATCGGTGACCACGGCGGACTCTCAATCGCCTACACCGCAATGGAGAACGCAATGGCCGGCAAGCCCGTCAAACTCATCGACGGCTTCACCCCGGCACAGCGCTTCTACCTCAGCTACGGTGCTATCTGGGCACAGAACATCACTGACGAGGAGAAAGCCCGTCTGACCAACATGGACGTACACTCCCTGGCCCGCAACCGCGTCAACGTATCGATCCGCAACTTCCAGACATTCTTCGATGCTTTCGACATCAAGGAAGGCGACCCGATGTTCCGTCCCGAATCAGAGAGGGTACATATCTGGTAAGTCTGAAAGACACATTTCCATACAGAAAAGCACGTGTTTCCACGTGCTTTTCTGTTTTTATTGCAGCACTTTTTTAGTAAATTTGTCAGGTTAGACAAGACTTTTGACATCAGCCATGTTTCTTGAAAACTCCAGCAAAGAATATGATGTGATAATCATCGGCGGCGGAATAACCGGAGCGGCCACTGCCAGGGACTGCGCTCTGCGCGGACTCAAGACTCTTCTCGTAGAGAGGGGCGACCTCTGCGACGGTGCGTCAGGGCGCAACCACGGCCTGCTCCACAGCGGAGCCAGATATGCCGTAACCGACCCGGAAGGCGCCAGGGAGTGCATCTCCGAAAACAGGATACTGCGCAGGATTGCATCGTCCTGCATCGACCCCACCGGAGGCCTTTTCATCACGTTGCCGGAAGACAGCCTGGAGTACCAGGAGAAATTCATCAAGGCCTGCAGGGACTGCGGCATTGATGCGGAGGCCATCACACCGGAAGAAGCGCTCAGGCTCGAGCCGGCCGTCAATCCGAGACTTATCGGTGCCGTGAAAGTGCCTGACGCATCTGTAGACCCCTTCCGTCTGGTAGATGCCAACATCCTTGATGCAGTCCGCCACGGAGCTGATGTCATCAAATTCCGTGCAGTCACCGGTTTCCTGAAAGAGAACGGGGATGTCAGGGGTATCGTCCTCGGCGGCAGTTCCATCAGGGCAAGACAGGTAGTCATTGCTGCGGGCATATGGAGCGCCCACCTTGCCGA
The DNA here is from genome assembly GCA_017561885.1 of Bacteroidales bacterium. Lineage (GTDB taxonomy): Bacteria > Bacteroidota > Bacteroidia > Bacteroidales > UBA932 > Equibacterium. The sequence continues at coordinate 16,654 of JAFZBF010000012.1, read as the reverse complement.
GCTGGGCGGAGCTCATATTGACATGATGCCCAGCAAAGGCTCTCTGCTGATTTTCGGACACCGTCTCACAAGGATGGTGATCAACCGCTGCCGCAAGCCCGGCAATGCCGACATCCTTGTCCCGGGCGATGTGGTCAGCGTGCTCGGCACCACATCCGACAAAGTTCCTTTCGAAGACTGCGAAGATATCAGGGCGACCGGTGATGAAGTATCCCTGCTTCTCCAGGAAGGCATCAACCTCGTACCGGAACTGTCTACCACCAGGATCATCCGCGCCTACGCAGGAGTACGACCGCTCGTAGTCGCCGACAAGGCAGCCAGCGGCAGGAATGTCAGCCGTGGAATAGTGTTGCTGGACCACGAGCTGCGCGACGGCATCAAAGGACTTATCACCATCACCGGAGGCAAGCTCACCACCTGCCGTCTGATGGCTGAGATGGCCACCGACCTGGTATGCGAAAAACTGGGCCTGAAGATTCCTTGCACTACTGCAGAAAAGAGACTTCCCGGGTCAAAGGTGCGCAAGTCGGGCAAGGATCCCGTACACAAGCGGGCTGCCGTAGGACGCCATGGAAGTGAAGCTGACATCATGGATTTCAATGCCAAGGGAGCTGGCGAGATAATATGCGAATGCGAACAGGTGACGCGCGCCGAGATAGAATATTCTGTAAAGAACCTGGGTGTCCGGAGCATTTCCGACCTCAGACGTCATACAAGAGTGGGAATGGGCACTTGCCAGGGCTCGTTCTGCATCAGCAGGGTTGCAAAAGTTCTTGCAGAAGTCCTCGGCACTCCGGACAAAGCCGACGAACTGGTTAAGGACTATCTTCAGGAACGATGGAAAGGCATGTCTCCCGTACTTTGGGGAGACACTCTCAGAGAAGCCGAATATATGCATAAAGTACACAGGAAATGACCTACGATATTATAGTTATTGGCGGCGGACTTGCCGGATGTACGGCTGCGGATGTCCTTGCCGGTGCAGGAAAGAAGGTCGCCCTGTTCGCTGAAGGGCTTTCGCTCCACGACGCGACAGAAGGCCCGGCTTCACCCAAGGCACAGGCCCGTTCTCCATATTCCGCCTTGTCCGCCCTGTCTGCAAAAGGCGTGACCGTATTCAGAGGTGACAGCATTGTCAAGGCAGACCTGTCTGACGACGGTTCCCACGTTGTCAGGGTGTTCAGCCGCAACCTGGGCGATGAACCGCTGGTGGCCGGTGCGTTCGTACTCGCAACAGGCAAGTTCTTCTCCCGCGGCATAATCTCCTATATGGGCGGCGTTTTCGAACCAGTTTTCGATGCCGACGTCGAATTCGAACCGGACCACGGGAAATGGTTCGACACTGACTTTTTCGCTCCTCAGCCGTATGAAAGGTTCGGAGTCAGGACCGATGAAGCCGGGCGCGTCATCAAGGGCGGAATTATTATCGACAACCTCTATGCGGCAGGTCAGGTACTGGCCGGAGAGCCGTTGTCAGATGAAGGAATAGAATCAAGCGGCAGGGCTGCTGCGATGGAAATAATGAAAAAGTGGTAGGACAATGCAGGAAAAAAGCATAAGCACAGCGAACCTTGAACAGTGTCTGAAGTGCAACCTCTGCACTCTGGTCTGCCCGATGCTGGCCGTCAACGAGCAGTATCCCGGCCCGAAGAAGGCGGGCCCCGACGGTGAGAGATACAGGATTAAAGACCCTGAATATTATGATTATGCACTGAAATACTGCCTCAACTGCAAACGCTGCGAGGTAGCCTGTCCGTCCGGCGTCAAGATCGGCGATATGATCCAGACGGCACGCATCAAGTACGGTTCCCAGTCAAAGATACGCGGTCTCCACGGACTCCGTGACTGGACTCTGGCCTCCACCGACTTTGTCGGCGGCATGACCGCCTCCCCCATTGCACCCGTCGCTAACGCGGTGCTCAAGACCGGTGTTGCGAAAGCCGTGCTTCACGGAACTCTGGGCGTGGACAGGCACCGTACATTCCCGGCATATTCATCCGAGAAGTTCGAGAACTGGTTCCGCAAGGAAGCTCTTGAGGCTCAGGCAGGCTTCGAGAAGAAAGTATCATTCTTCCACGGCTGCTATGCCAACTACAACTATCCCCAGCTCGGCAAGGACTTCGTCAAGGTGGTCAACGCCGCCGGCTACGGAGTCGAACTGCTTGAACGCGAGAAGTGCTGTGGAATAGCCCTTATGAGCAACGGATTCGCAGCCAAGGCGGCAAAACAGGGCCGTATCAACCTCGAATCCATCCGCAAGGCTGCAGGACCGGTGCTGACGGTATCATCTTCCTGCACCCATATGATGCGTGAGGAATATCCCGAAGTGCTCGGTCTGCCGAACGAGGATGTAAAGGACCGCATCATGCTTCTCAGCCGCTGGCTTTATCCCAGGCTGGAGTCCGGCGAGGTAAAACTCAACTTCCGCAAAGACTTCCATATGAAGGTGGCCTACCACACCTCCTGCCATATGCAGAGGATGGGCTGGCAGGAGTTTACCCTGGGAATTCTCAGAAAGATTCCTGGACTGGAGCTGACAGTGCTCGAGCCGTACTGCTGCGGCATCTCCGGCACCTTCGGGTTCAAGAAAGAGAATTACGGGTATTCGCAGAAAATCGGTGAGCTGCTGTTCTCCGAGATCCGTGAAGCCAAGGCGAAGGCCGGCGATTCAGCACCCTTCGTCGTGGCTACAGAATGCGAGACCTGCAAGTGGCAGATAGAGATGAGCACCGGCATCACCGTAATGAACCCTGTTTCAATCATTGCACAGGCGCTGGACTCAGAGTAACTTATCTGATACCTAAATACTACTTCCAATATGCAAAGAAGAGATTTTCTTAAGAAAACAGCCTTCGGCATCGCCGGCCTTGCCGTTGCGCCTTCCATCGCTTCTGCTTTCAGTCTGGCAGAGGCTCCGGCCCGCAGCAAGACTGTCGCCGCAAGCGACAAGATCCGGATGGGCTTCATCGGCCTCGGACAGCAGGCCATGTATCTGCTGAGCAGTTTCATGCAGATGGACGACGTTCAGGTGGTGGCAGGCTGCGACGTATACGACATCAAGCGCGACCGCTTCGTGAAGAGAGTCACCGAATACTACCAGGGCAAGGGCGTGAAGAAAGCCGCACCCGCGATGTATGAGAACTACGAGGACCTTCTGGCCCGGCAGGACATAGACGCCGTTGTGATAGCCACTCCGGACCACTGGCACGCAGGCATCGCAATCGCAGCCTGCAAGGCCGGCAAGGACATATACCTCGAGAAGCCGATGACACTGACGGTGTATGAAGGAAAGCAGCTCGTCAAAGCCGTCCGCAAGTACAACCGCATACTGCAGGTGGGCAGCCAGCAGCGTTCCAGCGAAGAGTTCATCCACGCTGCCAACGTGGCCCGCGAAGGTGACCTCGGCACGATCCGCAAGATGGACGTCTATGTGGGCCGCTGGGACGGACAGCCCTTCCCCGTACCTCATCATTTCCCTGCACAGACTCCTCCCGCCGGCCTCAACTGGGACAAGTGGCTCGGCCCGATGACCGACAAGGCTACATACTTTCCGGACATCGACCCGCTGCTCAAGGAAGACGGCAGCGATACCTGCTGGGGTGCATGGCGCTGGTACAAGCCTACGGGCGGCGGCTATATGACCGACTGGGGCGCCCATATGTTCGACATCGCACAGTGGGCCGTAGGCAAGGATCTCTCAGGCCCCACCGAAATCATACCTCCAGGATACAGCTTCTACAAGAATCTCACATATAAATATGACAACGGCATCGTCGTGGAGGAAACCACTTTCGACGATTCCGGCCAGGGCGTCAAGATTTACGGAGACAAAGGCTGGATTGCCGTTCACCGCGGAAAGCTATATGCTTCCGACCCCAGGTTCGAGATGAAGGTCGACGACAATGACGTGCCCTTCGAAGCCCGCGCCGGCCACCACCGCGTGTTCATCGAGAGCATGCGGACCAGGATCGACCCCAACGTACCCGTAGAGGTCGGACACTCTTCATGCACTATGTGCAATATCGGCATCATCGCCGGCGAACTGAACCGTCCCCTCGTCTGGAACCCCATCGTCCAGAAATTCATGGACGACGACGAGGCCAACGCCCTGCTGCACTACCAGTACCGCCCCGGCTACGAGCATCTGCTTGATGTGTAAATCTCCTCATAACTTTATTTGTTTCTTTGGCTGCTTAGCCTTACTTTTATAGACAATTAAAAACACGAATATCATGGCACTAAACAAGGTTTTTTTGATCGGCAATGTTGGGAAGGATCCCGATGTAAGACATCTGGAGGGAGGTGCTTCTGTAGCCAGTTTTACCCTCGCGACAACAGAAAGATACAGAGAACGCGGAAGCGGAGAAACCAAGGAACTGACTGAATGGCACAATATCGTGGCGTGGAGACAGCTTGCCGACCTGGCGGAAAATTTCATCCGCAAAGGCAGCCAGATCTTCGTTGAAGGACGTATCCGCAGCCGCAGCTGGGATGACCAGAACGGACAGAAACGCTATGTCACCGAGATACTTGCCGACAGCATCCAGCTTCTCGGCCGCAAGGGTGACGCTCCGATTCCGACGGGCGGTGCATACAGCGATCCAGGCCCTCAGGCACAGTCACCGGCCCCCGCTCCCCGTGCAGCGGCTCCGGCATATCCCAAGCCTCAGCCTGCAAGTCAGCCTGCACCGAGCCAGCCTATATCGCTTGACAGTCTTGACAGTGACGACAGCGACGATCTTCCGTTCTGACGGTCATTATCCTAGTTACAAAAAAAGACCTCCGGACAGGAGGTCTTTTTTTGTGTGCATCGTTTCGAAAAGCTTATTTCTGAATATTCGGTTTCTCGAGGCCGTAACCTTTCTTGCGGTCCTCGATCTTGAGCAGGATGCTGAAGATGAATGCCAGCACGCCGAAGCTGGAGAACACGATCATCGGAACCAGATATCCGCCGGTAGACTCGACGAGCTTGCCGATGAGCAGCGGAACCAGGCAGAGACCTATGTTCTGCACCCAGAAGATGAGGCAGTATGCGCTTCCGAGCACCTTCTCGTCAATAATCTTTGGAACGCTCGGCCAGAGGGCAGCAGGAACGAGTGAGAAACTGACTCCGAGAATAACGATGAGTGCCAGGGCAAGCCACTTGTGGGGGAATGCCGGCAGCAGGAACGCGAAACTCAGGTGGCAGGCGATCATTATCAATGCGCCGACCAGAAGCATCGAAGCGCCTTTTCCCTTTGTGTCCAGGAAGATTCCGAGCAGCGGAGTGAGGCACATGGCCAGGATCGGGAAGCAGCTGAACAGGCGTGAAGCAGCCGTGGCATCGATGCCGAGCGTCACCTCAAGGAAGTTCGGAGCATATCTCTGGAACGGGAATATTGCGGAATAGTAAAGCACGCAGAGCAGGGCGACAAGCCAGAACATCTTGCTCTTGAATATCTTGCCGAGATCTGATACGTGGAATTCATCTTCAGGAGATTTCTCGTCGGTAGCCAGACCTGCAGCGACGAGCTGCCTGTCGAGCTTGCGGTCCATAAAGGTGAATATGATGAAGTTGATCAGGCCGATCATAAGCAGGGCTCCGCAGAATCCGAGAGATGCGAAGGCGCTGTCGCCGGCATTAACCACGCCGTTTGCGTTGCCGAAACGGTCGGCGATGATAGGAGAAATCCACATCACTGCGAAGACACCCAGGCGGGCGATAGCCATCTCGAGACCCATGGCCAGAGCCATCTCCTTACCTTTGAACCATTTGGCGATGGCCTTTGAAACGGTGGTGCCGGCCATCTCGCAACCGCAGCCGAAGATCATGAAGCCGAGGGCTGCCATCTTGGCGCTGCCTGGCATCGTCACCCACCAGCTGTTGAGCCAGTTGCAGAAAGCTGTGGTCTGGAACCAGTCGCTGATGCCGATGAACTTGATAAGGGCTCCGATGACCATTATCGATGCCGACAGGACTCCTGTGAAGCGGACGCCCATCTTGTCGAGGATGATACCTGCGATGATAAGGAAGCCGAACACGTTAAGGATGTATTCAGCAGAAGCGTAAGTACCGAATACCCCGCTGTCCCAGCCGTGAGAGCCTTCGATCAGTGATTTGAGCGGAGACATCACGTCTACGAACATATAGGCGAAGAACATCATCAGCGCGATGAGTATGAGCGCCGCCCATCTTGCTGCAGGGTAATCGTTAAGTAGTTTGTGAACTTTTTCTGTCATTATAGTGTAAATTATTGCTTATGTCCTTGACGTAAAAATCAAGCACCAAAATTAAGTTTTTTTTAATTTCCGCCAAAGTGTGATGCAGTCACCTGCACCGGAGAGGCTCAGGAAGGAGGCTAAGTGCGCATATCGTCCTTGGCAATGGCAGTGTGATGCAGATGACGCTTCGGAAAATGCATGAAAACCACAATACGCGCGCACACTCTGACGGAAAAACGAATCGTTAACTCAGCATCAGGCGGAAGCTCTCGGTGCCTTGGGCGGCGAGCCACACTTCGCCGGGAATGTATTCGTAGCCGTGGCCGGCGGAGTACTGCGCGGCGCGGTAGTTGGCCTCGAAAAGAGTCTTGCCTGCCAGGGTCCCGTCGTTCAGGGACGGCAGAGCTACAGGCACGCAATAAATTATGAAGCTGACTGACGGCAGCAAGGCTTCCATCATCCCAAGACCGATGGCAAGCATGGAGGCGGAACTACGGCGGCCGATGTTGGCAGCCACGAAGCGGATGGCCCGGCTCTCGTCGCGGTTCGCGATTATGACATTGTGCCCGGCATCCACCGCAGCAAGTGCAGCAGCCTTGGCGGCGCCGCCGCATCCGACCACAAGCACATCACCTGTGAACGACCTTTCCTCGAGAACGTGCTTCACTCCGAGATAGTCGGTGTTGTATGCGTGGACCAGCCCGTCTTCTTCCTTCTTAAGGAGGTTCGACGCGCCGCAGGCCTTGACTACGTCATTGGCCACATCAGCCCTGGCCGCAGCCTTCTCCTTGAAGGGAGTAGTTACATTCACGGCGTCGTAACTTTCCAGGAAACGGGCGTAAGCCTTGTCGAAATCAGGCTCCTCGATAAGCTCGTAGCTGTGCTCCCCGCCGGGATAAGCAGCAGCGAAGAGCGCAGGACTCTGGCTGTGAGAGATGGGATAACCTAGAAGGCCGAATTTCATGACTGTATCTGTTGTTTCTGACGGACGGCTTCATAGCTGAGGATGGCCACGGAAGTCGAGACATTCAGGGAATCCAGTTTCCCCAGCATAGGTATGATCACCTTGCGGTCGGAACGTTCCCTCCAGAATGACCGCAGTCCGGTCGCTTCAGTGCCGAATACGGCAGCCGTGGGTCGTCTGAAATCTATGTCGTAATACGGTGAAGAATCCTGCAGCTGGGCAGTCAGTATCTGGAAACCGGCGGAGTGCAGCCACTCGTAGGCTTCCTCAGAGGAGCATGCTGCTACCGGAACGGTAAACACACCTCCTATAGACGCCCTGATTAGATTCGGATTGTACAGGTCGGTGAGCGGGTCGCAGACTATAACCGCAGCAGCCCCCGAGGCATCGGCTGTACGCAGCACGGCGCCCAGGTTGCCCGGCTTCTCGACAGATTCCAGGACGATTACGAACGGAGTCTTGTCTGTATCCAGCCTGATATCCTGCAGACCGCGCCCGCGGGAGAGGAAAACACCCAGAAGACCTTCGGTGGTGCCACGGTAAGCCATCCTGGAATATACATTCTCAGAAACGCTCACGAACTCGGCAGATGAAGCCTCGGACAATGCGGCGACCTCATCTTCCGAGATGATCTGCGGACAATAGAAAAACGTTCTCGGAACGAAACCTCCTGCCAGACAGGCAGAGATCTCGCGGCGGCCCTCCACTGTAAAAAGCCCGGTCTCGCGTCTGTACCGCGACTTTTCGCCAAGAAGGATCACCTCCTTGACGCGTGCGTTGGCAGTGGATGTTATTTGCTCCATCATTCAGGGACAGAATCTCATTCCTCGCTCTTCTGCGACTTCTCGGGGCGCATCTGAGGGAAGAACAGCACATCCTGGATGGTCTGTGAATTGGTCATGAACATAGTGAGGCGGTCGATGCCCATTCCGAGACCGGAAGTCGGAGGCATACCGTATTCCAGAGCGCGGACAAAGTCCATATCGATATACATCGCCTCGTCGTCACCTTTCGCCTTGAGCTTCGCCTGAGCCTCGAAACGCTCCAGCTGGTCGATAGGATCGTTCAGTTCGCTGTATGCGTTAGCCAGTTCCTTGCCGTTGACGAACAGCTCGAAACGCTCGGTGAGACTGGGATTCTCGCGATGACGCTTGGTCAGGGGAGACATTTCCACAGGATAGTCCGTGATGAAGGTAGGCTGCACGAGATTCTTCTCGCAGCACTCTCCGAACAGCGCGTCGACAAGCTTGCCATATCCGAACGAAGGATCTATTGGAACATTCTTCTCCTTGCAGACTTTGCGGAGTTCGTCCTCACTCATACCGGCGATGTCCACTCCTGCATATTCCTTGATGGCCTCGAGCATCGGCAGACGGCGGTAAGGAGCCTTGAACTCGATCTCGTTACCCCACACGTCGAACCTGGTGCATCCGTTGGTGGCTATGGCGATCCTCTCGAGCATCTGCTCCACGAAACGCATCATCCACTTGTAATCCTTGTAGGCCACATATATCTCCATACAAGTGAATTCCGGATTATGGGTGCGGTCCATACCCTCGTTACGGAAATCCTTGGCAAATTCATATACACCGTTGAAACCGCCTACAATCAGTCTCTTGAGATACAGTTCATTGGCTATCCTCAGATAGAGAGGGATGTCGAGGGTGTTGTGATGGGTGATGAAAGGCCTGGCAGTCGCACCTCCCGGGATCGGCTGAAGGATCGGAGTCTCCACCTCGAGGCAGCCGTTCTCGTTGAAATACTCGCGCATCGTGGCGATGATCTTCGCCCTCTTCACGAAAGTATCCTTCACCTGGGGATTCACGATCAGGTCGACATAGCGCATACGGTAGCGAAGCTCCGGATCGCTGAATGCATCGTAGGTCTGGCCTTCCTTCTCCTTCACTATCGGCAGCACGCGCAGACTCTTGCTGAGCACGGTCAGGGTCTTGGCATGGATTGAAAGCTGACCTGTCTGGGTTATGAACGCATAACCTGTAATACCGATTACGTCGCCTATGTCAAGCAGCTTCTTGAAAACCGTATTGTACATGGTCTTGTCCTCTCCTGGGCAGATCTCGTCTCTCTTTACGTAGACCTGTATACGGCCGTCGGCATCCTGTATTTCGATGAACGAAGCGGCGCCCATTATACGGCGGCTCATAATACGTCCGGCAATCACGACATCGTTGAAATTTCCTTTTTCGGCATCGTAGCCGGCCAGGATGGCTGCGCTTGTGGTGTTGACCGGATACTCCGCGGCAGGGTAAGGTTCGATTCCGAGTTCCCTGAGTTTCAAAAGGGAGTCACGCCTGTTCTGTTCCTGCTCGTTGAGTGTTATATTTTCCATAATTGGTATATTTTTTACTATTTATCTGGATTCGACAAAAATACTCCTTTTTTTTGAAATAAATAATGGATATATTTGCAAACTGTGACATTTTAGGGTCACACTGCATTTGAACCAGATATGACACCGATAGCTGAAAAGAAGTGGATAGTGAAAGAGCCCGGCAACCCGGCTCTTGTGCGTCAGCTTGCACAGGAGCTCGGTATCGACCAGGTCCTGGCCAATCTGCTTGTCCAGCGCGGTATCACCACCTACGAAGATGCGATGGAGTTCTTCCGTCCCGACCTCTCGATGCTCCACGATCCTTTCCTTATGCTGGATATGGACAAAGCTGTCGAAAGGATCCACAAGGCAGTCGAGGATCACGAGAAGATACTCATATACGGCGACTACGACGTGGACGGAACCACTGCTGTCGCACTCATGTACACATTCCTCAGTCAGGTCACAGACAATCTGGACTATTATATTCCCGACCGTTACGACGAAGGCTACGGTGTGTCGTACAAAGGCATCGACTGGGCTGTCAAGAAGAAATGCAGCCTGATCATCTGTCTCGACTGCGGAATCAAGGCCATCGAGAAGGTGAAATATGCAAATGACCGGGGCATAGACTTCATCATCTGCGACCACCACCTCCCAGACGTGGAACTGCCGCCTGCAGTAGCAGTCCTGGACCCCAAGAGGGCAGACAGCACATATCCCTTCGACGACCTCTCAGGCTGCGGCGTAGGATTCAAGCTTGCACAGGCATATGCGGCCAAATACAACATCTCCAATGAGAATGTCCTGGAACTGCTCGACCTGCTTGCAGTCAGCATAGCCTCCGACCTCGTATCGATAACCGGCGAGAACCGCATACTTGCATACTACGGTCTGAAGCGGCTCAATTCCAATCCCCGCAAGGGCCTGCAGTCGATAATCAAGCTCTCAGGGCTTGACAAGCACGTCATAACTATAGACGAGATCGTCTTCAAGATAGGGCCCAGGATCAATGCGGCCGGCCGTATGGAGTCCGGAAGGACTGCGGTCGACCTCCTGATATGCCGCAACGACGAGGACGCCCGCAAGATCGGCGACGAAATCAACGAGCACAACAACGAGCGCAAGAGCATTGACAGGGAGATTACCTACGAGGCCGTGAACATGGTGCGCAACAACCCTGCCTTCGACGGCAAGAAATCCACCATAGTATACAACCCGTCATGGCACAAGGGCGTCGTCGGAATCGTGGCTTCCAGACTTGTCGAAGCTTACTACCGCCCTACCATTGTGCTCACCAAGTCGAACGGATACATCACAGGCTCCGCCCGCTCCATTGCCGGATTCGACCTCTATGAGGCCATCGAATCATGCTCCGACCTGCTGGAGAACTTCGGCGGCCACATGTACGCAGCCGGTCTCACGATGAGGGAAGAAAAGCTCTCAGAGTTCTGCCGCCGTTTCGAAGAGACCGTTGAGAAGATGATAGACGACGATATGCTCACCCCTATCGTCAACATCGACACATACCTTGATTTCAAACAGATAACTCCCAAATTCTTCCGCGTCCTCAAGCAGTTCCAGCCTTTCGGTCCCGGCAACCAGTCTCCTGTTTTCATTTCCGAAAACGTATACGACAACGGCAACGGCCGCATCGTTGGCTCCGACAACGGGCACCTGAAGCTCGAACTGATCCAGGAAGATTCCGCATATCTGCCGATTTCGGCAATTGCGTTCAACAAGTCCAACCATTTCGAGCATCTGCACTCAGGCAACCCGGTAGACATCTGCTATTCCATCGCAGAGAACTATTACCGCGGCCTGGCCAACATCCAGCTCCGCATCAAGGACATAAAGGACAAAGAGGATATTTTCAGGTAAAAATTCAATCACCACAATATGAAGAAACTCGATGTAGTTCTCGGATTACAATGGGGCGACGAAGGCAAGGGCAAAGTAGTAGACGTCCTGGCCGGTTCCTATCCTGTAATCGCCCGTTTCCAGGGTGGTCCCAACGCAGGTCACTCCATCCATTTCGAAAACAAGAAATTCGTCCTTCGCAGCATTCCTTCAGGAGTGTTCCGCAAGGATACCATTAATATTATAGGTAACGGTGTCGTGCTCGACCCCGTCACTTTCCGTGAAGAATGTGAAAACATCAGCGCCGCAGGCATCGACATCCGCAGCCGTCTGGTCATCGCCAAGAAAGCCCATCTGATCCTTCCTACCCACAGGATGCTGGATGCAGCGCAGGAAGCTGCAAAAGGAGCTTCCAAGATCGGCTCCACCCTCAAGGGCATCGGCCCGACCTATACCGACAAGATAGCCCGCAACGGACTCAGGGTCGGCGACATCCTCGCTGCAGATTTCCGCAGCCGTTATGAAAACCTCCGCAACAAGCACTTCGAAATGCTGCGCCAGCTTGACTACAGCTGCGACGTGTCAGAGATGGAAGCCGCATGGTTCGACGCAATCGAATACCTCAAGACCTTCAAGCTGGTCAGCGCTGAATACTATACCGACAGCTGCCTCAAGGCAGACAAGGCGATTCTGGCCGAGGGGGCCCAGGGCAGTATGCTCGACATAGACTACGGCTCATATCCTTTCGTAACATCGTCCAATACCGTCTGTGCAGGCGCCTGCACAGGCCTCGGCCTGGCTCCCGGCAGGGTGGGCTCCGTATATGGAATATTCAAGGCATATTGTACCCGTGTCGGCAGCGGTCCCTTCCCTACCGAGCTTTTCGACGCCACCGGCGAAGAACTGCGCAAGAAAGGTTATGAATTCGGAGCCGTCACCGGACGTCCGCGCCGCACCGGCTGGCTCGACCTCGTAGCGCTCAAGTACACCGTCATGATAAACGGCGTCACCAATCTGATAATGATGAAATCCGATGTCCTTGACGGATTCGATGTCATCAAGGCCGCTGTCGAATATGAAGTAGACGGCAAACGCACTGCCGAGGTTCCTTTTGACACATATGCCGAGGTTATTCCTGTCTACAAGGAGTTCAAGGGCTGGAAGGCTGACATTACTTCCGCAAGCAGCGAAGACGAGCTTCCTGAAGAATTCAAGGCATACATCAAGTTCATAGAAGATTACCTGGGAGTACCGGTCACCATCCTTTCAGTCGGTCCGGACAGGAATCAGACTATATTCAGATAGCAGGCATTGGCTAACATACTAGAGCATATTAATTCTCCCGAGGATCTCAAGCCCCTTTCCATCGATGAGCTGGAACAGCTGTGCGAAGAGATACGTCAATATATAATAAGGTGTTGTGCCGACCATCCCGGCCATATCGGTTCCAGTCTCGGAGCAGTCGAGATTGCAGTTGCCCTGCATAAGGTGTTCAACGCCCCTCAGGACAAGATAGTCTGGGACGTAGGCCATCAGGCTTATGCCCACAAGATACTGACCGGCCGCCGCGAAGCGTTCATGCATAACCGCGAGCTGGACGGTATTTCCGGTTTCCCCAAGATGAGCGAGAGCCCCTACGACGCTTTCGGAGTGGGCCACGCGTCAACCTCGATATCCGCAGCGCTGGGACTGGCCGTAGCCGACGAGAAGCTCGGCTCCCCTGCTAAGCACGTAGCCGTGATAGGCGACGGCGCTCTCACAGGCGGCCTTGCATTCGAAGGGCTGAACAATGCCGGAGGTCTCAAGGCAGACATACTTGTCATCCTCAACGACAATCAGATATCTATAGACCAGAGTACCGGCGGACTGCACAACACTCTCATCAAGATTGCTACCGACAGTCGTTACAACAAGCTCAAGGAGAATGTATGGAGCGCATTGGGCGCCACCCGTATCCGCCGCAGCATCCAGAAACTGGTCAAGAACATCAAGAGGGCATTCATCAAGACCACCGAGGCCAACTCGTTCTTCGATTCGCTGGGATTCAGATATTTCGGCCCTATCGACGGCAACGACACGGAGAATCTCGTCAAATACCTGACCAGGCTCAAGGACATAAAAGGCCCCAAGCTGCTGCACGTGATCACGACCAAGGGTATGGGATACAAGCCAGCCGAAGAGAATCCTACCGTTTGGCACGCTCCCGGCCATTATGATCCGGAAACCGGCGAAACCATAAAGCAGGATGACGCGAGGTCGCGATATCAGGATGTCTTCGGCGTGACTGCCACCCGTCTGGCCCGTGAGAATGCGAAGATCGTAGGCATAACCCCTGCGATGATGAGCGGCAGCGGACTGAACATAATGTACAGGGAAATGCCGGACCGCGTGTTCGACGTAGGAATAGCCGAAGGCCATGCAGTGACTTTCTCTGCCGGACTGGCTGCCGGAGGAATGCTGCCTTTCTGCTGCATTTATTCTTCATTTATGCAGAGGGCGTATGACAATGTCATCCACGACGTGGCCCTGCAGAATCTCAAAGTCGTTTTCTGCCTCGACAGGGCCGGACTCGTCGGCGAGGACGGAGCCACCCACCACGGAGTGTTCGACCTTGCAGCCTTCAGGCCCGTTCCGAACCTTGCAATCGCTTCTCCCCGCAACGAGCTGGAGCTGAGCAACCTGCTCTACAGTGCAGCTGAAGACGACTATCCTGCCACGATAATAAGATACCCCAGAGGCAGAGGCGTCGGTGTCGAATGGGAAAATGTGCCGTTCGCTAAAATTCCCCTCGGAAAGGCAGAACTGCTGCACGAGGACAGCGAGGCTTCCGTGGCAGTGCTTTCAATAGGACCGCTTGCCGAAAAATGCAGCCAGGCCATTGAGAAAGCGAATGCCAGAGGCATCGGCGTGATCCATTATGATATGCGGTTCCTCAAGCCGCTGGATACAGAAGCGCTTGACCGTGTATGCTCGAAAGTCGATGCGATAATCACTGTCGAAGACGGCTGCAAGCAAGGCGGTCTGCACGGCGCCATTGCAGAATACGTAGCGGACCGCAGGCCTGGATGCAGGATAGAAAGTCTCGGAGTTCCGGACGAGTTCGTGACGCAGGGTTCGAGGGAGCAGTTGTTCGACTGCTGCGGATACAACACTGACGATATCCTGGAGGCCATCGTTTCAATCATCAAAAAATAAATTGATTTTTTTTGGTGTTTAATCTAAATCGTTTATCTTTGCAGTCCCGAAAAAGAGCGTATAAAGATTGCCGATATAGCTCAGTCGGTAGAGCAGCTGTTTTGTAAACAGCAGGTCGGGGGTTCGAATCCGTCTATCGGCTCTGAGATTGAAATACTGGGGAGATACCAGAGTGGCCAAATGGGGCAGACTGTAAATCTGCTGGCGCACGCCTACGGTGGTTCGAATCCATCTCTCCCCACCATATATAAATCAGGCGGAAATGTTGTGACATAATTGCTATTGCAGCATTACCGCTTTTTTTATAAAAGTGAATTGAATTGTTGTCGCGGAAGTAGCTCAGTCGGTAGAGCATCAGCCTTCCAAGCTGAGGGTCGCGGGTTCGAACCTCGTCTTCCGCTCTTTTGGGGCAGCTCCCTGTCGCCATCAGGCGATAGCGAAGACCGTGCGGGCAGGTTCCGCAAATATGGTATGTCGCAGTAGCAAGTCCTGCAGAAATAGCAGGTCGTAGCGGCGGGGTTTGGGGCGGAGCCCCAGTATAACACTGCTGGTGTAGCTCAGGGGTAGAGCGCTTCCTTGGTAAGGAAGAGGTCGTGAGTTCAATTCTCACCACCAGCTCAAATAAAGGATTATTGATATTCAACATATTAAAGCTTTAAATTATGGCAAAAGAAACGTTCAAAAGGGATAAACCCCATGTAAACATCGGTACCATCGGTCACGTTGACCACGGTAAAACTACTTTGACCGCCGCCATCACTCAGGTATTGGCAAAGAAAGGTCTTTCTGAAGTACGTTCATTCGACTCAATCGACAACGCTCCTGAAGAGAAAGAGCGTGGTATCACCATCAACACCGCTCACATCGAGTATCAGACTGCTACCCGTCACTACGCTCACGTAGACTGCCCGGGCCACGCCGACTATGTAAAGAACATGGTTACCGGTGCCGCTCAGATGGATGGCGCTATCCTCGTCGTTGCTGCAACTGACGGTCCTATGCCTCAGACTCGCGAGCACATCCTTCTCGCCCGCCAGGTGAACGTGCCCAGGATCCTCGTGTTCATGAACAAGGTTGACCTTGTTGACGACCCTGAGATGCTTGACCTCGTTGAAATGGAAATCCGCGAACTCCTCGCTTTCTATAAATTCGATGAGAACTGCCCGGTTATCCGCGGTTCAGCTCTTGGCGCCCTCAACGGTGATCCTCACTGGGAGGAAGTAGTTATGGAACTTATGGACGCTGTTGACGAGTACATTCCTCTGCCGAAGCGTGACGTCGACAAACCGTTCCTTATGCCTATCGAGGATATCTTCTCTATCACCGGTCGTGGTACTGTTGCTACCGGTCGTATCGAGACAGGTGTCGTTAAGGTTGGTGACGAAGTTCAGATCATCGGTCTTGGTGACGAACCCCGCAAGTCAGTCGTTACCGGTGTCGAGATGTTCCGCAAGATCCTTGACACAGGTGAAGCTGGTGACAACGTAGGTCTTCTTCTCCGCGGTATCGACAAGAAAGAAGTTAAACGCGGTCAGGTAATCGCTCACCCGAACACCATCACTCCTCACCAGGAGTTCAAAGCTCAGATTTACGTTTTGAAGAAAGACGAAGGTGGCCGTCACACTCCGTTCCACAACAAGTATCGTCCTCAGTTCTTCATCCGTACTCTTGACATCACCGGTGAAATCACTCTTCCTGAGGGAACCGAGATGGTTATGCCTGGCGATAACGTAGAAATCAAAGTCGAGCTCATCTACCCTGTTGCTATCAACGAAGGTCTCCAGTTCGCTATCCGCGAAGGTGGCCGTACCGTCGGCGCAGGTCAGGTAATCGGTCTGCTTGACTAAGACCATACTGGTCTAGGGGAATAGAACAAGGGTAGTTCAGCGGTCTCCAAAACCGTCGATGTGGGTTCGAATCCTGCTTCCCCTGCAAATGCCGGATAGTTACGGATCCGGTTGTTATTAACCGGTCGGAAAGGAAGCTTCCACCCTTTCGGGCTACAAAAAAATAACAATGAGTAAATTCGGTACTTACGTTAAAGAGTCTTACAAAGAGCTGACCACTAAGGTTACCTGGCCCACTTGGGACAAGCTCCAGAG
>JAFZBF010000011.1 GCA_017561885.1 Bacteroidales bacterium | reverse complement strand
GACATCGATGCCAACGGTATCCTCAACGTATCCGCCAAGGACAAGGCTACCGGCAAGGAGCAGAAGATCCGCATCGAGGCTTCATCAGGCCTGAGCGACGCCGAAATCAAACGTATGCGTGACGAAGCCAAGGCCAACGAGGCCGCCGACAAGGCAAAGAAGGAAATGGTCGACAAGATCAATGCGGCAGACGCTATGATTTTCCAGAGCGACAAGAACCTCAAGGATTACGGCGACAAGATCCCTGCAGACAAGAAGAGCGCCATCGACACTGCTCTCTCAGCACTGAGGGAGGCCTACCGCGCAGCCAAGGACGAGTACGACGCAGGCCGCACCCCGGACATTGCAAGGCTCGACCAGGCCAGCGAGAACCTCAACAACGCATGGCACGCTGCTTCAGAGGATATGGCCAGGGCAGCACAGGCCGGCCAGGGCGCAAATCCGGGCGCAGGCTTCAACCCCGGCGCAGGCAACCCCGGTCCTGACAGTTCAAGCGACAAGGGCGGCGGTGCTGAAGACGTAGACTTCGAAGAAGTGAAATAAATCGATATCATAATGTACTGAAAGAGTGCGACCCGACAAGGCCGCACTCTTTTTTTGTCATTATGTTTTATATCTTTGCACTATATGGTGACAGCTCTTGTCATAACAGCTCTTCTGACTGTAGGAATATCATTCCTTTGCTCCCTGCTGGAATCTTCCCTGCTTTCAGCGCCCCTGTCGTATCTTGCGATGAAGGAGGACGAGGGATATAAGCCTGCAATACGTCTCAAGGAATACAAGAGCGACATAGACCGTCCGCTGTCATCGATACTTATCCTGAACACCATCGCCAATACTATGGGCGCCGCCGGAATCGGCGCCATCGTAGGCAAGATGTTCGGCAGCGCCGCAGTTGGAATAGCATCCGCAATAATCACCGTGCTGATTCTCGTATTCTCCGAGATCATTCCCAAGAGCATAGGTGCGAACTATTGGAGACATCTGATAGGCTTCACCGCCCGTACGATAAGGCTGCTGATAATCATTACTTATCCCCTGGTAATCGTGGCTGAATGGATCACCGGCCTGATTTCTCCCGAGAACCCGGACTATACCGTATCGAGGGAGGAAGTGACAGCGATGATCGACGAGGGTGAGGAAGACGGAGTCTTCGAGGCTGATGAGAAACGCATCATCCACAACATAATCCGTCTCGACGACATTACCGCCAAGGAGATTATGACGCCCCGCGTGGTTGCTGCGATCGCCGCCGAGGAGATGACCATTCGGGAATTCTTCAAGGAGCAGGTGTTCCACCATCACTCCCGCATTCCCGTCTACAGGGGTGAAAACGACGAATATATCACCGGATACATCCTGTTGGTCGAAGCTCTCGAGCTGATGGGCCGAGACCAGTTCGACATGAAACTTTCCGAGATACGCCGCGACATCTCGTCATTCCACGAAACCACTCCCATCAGCGACATCTGGGACGCACTGGTATCAAAGAAAGAACACATCAGCGTCATAATCGACGACTACGGCTGCCTGCAGGGCATCGTCACGCTTGAAGACATCATCGAGACCACCACCGGTGTCGAGATCATCGACGAAATCGACGAGGCCTCAGACATGCAGGAATACGCCAAGTCTCTCTGGCTGAAAAACAAAAAGAAAAAAAGATAATATGAAACGCATCCTTTCTGTAATTGCAGGGCTGTCACTGTGCCTGTACGCTATGGCCGCCCCAAAAGACACCATCGCTGTCAATTACTTCCGTTATGCCGGCCCCTTCGATCTGGGGACTCCGTATATCGTGGACAGCACCGACGTAAAAGGCAAGACTTACAACGACATCAAGACCCAGCTTGACGCTGCATTTTCACCCGATGTCCTTAAAATCACTTCGAACGTCAGCGCCCTTCCTGCCATAAGCGACAAGGTACAGCTTCATTTTGCAAGTTTCAGCGTAGAAACCATGGACTTCGCGAAAGTCGACATCAACGTCGACGGCATAAAGGATTGCAGGATCTTCGTGGACGGCCGCAAGAACGAGAGCGGGAAGGTCAATCTGGAACCCGGAACCCACGAAGTGGTAATCAAGTATCTTACAGACAAGGAGAGCTCGGATGAAGGCATCGAGGTGACTCTTGCCACTGAACAGAGCCGCTCGCTCCGCGTGAGGGAAGACGGCCGCAGGATTTATTCTCTCGACCTGAACACCCAAGGCGACGGCTGCGGCGGAGTCAGCGTATCTCCCGGCGGACTCTACTATTCGATAAGGCATTCCCTGATCGGCGACGACGGCAAGACATATTCATACACCGAGGTCTTCGACGCGGCCAGCGGCGAGCTGCTGGTCCACACTACCGAACCGGTACGATGGATGCCGACGCGCGACGAGTATTATACCACCCAGAAAACTGTTTCCGGCCGCAACCTGGTAAGGGTCAACCCCCGCACGAAGAAGGAGACTGTAATTGTGAACAATATTCCTGACGGCCGCTATGAAATCGCTCCGACCGAGGATTACCTCATATATATGATGGAGCAGGAAGGACCCAAGGAAGGGGACGTCCACCAGATTCTCACTCCTGACGACCGCCAGCCCGGCTGGAGGGACCGCGGATACATATCCCGCTACGACATCGCCACGGGCATAATGGAGCAGCTGACCTTCGGCTACCGCGACAGTTATCCCATGGACATTTCGGATGACGGAAGATATCTGCTCTTCTCAGTGCACAGCTATGACCTGAGCAAGAGGCCGACAAGTTTCGAAACGGTCTACCTGATGGACCTTCAGACAAAGGAGGTCGAATGTCTTATCGAGAAAGACGGCTTCATCGGCTCGGCTCAGTTCTCACCCGACGGCAGGCAGTTGCTGGTGAGGGGCAGCGCCGAGGCTTTCGACAAGATCGGCATGGTGCTTCCGGAAGGCAGGATTCCCAACGCATATGACTACCAGCTGTATCTGTTCGACATTGCAAGCCGCAAGGTGACTCCGCTCACCAAGGACTTCGATCCGTCAGTTCAGAGCGTCCAGTGGAGCCGCCATGACGGCAAGATTTATTTCACAGCTGAGGATAAGGACTGCTACAATCTCTTCCGCCTCAACCCCGTCAACGGCAAGTTCGAGAGGCTTGACAACAAGGACAGCCATATGGATTATTTCAGCATCGCGCTGAAATCTCCTGCCCTGATCTATTCCGGAGACAACCTCGACACTCACGACAGGGTGTATCTGATGGACACCAGGACAGGCAGGCAGAAGATGGTCTGCGACTTCCACGAGATCCGCTTCAGCGACGTGGATGTCGCCCAGGGCGGCGAATATGAATTCACCAGCAGCCGCGGTGACCGCATCAACGGTTTCTACGTACTCCCTGCCAACTTCGATCCTTCGAAGAAATATCCTCTGATAGTGCATTATTACGGCGGTTGCTCTCCGAGCCAGAAGTACTTCGCAGGCTCATACTCTCCTCACCTTTATTCCTGCCAGGGCTATGTGTTCTACGTAGTCAATCCTTCCGGAGCTTCAGGCTTCGGCCAGGAGTTCGCCTCAAGGCACGTCAATACGGCAGGTGAAGGAGTGGCTGAAGACATCATCGAGGGTGTCAAGCATTTCTGCGCCGACCACCCTTTCGTGGACGACACCAAGATTGGCTGCTTCAGCGCTTCATACGGCGGATTTATGACCCAGCTGCTGCTGGCCAGCACAGACATCTTCACCACAGGTATTTCGCACGCCGGCATCAGCGACCACACCAGCTACTGGGGTGAAGGCTACTGGGGCTACTCATACAGCGAGGTGAGTATGGCCGACAGCTATCCGTGGACTAGGAAAGACTTGTACGTGGACCGCAGTCCGCTCTATTTCGCCGACAAGATCAAGTCGCCCATCCTCTTCCTGCACGGTTCTGCCGATACCAACGTGCCCATCGGAGAGAGCATCCAGATGTTCACCGCAATGCAGCTGCTGGGCGTCGAGAGTGCATTCGTGGTTGTGGACGGCGAGAACCACGGCATCCAGGAGTACTCAAAGAGACGCCAGTGGCTGCGCACCATATCGGCCTGGTTTGCAAAATACCTGAAGGAAGACAGTACCTGGTGGGACGAACTCTACCCGCCGAAGGAACTATGATGAACGGCCGGAAAGTTTCCGGACAAGAGTGACGGCGGCGGCCGGAATCGGCCGGACCACGATATAGAAGGCAATGAAAAGCAGGCACATCGGTACGATGTCGCACAGCATCATTGCCTTCTCGCATTTTGATTCGTAAGGGGTGATGACATGAAAAAAAAGCCTCGCCTGCTCTGTAGTATGCTTCCATTGCGATGCGAGGGCCGCCGCCCAGACGATGAAGATTATTATGTACCACATACCGGCCATGCGTGCTTTCTTCTGCAGGTAAAGTTGACTATTTTTCTTAAATTTGTCAAAACTAATAACCTCAAGATATGTACAGCGATCCCAAAGACTGTCTCTATTGCACGAACAACGAGACGCTTCACAACCTTATGATAGAAATCGCCCACCTGGACGTGTCACGCGCTTTTCTCTTCAAGGAGCAGACCTACCACGGCCGCTGCCTGGTGGCTTACGACGGCCACGTCAACGACCTCAACGAGCTCTCTGACGAGCAGCGCAACGCCTTTATGGCCGATGTCGTAAGGATGACCAGGGCAATGCAGAAAGTCTTCAATCCCGAGAAGATCAACTACGGCGCCTACAGCGACAAACTCTGCCATCTCCACTTCCATCTCGCCCCCAAGTACGTCGGCGGCCCGGATTACGGCGGAGTATTCCAGATGAATCCGGGAAAGGTTTATCTGAGCGACGCGGAGTACGCCGAGATGATCGAGAAGCTGAAGGCAGCCCTCTAAACTGCTAGTAATTGGCTTCGTGAATCTCGAAGAAGCTCTGAGGATGTGCACATACAGGGCAGATCTGGGGAGCTTTCTTTCCGATTACGATATGGCCGCAGTTGCGGCATTCCCAAACCTTGATCTCGCTCTTCTCGAAAACGGCGGCAGTCTCTACGTTCTTCAGCAGCGCGCGGTAACGCTCTTCGTGCTGCTTCTCGATTGCAGCCACACCGCGGAACTTGGCGGCAAGTGCCTTGAAGCCTTCTTCCTCGGCTGTCTTCGCGAAGTTTTCGTACATATCTGTCCACTCGTAGTTCTCGCCGTCGGCGGCAGCGGCAAGGTTGGCAGCGGTGTCACCTATGCCGTTAAGTTCCTTGAACCAGAGCTTTGCGTGTTCTTTCTCGTTCTCGGCAGTCTTGAGGAAGAGTGCAGAAATCTGCTCATAACCTTCTTTCTTCGCTACAGATGCGAAGTAGGTGTACTTGTTGCGTGCCTGTGACTCACCTGCGAAAGCAGCTTCCAGATTTTTCTCGGTCTGGGTTCCTTTATACTTGTTTTCCATAATCGTTAATTGTTTGTTCTTTGGTTTCAAATTTACACAAATATTCCCGAACAATCTTTATCATTTGCTAAACAAGAAAAAAAAGCTACCTTTGCATCGCGTTGGGGTACTAGCTCAGTTGGTAGAGCGTTTGAATGGCATTCAAAAGGTCAGGAGTTCGATTCTCCTGTGCTCCACTTTGAGAGGTTTTTCTTTAACGAAAGTTAAATGGAAAACCTCTTATTTTATTGATATTCAGCACTTTTCTTAAAATTCGGTGTTAAGCCGTATAAAGCCCAGACAAGAAATTTTAGTACACTTTTAGTACATT
>JAFZBF010000010.1 GCA_017561885.1 Bacteroidales bacterium | reverse complement strand
TATGGCACAAAAACCTTCCATACCCAAGGGTACACGCGATTTCGGTCCGGTCGAGATGGCCCGCCGCAATTATATATTCTCAACCATCAGCGATGTCTTCCATCTGTTCGGCTATGCGCAGATAGAGACTCCCGCCATGGAGAATCTCAGCACCCTGCTGGGTAAATATGGCGACGAAGGCGACAAGCTGTTGTTCAAGATCCTGAATTCCGGCGATGCTTTTGCAGGTGTGACCCCGGACATGCTGGATAACAGCAACGCCGTAGCCATGAAGGTTTGCGAGAAGGGTCTGCGCTATGACCTGACCGTGCCGTTCGCCCGTTTCGTGGTGCAGCACCAGAATGACATCCATTTCCCGTTCAAGCGCTACCAGATCCAGCCGGTATGGCGCGCAGACCGTCCGCAGAAGGGCCGCTACCGCGAGTTCTATCAGTGCGACGTCGACGTGGTGGGCAGCCAGTCGCTGCTCTATGAGCTGGAGCTGGTGCAGATAGTGGACCTCGTGTTCGCAAAGCTGGGCATCAATGTCTGCATCAAGATCAACAACCGCAAGCTTCTAGCCGGCCTCGCAGAGGTGGCCGGGGCTGCCGACAAGATGGTCGACATCACGGTTGCTATCGACAAGATAGACAAGATAGGTCTCGATGCAGTGAAGGAGGAGCTCCGGGAGAAGGGCCTCAGCGAGGAAGCCATAGCCGTCATCGAACCGGTGCTGCTCCTGCAGGGAGACAATGAAGCCAAGATAGAGCAGATGAGCCGCATCCTTGCCTCTTCAGAGGTCGGGATGAAGGGAATCGCGGAGATTCGCGAGCTGTTCAGCCTCATCTCTTCCGCCGGCATCCGCCAGAAGGTGGAGCTCGATCTGTCGCTGGCCCGCGGCCTGAACTATTACACCGGCGCCATCTTCGAAGTGAAGGCGCTGGACTATGAGATAGGCAGCATCTGCGGAGGCGGCCGCTACGACGACCTGACCGGCATCTTCGGGCTGAAGAACGTTTCGGGAGTGGGAATCTCTTTCGGAGCCGACCGAATCTACGACGTGCTGCTGGGCCTCGACAAGTATCCGGCTGCGCTGGGCAGCGCTCCTGACGTGCTCTTCGCCAATATGGGCAGGGAGGCTGTGAACTATGTGATGCCTGTATGCGCAGCGCTGCGCGAGAAGGGTTTCTCAGTAGTGGTCTTCCCGGATGAGAGCAAGCTGGGCAAGCAGTTCGACTACGCCACCCGCAGCGGCATCCCGTTCATATCGATAAATGCCGACAGTGAAGCCGCCGCCGGCACTGTCAATCTCAAGAACCTCGCGGAGGGAAAGCAGCAGACATTCGCCCGTGACGATGTCGACGCTATGGTAGCCTTCCTGCGCGGATAGCTTTCAGTTTCAGTCCATAGGATAGCGGATGCCCCATTCCTTGCGCAGGGCGTCCATCTGCTTCATTATGTCCAGAGTCTCCTGGTGCGGCATGAACGGCGATTCTATGAGGCCTTTCTCTATGGCATCTCTGGAAGCGAACACCTGGTGCTCGTAGCCTGTCACCTGGTCTGCCGGGGGCAGGAACTCGGCCGTCTTCTTGTAGTTGTGCCAAACGGTGACCTTTTCAGGACAGTTGATGTTCTCCACTACGATATATCCGGTGCTGCCGCAGATCTGGCCTTCGCGGTTGCTGAGGCCTCCGGCGCTGGCCTGGAGGTTTGCCACTCGGCCGTCCTTGTAGGTGAGGATTATGTGGTTGTGCCGGTCGGTGCCTGTACTGAAACGGGTGCAGGACGAAACGCACGAAGCGAAGTCCGCCCCGAAATACATCCTCGCGAAGTTGATGCTGTACACTCCGAGGTCCAGCAGCGCTCCGCCGCAGAGTTCGGGACGCAGGATACGCTCCTTGTGGTCCATATAATAGCAGAGGCTGGCGTTGAGAAGGCGCGGCTCGCCTATCTCGCCGGCGTCGAGCAGCTCCTTCACCTTCAGCGAGAGCGGCATGTACCTAGTCCAGATGGCCTCTGTGATGAAGATGCCTTTCTTGTGGGCCAGGTCCAGGATTTCTTCGGCCTCGCGGGCATTGGCCATGAAGGCCTTCTCGCAGAGAACGGGCTTGCCTGCCTCAAGGGCCAGCTTGGAATGAGCATAGTGGTGCGAATGGGGCGTGGCGATGTACACCAGCTCGACTTCGGGGTCGTCCACAAGTTCCTTGTAGGAGCCGTACGCCTTCTCGAAACCGTATGTCTGCGCGAAGCCGCGGGCCTTGACTATGTCGCGCGATGCGATGGCATATTTCTCAAGTCCCTTTTCGGCGGGCAGCCCGGAGAGTGTCTCTCCCATTTTTCCGGCGATCCAGCCGGCTCCGATGATACCTATTTTCATACTGGAAAGTTTTACTTCGTTAAGTTACTGCTTTTTCGTCTGAAAATAAAAAAGGCTCACTGTCGAGGTGAGCCTTTTTTCGTATGTGTTGATCGAGTTTATTTCTTGATGAACTCTACGCGGCGGTTCTTGGCGCGGCCTTCGTCGGTGCTGTTGTCAGCGACGGGTTCGTGGCTGCCCTTGCCCACGGGACGCAGGTTGAAAGGATCGACTCCCTCTTTCTCAAGGGCGGCTACGACGGCCTCGGCACGCTGCTGGCTGAGGGGGTCATTGACTGCGTCAGAGCCCTGGTTGTCGGTGTGGCCCTGGACTTCGAAGCGGGCGGTCGGATTCTTCTTCATATACTCGGCAACCTTCTGGATCTCTTCCATTGACTCGGGCTTGAGAGTGGCCTTTCCGGTCTCGAAGAGAATGTTGTTGGTAACGAACTTACCGGTCTCCTCAATTGCCTTTGAAACCGCATCGGCAAAATCGGTGGTGTTGCGCTCATATAGATCCATCGCACCTGTGGCCATTACG
>JAFZBF010000009.1 GCA_017561885.1 Bacteroidales bacterium | reverse complement strand
GTACGGCGACATGCAGCTCATCTGCGAGTGCTACCAGATCATGAAGGATCTGCTCGGCATGAGCAACGAGGAAATGAGCGAGGTATTCACCGAGTGGAACAAGGGCGACCTCGACAGCTATCTTATCGAGATTACCCGTGACATCCTTGCATACAAGACCCCGGAAGGCGAAGCTGTTGTGGATTATATCCTCGACACCGCGGGCCAGAAGGGTACCGGCAAATGGACTGCCATCTCTGCTCTCGACCAGGGCGTTCCTTTGACTCTGATCTCAGAGGCTGTGTTCGCTCGCTGCCTGTCAGCCCAGAAGGACGAAAGGGTAAAGGCTTCAAAGGTTCTTGCCGGTCCGAAACCTGCTTTCAAGGGTGACAAGAAGGCATTCCTTGCAGACCTTCAGAAGGCTCTGTTCGCAGCCAAGATCATTTCTTATGCTCAGGGCTACACTCTGATGCGTGCTGCTGCCAAGGAGTACGGATGGGATCTGAACTACGGCGGAATCGCCCTGATGTGGCGTGGCGGATGCATCATCCGTTCTGTCTTCCTCGGCAAGATCAAGGATGCGTTCACGAACAATCCTGCTCTCGAGAACCTTATGGTTGACCCGTTCTTCTGCAAGAAACTCGAGGAGGCTCAGGAGGGCTGGCGCAATGTGCTCTCTACTGCTCTTGTCAACGGTATTCCGGTTCCGGCTCTTACAGCCGCGCTTACTTACTACGACGGATATCGTTGCGAGCGTGTTCCTGCCAATCTGCTCCAGGCCCAGCGCGACTATTTCGGCGCCCATACTTATGAGCGTACCGACCGCCCGCGCGGAGAATTCTTCCACACCAACTGGACAGGCCACGGCGGCGACACCATCTCTGGTACTTACACTGCTTAGGCTCCGTCCGGATTATGAAAAACGGATGACCCCGCCGGGTCATCCGTTTTTTTTAGTTCTCGTGTATGTGCTTATTGGGACACTGACACTTCCGGGAAGTATACGGAGCGCAGTGGCTTGTGCGTATCGGCGCCCGTCAGGCTGCAGATGCCTTCGAGCGGTAGATCTGCGGAAGAGGAACCGATGCGGAAGCGGTAGTTTCCTGGTGATATGGTCCATACGCTGCGTCCGTCCTTGTCTTCAGACCACCAGGCGAGCTGGTCAGGATCTACCTTGAAGGTAACTGTGGCGGATGCTCCGCTCTCCAGTTCTACGCGCTGGTAGCCTTTAAGCTGCAGAGGCTTGAGCGGCTGTCCCGAGGCTGGCGAAACGTAGAGCTGGACTACTTCGGCTCCTGCGCGGCTGCCGGTGTTCGTGACGCGGCAGCTGACTTGTACGGGACCGCCTTTAGTAGTTGCGGAAGGATCGAGCCGGAAATCGTCATAACTGAACGAGGTATAGCTCATACCGTAGCCGAAAGGCCATGCTATGAATTCTTGTGCGGGTTCTTCGTTGTAGCAGCGCAGACCGGTGTCTTCTGTGGCGGGATAGCTCACGCAGAGGTGACCTGAAGGATTGACCTTGCCGGTCAGGATGCCGGCGACTGCATTGCCTCCCTCTTCACCGGGATACCAGGCCTGCAGAATGGCGGCGCAGCCTTCTGCAATGCCGGAGAGTACCTGCGGGTGGCCTCCGAAAACTACCAGCACCACAGGTTTGCCTGTGGCTATAAGGTCGCGGACGAAATCTTCCTGGTCACCGGGAAGGCGGATGCCGTTGCGGACCCTGTTCTCACCGCAGAGGAAAACGTTTTCGCCCATTGCTGCAACTATCACGTCGCTCTTCGCTGCGAGACGGAGGGCGGCTTTCGCATCAGTCGGATCGGGTGATTCGATGCGGCGCATACGCATTCCGCGGATGCGGGCGTCGCCGCCTTCAGCTATGCGTGCGTCTGCCATCGTGCTCCAGTCACAGCCGCGTTCATATGCTATTTCTCCCGGGTAGGCTTGCTTCATGGCTTCCAGCAGCGTGGGAATGCGCACGGCGCTCAGGTCGGGATCCTTGCGGTGGAAGAATATCTGCATGGAAGGGAATGTGTAGTCGCCCAGCATACTCCAGACGGAGTTGGCGTTAGGACCGACCAGAGCTATCTTTTCGCTGCCTTTCAGCGGGAGTATACCTTCGTTCTTCAGCAGGACGATGCTCTGGGTGGCGAGTTCGTAAGCAATCCTGCGGCCTTCGGGGCTGTCAAGCTGCAGTTCTCCGTCGGCGCAGAATACCGGGTCGGGCTCGAGCAGGCCTGCGCGGGCCTTCAGCATCAGGGCGCGCTTTACGGCTTTCTCAAGGGCGGCTTCGGGGATACGGCCTTCGCGGACGAGGTCGGGGATATATTTGTAGCTGGTGTTCCAAGCGAGTTCGAGGTCGTTGCCTGCCAGAAGAGCATCTACTGCGTATTGCTTGAGGGCTTCTTCGCTGCGGTCACGGCCGGTCTGGACTGCTCCGTAGTCGCTGACCACTGCTCCGGTGTAGCCGAGATTGCCGCGCAGGATGACGTTGAGCAGGGTGTCGCTGCAGACGGCGGATTCTGAGCGGAAGCGGTCGTATGAGGTCATGAGTGATTCGGTGCCCTGGGTGCGGATTGCAGTCTCGTGAGGGAGGAGGACCTCTTCATAGAGCTCTTTCCAGGGAAGGGTGTTGGCTCCGCCGTATCCGAGGAAATGTTTGGTGGTGGCGGCCACGCCGTCATGAAAGCCCTGTTCCTGCAGGCCTGCTACAAATGCACAGCCGAGGGTGGCGGTCAGGAAGGCGTCCTCGCCGCAGGATTCTTCGATGCGGGGCCAGTGCGGCGTACGGATGAGGTCGAGCATTGGCGAGAGGGCGAGCTGCTGGCCGACTGAGCGCATGTCTACGGCGGTGCGGGATGTCTTTGCACGGATCAGTTCAGGGTTCCAGCTGCACGCTGCCCCGATGGCCTGCGGGTAGATGGTCGCGCCCTTGGCGGTGAGGCCGGAGAGAGCCTCGTCGTGGAAGATGGCGGGAATGCCGGCAGGGGTCTCTTCGACCAGATATGACTGGATGTCGCGGACCAGGCGGCGTATTTCGTCAGCATTCTTGTCCTGTGAACTGGTGGGCTGGCAGATATGGCCGACTCCGTAGGGGATGATCTCGCGACATTTCTCGCGGGATACTTCACCGTCTACCATCAGCTCTCCAGGGTAGATGCCGTATAGCTGGGCCGCCTTCTCTTCAAGGCTCAGGCGGTCATAAATGGCGTTGACTTGTTTGCGGAGGGCTTTTTCTTCGCGACTCTGCGGGTTGGAACTGCATGCGGCGACAGCAGTCAGCAATGCCGCAGTGCAGAGAAAAAAAGTAACGGTCTTTCTCATCATATGGTACATTTCTTACAAATTTAAAAAAAACTCTGCGTCACCTCAAGCATTGCTGCTGTCCTTCTTGTTATCCTGAGCCTTTAGTCCTGAGCGAAGCCGAAGGGACCTCCTACGTGTCATCCTGAGCGCAGCGAAGGATCTGTGCTCTATGAAGTCGAATGTGTCGGCAAAGCTTGCGGCTGCAATGCTTCCGGCAACCGCAAAATTATTCCACAATTTTGCGCCCCTCCAGACCCCCATCTTCGTTTCGGCAAAGCCTCACGAAGCGGGGCACAATGTTGCCTTGAAGCATTCAGCCGACACGCCGTATTGCCGGCCGCTCCTGGGCAGAACTTATCCTCGGACGGCAAAAGGGAGCCATTTGGCAGAGCTCCCTGCCGGGCGGGAGATAAGTTCGGTGCTATTGCTGCTGCATCTCGTCCACGACGCAACTTGGCAGCATACAGCAAATTCACATTAAGACAAAACCCAACTTTCACGGATTCGCACAGTCCCTTCTACAGGTATCCATAGAAGGCCTTGCCTAAATCCGAGGAGGGAAATCCTGCCACGGATTCTTGCAATGTGTCCTGCATGGCACTGTGGGGCATGTTCGTATCATCCGTGAAAGTTGGGTTTGTGATGATAGCGGATGGAGCGCTGATGGGTCGACTCCCGTCAAAGTGTGCGCGAAGAAAGTGGTTCAGATGAGCTATAAGCGCACAATTTGACGGAACTGGGCGGAAGTTACTTGGGGAGCAAAGGGATGACGTTTTACAGTCCCAGCTGTGAAAGGAAGTGCGAGAAGATGTCGGGGCGGCAGAGGAGGGGAAAGACGAGGCCGTAGACTGCGCCCCAGAAGTGGGCGGAGTGGCCGATGTTGTCGATATTGCGCCTGGCCATATACCAGCAGTACAGCAGATACAGCGGTGCGAAGATGTAGCCCGGAACCGGAATAGGAATCATGAAGATGTATATGCCCATCCTTGGTTCGAAAAGTATCGAAGCGAAGAGAATGGCAGAGACGGCTCCGGATGCGCCGACGGCATTGTAACTGTAATCGTTCTTGAACTTCAGCAGGTCGGCAACGGTAGAAACAGCCAGGGCCGAGACGTACAAGACTAAATACAGGACAGTGCCGGCCGTGCTGCCGAATGCCGCTGCAAAATACTGCTCGACCACCTTCCCGAAGAAGAAAAGGGTGAGCATATTGAACAGCAGATGGCCCCAGCCGCTGTGCACAAGCCCGTATGTAAGCATACGATGCCACTGCTTCCGGTGCCAGACTTCATATGCGTTGAACTTGAGCGCATTGAAGTCCAGCCTGCCGTTGAAGCAGAGCAGGCTCACCGTACAGGTGACCACTATGATGATAAGGGTGACCAAACTATGAGAGCAGCTCCTTGACTATGCCGGAAATCGTGCGTCCGTCTGAGAGGCCGGCTAGAGCTTTGTTGGCAGCGCCCATCACTTTGCCCATATCCTTGATGGAAGTGGCGCCGACCTGTGCGATGATCTCCTGGACCTTGGCCCTGACCTCCTCTGCAGAAAGCTGTTTCGGGAGATATTTCTCCATTACGGCAGCTTCTGCAAGCTCGTTGTCGGCCAGCTCCTGACGGCCTGCGGCAACATATTGCTCCGCCGACTCCTTACGCTGTTTCACAAGCTTCTGGATCATCTTGAGGATATCCCCGTCAGTAACTTCCTTGGCTCCGTTCTCGCTGGTCTTGAAAAGAAGGATTTCGCCCTTGATGGCCCTGGTCGCAGCCATAGCCACCGCATCCTTGGCCTTCATCGCGGCCTTGATGTCTTCCTGAATTTGCTGTTCTAGCATCATATCTGTCGTTATTTTGATTCAATTACCCAAAATTATATATTTGTATATGCTTTTCCTAATCGTCAGCATCATAACCATCGGCCTCCTAGTCCTGCTGATCCTTCTGGCAGGAATCCGAGGTTTTTATCAAGGTGCGTCCGAGGAATTCAAACGCCAGCACGGTGTCATCACCAAGATATTCAAGAAGCTGAGCGAGATGTATCCCTTGCGACGTAAACGCAGACCTTCAGCCAGCCTTCCGAAAGAGGATGCTGAAGATATAGAACCCGAGTCCTGATAAGTCAGGAACAAAAGAAGGATGACCGCGGCCATCCTTCTTTGCTTTTGATATCATATTACCTGTTTACTCGGCATCTACAACAGTCCATTCTTCGGGGATACCGTCGCTGCCGTTAGTCCAGTCTTCCATAGAAGCGGCCTTGACGAAGGTACCGTGAGATGCTACGCCTTCCATCCAGCCCATAGTACATCTTTCTGCACTTATGTCGGTGGCAAGGCACTTCACATAGTCTATGTTTTTACAGCCGTTGAACATATAACCATAGCTGCCATATTTCAACGTAGTTGCAGGTAATTCAGGAGCAGTCGTCAGGCTTGTGCAGTCATGGAACATATACCAATAGCAGGCCTCGTCCAAAGTAGTGGCCGGAAGTTCAGGAGCAGTCGTCAGGCTTGTACAACGAGCGAACATAATCGAATAGCAACTGATCTTCATAGTAGTAGCGGGCAGATCAGGGGCAGAAGTCAGGCTTGAGCAGCCCTCGAACATGGCGCAATAACAAACATCAGCTAAAGTCGTGGCGGGCAGATCCGGGGCAGAAGTCAGGCTGGTACATCCATAGAACATTTCGTAGTAGCATCCTTCCGTCAGAGATGTTGCGGGCAGTTCGGGAGAGGCCGTCAGGCTGGTGCATCCATAGAACATACTTCTGTAGCACAGTTCAGACAACCCCGTGGCAGGCAGATCGGGCGCGTCTGTCAGTTTTGAACAATCTTTGAATAATGCAGCAAAGCACTTGGAAGAAGGAATGACAGTTACATCATCGTCCTTGTCAATCAGCGACATGATACTGCCCGTGATACCAAATTTGCTGCCGTCGGTAATGAATTTGCTGTATATGCCACTTTCATCTGAGGGATAAAACTTATGATTGAATCCGTTCGGATTGTCGCCGCAAAGATATAGGGGATTGCTGCTGGTGAAGGTCAGTTCCGAGTAATCCCACTTTTCCCAGTCAGTTCCGTCATAAGAATAGTACAGTACCGGGGTGTTGCCGCCTACGTTGGAGAGGGAGATTGTCGTCGAGCCTTCAGAAGTGAAGGTCAGGTAGTTGCTGGGGGTGATCTGTACGGGTGTCCCGTCGTCATTCAGAACTGTCCAGCCAGCAGGGATACCGCTGGCACCTTCTGGCCAGTCATTCATCGCCGCAGCTTTTACGAAGGTTCCGCTGGCGGAGACTCCGTCGAGCCAGTTGTTGATGCAGTCTTCTTCACTTATGTCCGTGGCAATACATTTCACGTAATTCAGATTAGAACACCCTTTGAACATTGCATTATAACTTCTGTATTCTACTCTAGTCGCAGGTAAGTCGGGTGCGGATGTGAGTCCAGTACAATTCCTGAACATATTGTTATAGCAAGTTGCTGTCAAAGTTGTAGCGGGCAGTTCAGGAGCAGTCGTCAGACTTGTGCAACTGTGGAACATAGAAGCATAACATAGCACGTCAAGATCCAAAGCAGGAAGCTCCGGTGCCGATGTAAGGCCGGTGCAGCCCCTGAACATACTTTCATAGCAAGATTCGGCCAGAGTCATTGCGGGAAGCTCCGGAGCCGTTGTCAGCCCGGTACAACCATAGAACATATAATAGTAGCATGCTTTTCCCAGCTGTGTGGCGGGGAGCTCAGGAGCTGAAGTCAACAGAGTACAGTCAGTAAATAATCTGTAGAAACAATATTCACCAGGAACGGTGTCAAGCTGTCCGTCTTTCTCAATTAATGACATTATGTCACCGGAAACTTCAAATGTGCTTCCTGACGCAGTGAAATTACTCCGGGATAACATTTGACTGAATCCGTTCGGATTGTCGCCGCAAATATATAGGGGCTGGCTGCTGGTGAAAGAAAGTTCAGAATAATCCCACTTCTCCCAGTTCTCTGCATCATATGAATAATAGACCAGAGGCGCGTTACCGTCGTTATTCGTTAGAGAGACTGAGGTAGTCCCGGTAGAAGTGAAGGTCAGGTAGTTGCTGGCGGTGATTGAGCCTACGGGTGACCCGTCGTCATTCAGAACTGTCCAGCCAGCAGGAATGCCGCTGGTACCGTCCGGCCAGTCTTCCATAGAGGCGGCCTTGACGAAGGTGCCTGTTGCCGGAACAGCATATACCCAGTCTTCCGTACAACCCTCAGCGCTGATATCCGTGGCGAGACATTCTATGTATTCAAGGCTTGTGCAGCTTGCGAACATCCACCTGTAGCAATAGTCAGCCAGCGTCTCGGCAGGAAGCGCAGGAGCGCTCTGAAGGTTCGAGCAGCGATAGAACATGGTGTAATAACAACCTTCAGCCAATTCTGTCGCCGTAAGAGCGGGGGCTTCAGTAAGGCTTGTGCAGTCGCCGAACATATTCATATAGCAATACTCCTCCATTCTGGTAGCCGGGAGTTCAGGCACCTCGGACAGATTCGAGCAGCCCACGAACATACTGCCATAACAGCTCGGCGCCAGGGTTGTCGCCGGCAGTTCAGGAGCTTTCGTCAGGCCTGTACA
The DNA here is from genome assembly GCA_017561885.1 of Bacteroidales bacterium. Taxonomy (GTDB): domain Bacteria; phylum Bacteroidota; class Bacteroidia; order Bacteroidales; family UBA932; genus Equibacterium. Next base: position 53,301 of record JAFZBF010000009.1, on the reverse strand, counting down.
TCCGTTGAACATGTGTGAATAGCAGTTTTCAGCAAGGTTTTCAGCCGGGAGCTCTGGAGCTTCGGTAAGGCCTGTGCAGCCATAGAACATCTGCTGATAGCAGCTCTTCTCCATAGTCGTCGCAGGAAGCACAGGGGCCTCAGTCAGGCCTGTGCAGCCCTGGAACATACCCAGATAGCAATTTTCTGCGAGATCTGTAACCGGCAGCTCGGGTGCCGATGTCAGACCGGAGGCGGCAAACATAAAGTAGTAGCAGCCTTTGGCCAATGTGGTGGCCGGAAGTTCCGGGGCTTCAGTGAGGCTGGTGCAGCCATTGAACATATTATAGTAGCTGTATGTATTCATTGTGGTCGCACGCAGTTCGGGGGCTTCAGTCAGGCTTGTACAACCCTTGAACATCCCGCCGTAGCACTGGTTGCCCAGATTGGTGGCCGGCAGGGCGGGGGCTTCCCTGAGGCTTGTACAGTTTTCGAACATGCAGGCATATACCATCGCCGGCAGGTCATCTGCGGGAAGCGCAGGAGCTTCAGTAAGGCTTGAACAGCCACAGAACATCACTTCGTAAGCATATGAGTCCAAGGTCGTGGCAGGGAGTGCCGGAGCTTTCGTGAGGCTTGTGCAGTTGTTGAACATATATCCATATGTGTTCCAGCCGACAGCCATTGCAGGGAGTTCCGGGGCTTCAGTGAGACTGGTGCAGTCCTTGAACATCATATAGTAGCAGCAGTCAGTCAAAGTCGTGGCAGGGAGTTCGGGAGCGGATGTCAAAAGTTCACAGCTCTTGAACAGGCTCTGGAAACAGTCGCTATTGGGTATGACATCTATGACTTCTGTTTTGTCGATCAATGACATGATGCTGCCTGAGACTCCGAACTTGTCTCCGCTGGCGAAAAACTGACTGTATGTGCCGAAATTCTGGTTGAAGCCGTCAGGGTTGTCTCCGCAGAGGTAGAGAGGCTTGCTGCCTGAGAAAGACAGTTCTGAGTAATCCCATTGGGCCCACGTCTCTCCGTCTTCAGAGTAATAAAGCACAGGGGCGTTGCCTTCGTAATTGATGAGCCTGATCGTCGTCGTTCCTTCGGAAGTGAAGGTCAGCCAGTTGTTGACATCCTGAGGCTCGTCGAATGCAAAGACGGCAGCCTTATGCATCTTTGAACGCTCCATCGTGAAATCGGAGTTGTAGCTCTTCTCGATGACTTCGTCGCCGGCATACACTTGTACCGTGAAACCTCCGGTGTAAGTCTGGGCAGGGAGCACGAGATAAAAATCAGTAGCGGCCGTATTGGTCAGCTGCACGTTGCCTGTATTGAGGGTTACGCTGTTGCTGGCATCGCTTCCCATGACTACTGTAGGCGCTCCGCCGGCTGAGACATCGACGCTGGCAGGGCCGCTCACCTTGACCGAAGGGTCGTTGGCAGTGAAGACAATCTTGCTGACTGCCTGAGAACCCACCAGCGAGATACGGACCACAGAACAGAGATTCCTGAACTGAAGTTCGGATGAACTGCTGGCTGCTGCCATTGGATATGCTCCGTCTGCAAAAGTGCCGTTGACATATTCCTGTTCTGCAGGAAGTACGAAACTTATGGTATTGCCGCTGCGTGATGAAAGCATCGACTGCGGATAGAACGCCAGATAGCTCTTTCCTGCACCGTCACCGGTGAAGGTTGCGGTATTGGAACCGGCACCCCTTTTCAAGGTGAATTTGGCCGGAGTCGAGGCATCGTCAATGAAAACGCCGATTTCGTCACCTTCAGACCAGAACACCTTGGAAGCGCCAGAGCCGGAAGATGAAAGAGTGGTCTTTGTGTCGGGAGCCGACTCGGTGACTGCGGTAAGTCCTCCGAAATTAAAAGACTCTTCTATTGTCTGACAGCCTGCCAGAACAAAGGCGATTACGCCTAAAGCAAAGTATATATTCTTTTTCATAGACTTACCAGTTTATATCTTCACCATCTTCTACATCTTCGTTGCCGCCTTCGGCCTCATCTGGAATACGCTTGCCCTGTTTCACAGTGCATTTAAGGCTGTTTCCCCTTTTGTCTTTGATCACGATGTCACCGCTTCGCTCCGAATCTCCAGGATTGCGCCCGGCAGTGAAGAACAGCCTGCTGTTGTAATCAAGGTCGAGGGTGATCCATTCGGGAAGTGTTATCTCGTAATCTCCTGTGCAGACAAAGCCTATCGAGAATTCTTCGCCGTTACCTGACACCTCTATGCTTGTCTGGTCGATGGAGAAGACATATTTGGCTACAGTAACTATGCAGGTCGCAGTTTTGCCGCCGGCTTTTGCCGTGATCTTGGCGGAACCCTCGGCGACAGCAGTGACTGTTCCGTCTTTGACTGTGGCAACTTTCGTGTTGGAACTCTCCCATACGACCGTCTTGTCGGAGGCATTGTCAGGACTTACGGTGGCTTTGAGCGACAGCGTCTGGCCCTCAGTCATGGAAACGGATGTCTGGTCAAGGGTTATTGAAGTTACCTCGACGGCAGCATCGGTTACTGTAACCAGGCAGGTGGCTTCCTTGTCGCCGGCCTTGGCTCCGATCAGCGCATTTCCGATTCCAATCGCCTTGACTGTTCCTTTCTCGTCGACGGTAGCCACTTCTACGTTATAGCTGCTCCAGGTGACTGTGGGATCGGTGGCATCGTCCGGCTTTACTGTGGCGGTCAATGTGAATGTGTCGCCGAGAGACATCGGCAACTCTGTCATATTGAGTGTTACTTCAGTTACGGCTATGACATTCTCGCTGACAGTCACGTTGCAGTAGTCTTCCTTGTCGCCGGCCCTGGCGGTAATCCTCGCCTGTCCGGCACCAACGGCATGTACGGTACCAATTTCAGTGACTGTGGCAACGCTTTCATCGGAACTGCTCCATGTGACTGTGGGATTGGTGGCATCGTCCGGCTTGACTGTAGCACCCAATGTGAAGTATTCGCCGACAGTCATCGGCAGATTCTTCACATTGACGGTCACCTCAGTTACAGGTATGACTTTCTCACTGACAATCACGGTGCAGGTGGCCTCCTTGTCGCCCGCCTTGGCGGTAATCGTCGCCTGTCCGGCACCAACGGCATGTACAGTACCAATTTCAGAGACTGTGGCAATGCTTTCGTCGGAACTGCTCCAAGTGACTGTTGGATCTGTGGCATCGTCCGGTTTGACTGTAGCACCCAATGTGAAGTATTCGCCGACAGTCATCGGCAGCTCTTTCATATTGATGGTCACCTCAGCTACAGGTATGACTTTCTCGCTGACAGTCACGGCGCAGGTAGCTTCCTTGTCGCCGGCCTTGGCGGTGATTGTCGCATTTCCTGCTCCGACTGCCTTGACGATTCCCTTGGCATCGACAGTGGCAACGGTCTCGTCTGAGCTGCTCCAGGTGACAGTAGGATCGGTGGCATCGTCCGGCTTGACAGTGGCGGTCAACGTGAATGTGTCGCCGACAGTCATCGGCAGTTCTTTCTCATTTATGGTAATCTCGGTCACTGCGATGAAATTGTCCTTGACAGTCACGGCGCAGGTGGCTTCCTTGTCGCCGGCTTTGGCAGTGACAGTTGCGTTCCCGACGCTGACTGCAGTGATTTTTCCGTTCTGGTCGACAGTCGCGACTTTTTCGTCAGATGTGCTCCAGCTGACTGTCTTGTCCGTAGCGTTGTCAGGGGCGACAGTGGCGGTCAGAGTCTCGGAAGAGCCTATGATAAGCTCAAGGGTCGTCTTGTCAAGAGTAACGGAAGTGACGGCGACTGTCTGAGGCGTTGCGGCAGCTTGCGTCACGGTGAAGGAGTCGCTGTCTGTGCCGCAGGTGATGGTAACAGTAGCAGATCTCTCTTTTTGTTCGGTGTTGGGCTGGGTGGTTACAGTCAGGGTTACATCTCCGGCATCGCCGCTGGTGGGTTCGACAGATACCCAGCTTGAGGCCTTGGTGACATCCGTTACGCTTGCTGTCCACTTGCCGGTAGCGGTAAACTTGATGATACTGGTCTGGATTTTTGGCTGCTGTCCGGGTTGTGCAGCCTCTCCGGAGTCAAACGAAATGCCTGATGCAAAAGCAGCCTGGCTTTCTGTCGGAATGATGATTTCCGGCTTCACTTCCTCTTTCCTTACACAGGATATTGCAAGCAGCAATGCGATGGAAGTGAGAAAAACAGTTCTGAATTTCATAGATATATAAATGTGCATTATTGTCGCGGATACAAGTTTCTAAGTTAGCTATTTTTAGGCTAACGTCAAATAACAACCATTCTGATTGCGCAAGAATCCTAGTCGGGAAGTTTCCTGAAGAAACGTATTATGACCAGTATGGCCAGCACGGCGGACATCGCGTCTGCCACTGCCTGAGCCATCTCTACGCCCTGAAGCCCGAGAATCCTCGGCAGTATCAAAATCACCGGGATGAAGAACAGCCCGTTGCGGGACATCGCCATTATGTTGGCTTCCCAGGGATGCCTGGTCGTCTGGAGAGTCATGTTGGTATACATCACCAGAGGCACGAGAGGCAGGGTTATCATCTGCCAGCGCAGCGCTGCAGCACCGACCTCTATGACCTTGGGGTCGTTGCGGAAGAAGCCTACCATAGCTTCCGGGAAGATCAGCCCGACGGCGGCACAGACCAGCATGAAGATGGTGCCGATCCGCAGGACATAGCGGAATCCTTCGCGCACCCTGCCGTACAGTCCCGCTCCGTATGAGAATCCGCATACCGGCTGGAAACCGTGTCCCAGGCCTATCGTCGTGGCCAGGAAGATGAAGGCTATGCGGGAGACTATGGAAAGACCTGCAATGGCCTCGTCTCCATATACACCTGCTGCATTGTTCAGAAGCGCGATGCTGATGCTTGCCAGACCCTGCCTTGTAAGGGAAGGTGTGCCGCCGGCCAGGATCTCATTGAAGAAGTTGCCTTTCCATACGAAGTTTTTCAGGTCGAGCTTTATTCCGTCTGCCTTGCGGTACATAAGCAGCAGGACCAGGAAACCGAAGATTTCGCCGGTCAGCAGCGAGATGCCTGCGCCGGTGATGCCCATCTTCAGGACGAAGATCAGTATCGGGGCCAGCACTACGTTCAGCAGAGCTCCGGAAATGATGCCCCACATCGCATAGCTGGCATTTCCTTCGAAGCGCATCTGGTTGTTGAGCACGATTGAGCCCATGATGAAAGGGGTTGCGACCAGGACGAATGTCAGGAAGACCATAGTGTCGTGAAGGATAGTGGGGGTAGAACCGAGCAGCACCGACAGCGGTCTCAGGAACAGCAGGCCGGCCAGCCCGAGCACTACTCCGGATATGAGCGAGAGCACCAGCCCGACCACAGCCATCTGTTCGGAGTTCTTCATGCGCCGGGCGCCCAGTTCCCTGGAGATATAGTTGCCGGATCCCTGGCCGAACATGAATCCTATGGCCTGGATGACCGACATAAGCGAGAAACTGACACCTACAGCCGCCGTCGCCTGTGTGCTGATGCGGCCTACATAGAATGTGGCGACTATGCTGTAGATGCTGGTCACCAGCATACTGATGATGGAGGGCAAGGCCAGCGACAGGATGGCTTTGGAGACGGAACCCTCAGTAAGGAGCTTATGATTGTCCTTTTTTATTTGTTCGGGAAGTTGAAGTAAGTATCGGGGTAGGGTTCGTTTCTGAGGGTGAAGTGCCACCATTCTTCATCGTAGGGACGGAATCCGGCGTCGGTCATGATCTTGCGCAGATACATCCGGTTTGCATATTGCTCCTCAGTTACGCCTTTGTAGCCAGGGTGCGAGAGCACTCCGAACCAGTCGAAGGTTCCGCCCATATCGAGGTTGTGCCCGGTTTTCATATCGAAGAGGGTGAGGTCCAGGGTGCTGCCGCGTGAATGCCCCGAACGGGATGCGATGTATCCCTGTTCGAACAGCACCGACTTGTCGAGTTCGGGATAGAAGTATTCTTTCATCCTGGTGTCGTCGAGATCCTTCGCCCAGGCCTTGAAATGGTCCACCGCAACCTGGGGACGGTATGCGTCGTAGATGCGGAAGCGGTAGCCGTCCTTCATTGCGACTTCGCTGGCCTTCTTCAGTGCGGCTGCGGCCTCTTTGGTGAGGTAGGCTACAGGAGCCTCATATCCGTTCACTCTGTCGCCTATGAAGTTGTATGTGCTGTAATATCTGATTTCCAGCATCACCTCGGGAATCTCTTCGGCGATGTTCACGAATCCGGAGTTGTCAAGTGACGGATCCGGCGTCATGCCGCTCGCAAGCGCTATAAGGCAGGTGAGCGCCAGGCAGGCAAGGAAAGAATTGTTTTTCATTGCAGTCGATACGTTTTTTCAGCAGACAAAAGTAGCACAATATTAAAGATTATATGGTTATTTTTGTATCGGAAATGGCAGAAAACGATATCATAGACCTGATGATGCATCATGGCGTCAGACCGACGGCCAACCGCATCCTCGTCGCTTCGACCCTCCGCAACGGCGGAAGACCGATGTCGATGATGGAGCTGGAGGAGGCTATCGGCACCATCGACAAGTCCGGCATCAGCAGGACGCTGGCGCTGTTCCGTGAGCAGCACCTTGTCCACACCATCCAGGACGGGGGAGACGGGGTGCGCTATGAGCTCTGCCGCAGCCATTCCGACAGCCACGACGATGACGCCCACGTGCATTTCTACTGCACCCGCTGCCGCAAGACTTTCTGCCTCGAGGATATCCAGATTCCGGAGGTGGACCTGCCTGCCGGCTACGACTGCGAGTCGGTCAACTATATGGTCAGCGGCATCTGTCCCTCCTGCCGCAGACATTGCAACTGAGTTGCAGGGACTGCCCTCTATCTTTGCCTTCGGAAAATGAAACAAAGATATGGCACACGGACACCATCATAACGAAGAAGAGAATGAAACCCGCAGCAGCCTTATAAGGATTGCCGTCGCTGCATTGCTGCTTGTCGCAGCCGTCATTATCGAAAAGAAAACAAGCCTTGAAACCTGGCAGCTGCTGCTGGTCTATCTGGTCCCTTACCTTGTGGCCGGATTCGACACGCTGAAGGAAGCTGCGGAGAGCCTGGCTCACGGCGAAGCCCTCGACGAGAACTTCCTTATGAGCGTGGCTACCCTCGGCGCGCTGGGAATCGGTTTCCTTCCCGAAGCTGCCACCCAGTTCCCGGAGGCTGTCTTCGTGATGCTTTTCTTCCAGATCGGCGAATTGTTCGAAGGGATAGCAGAAGGTCAGAGCCGCAAGAGCATTTCGCACCTGATGGATATCTGTCCCGACACTGCCAACCTGGAGCGCGACGGCGAACTTGTGACAGTGCCCTGCAAAGAACTCAGGCCCGGCGATATGATTGTAATAAGACCGGGCGAAAAAGTTCCTGTGGACGGTATTGTGAAGGAAGGCAGTTCATCGCTCGACACCGTCGCCCTGACCGGCGAGAGCGTTCCGAGGCAGATCGGTGTCGAAGACGAAATCCTCTCGGGATGCGTGAACCTGAGCGGGGTGCTCCGCGTGAAAGTCGCGAAGGAATTCGGCGAGTCTACGGCTTCAAGGATACTTGAGCTCGTGGAGCACGCCTCTGAGCACAAGTCCCACAGCGAGAACTTCATAACCCGCTTCGCAAAAGTCTACACGCCAATCGTCGTGGTTGCCGCAGTGCCTCTGGCCTTAATTCCCACCCTTCTGGGCGGTCAGTTCTCCACCTGGCTCTACCGTGCCTTGATGTTCCTGGTTGTATCCTGCCCCTGCGCCCTCGTGCTCAGCGTCCCTCTGGCATTCTTCGGCGGCATCGGCGGGGCATCCCGCAAAGGAATCCTAGTCAAGGGCTCCAACTATCTCGAGGCTCTGTCGAGGATGGATACTGTGGTCTTTGACAAGACCGGCACTCTTACCGAGGGCGTCTTCGAGGTGGTTGCGGTGCATCCCGAGATAATAGAGGAGAAGGAACTGCTGCATCTTGCGGCTCACGTAGAGCGCTTCAGCACCCATCCCATAGCCGTCTCTCTTCGGGCAGCATATCCTGAAGAGGCAGACGACTGCATAATAGAAAATGTACGGGAAGAATCCGGCAAGGGCATCAGCGCCGATGTGAACGGCCGCAGGGTGTGTGTCGGCAACCCGGCGATGATGGAGATGGAGGGGGCCGGCTGGCATCCCTGCGAGAAGACAGGCACCGTGATCCACGTATGCCAGGACGGCACATATCTGGGCCATATAGTCATCTCTGACCGTGTCAAGTCCGATTCGGCAGAAGCCCTCAGGGCTCTCAAGAGCCTCGGCGTCGCCAGGACCGTGATGCTGACAGGCGACCACGAAGATGTGGCAAGGGCTGTCGCAGCCGAGGTCGGGGTGGACGAATGGCATGCCGGACTGATGCCGGCCGGCAAGGTGGAGAAAGTCGAGGCTCTGCTTGCGACGAAACGTTCCGGCAGGACGCTGGCTTTCGTAGGAGACGGCATCAACGACGCACCTGTGCTGGCAAGGGCGGACATAGGTATTGCGATGGGTGCCCTGGGCTCTGATGCAGCGATCGAGGCGGCAGACGTGGTGCTGATGGACGACAAGCCTTCTAAGGTTGCCGTCGCCGTGGCTGCAGCGCGCCGCACCTTGCGCATCGCGCGGGAGAACACATGGTTCTCGATAGCAATTAAGATTCTCGTGCTTCTGCTTGCCGCCTTCGGCGTGGCCACTATGTGGATGGCGGTATTCGCAGACGTAGGAGTGACAGTGCTGGCAGTTTTGAATTCTATGAGAGCGTTGAAGTAAGGAAGTCATAAAAAATGCTTATCTTACAACCATAAATTTCAACGCTTATGATCAACGATTTTATCTACAACATTCCTGTGAAGGTGTATTTCGGAAAAGGACACCTCCATCATCTTGGTGAAGAATTGAAGAAATACGGCACCCGCGTGCTTATGACTTACGGAGGAGGCTCCATCAAACGTATGGGCCTTTATGACAAGGTGGTCAGGGAAATCAAGGCCGCTGGCCTCGAACTCTGGGAACTTGACGGCATCGAGCCTAACCCTCGCATCGGATCTGTACGCAAAGGCGCGCAGATGTGCAAGGAACACAACATCGACGTACTGCTGGCAGTCGGCGGAGGCTCTACCATCGACGCTACCAAATGGATAGCTGCAGGAGCCTGCGTGGATTTCGACCCGTGGGACTTCCTCGACCTCAGCAAGCAGGCGCCTGTGAAGAAGGCCCTGCCCATCGTAGACATACTGACCCTGTCGGCCACAGGTTCCGAGATGGACACCGCAGCCGTTATCAGCAACCCCGAGACCAGGGACAAGATCGGCCGCCTCGATCCGATGATCCTGCCGAAGGTCTCTTTCCTCAACCCTGAGAACACCTATACCGTCAGCCCTTACCAGACAGCCTGCGGTTCGTCCGACATCATGAGCCACATCCTCGAGGTCTATTTCAACACCGGTGACGACCTGTATATGCTCGACACCTTTATGGAGGGTATGATGAAGACTGTCATCAAGTACGCTCCCGTCGCGATGAAGGAGCCCGACAACTACGAGGCCCGCGCCAACCTGATGTGGACTTCGTCGTGGGCTATCAACGGTTTCGTGACCGCCGGCAAGAAGCACGCCTGGTCGTGCCACCCGATGGAGCACGAACTGTCGGCCTATTACGACATCACGCACGGACACGGTCTCGCCATCCTTACTCCGAGGTGGATGAAGTATTGCCTGGACGAGACGAATGTCTACAAGTATGTGCAGTTCGGAGTGAATGTCTTCGGCATCGACCCTAAACTGCCTCCGATGGAAATCGCAGACAAGGCCATAGATATGCTGGCCGACTTCTTCTTCAAGACCCTCGGCCTTAAGAGTACCCTCCCGGAGGTCGGCATCGACGAGACTTACTTCGACATCATGGCAGCCAAGTCTGTCAATTACGGTACTCTGCCCGGCTTCAAGCCGCTCCGCAAGGAGGATGTGCTGGAAATCTACAAGATGTGCCTTAAATAAACTATAATGAAAAGACTGCATCCAAGATTATTCCTGGCTGCCATAACAGTTATGGTGGCAGGATTGGTAACCCTCGGCTGCGGCCCGGTAGAACCACCTACTGTGGCTGTGACAGGAGTGTCTCTCAACAAGACCGCTTTGAGTCTTATTGAAGGCGAATCTGAATCATTGACAGCCACCGTAGCGCCAGACAATGCTACGAACAAGGTTGTCAGCTGGAAATCTTCAGATGAATCGGTAGCGAGTGTGGCTGATGGAAAAGTTACAGCAATTAAGGCCGGTAATGCCACCATCACAGTCACAACTGCCGACGGTGGCAAGACAGCCACCTGTTCCGTCACTGTGGATGCCAAAACCATCCCGGCTACCAGCATAAAACTCGACAAGACGACACTCGGCCTGGTGGAGGGCGAGTCTGAAACTTTGAAAGCCACAGTGACACCGGACAACGCCACGAACAAGGAAGTAATCTGGGAGTCGACGGACAATGCGGTTGCGACCGTGGTCGACGGCAAGGTAACTGCGGTGAAAGCCGGAAAGGCTAAGATAATAGCCACTGTAAAACCCTTGGGTCTCGTCGAAGCACCTTTAGCCACCTGCGAAGTTACGGTGACAGCCAAAACTATAGCTGTGACCGGCGTGACACTTGACAAACCTGCACTCAATCTTGTGGAGGGTGATTCCGAAACTTTGACAGCTACAGTGGCGCCTGACAATGCTACGAACAAAGAAGTAAGCTGGAAGTCGTCTGACGACGCTGTGGCTACCGTGGCAGACGGCAAAGTAACTGCAGTGAAGGCTGGCAGCGCAACAATAACTGTCACTACAGCTGACGGCGGCAAGACTGCTACCTGTGAAGTGACAGTCACTGCTAAAACCATAGCGGTAACAGGCGTGACCCTCGATAAGACTGAGTTGAGCCTGGTCGAAGGCGAAGAAGCAGTTCTTGCAGCAACTGTGGCGCCTGACGATGCCACGAACAAAGACGTAAGCTGGAAATCGTCAGACGACGCCGTAGCTACTGTGGCAGACGGCAAAGTGACCGCAGTGAAGGCCGGCAGCGCAACTATAACCGTCACAACAGCTGATGGCGGCAAGACTGCCACCTGTGCAGTGTCAGTCACTGCGAAAGTCATCCCGGTCGAGAGTGTAGCAGTCAATCCCGAGACTTTAACAATAACTGAAGGCGATACCGGCCAGCTGGAAGTTGTCATAACTCCGGCTGATGCTACAGTTGAAGAAATCTCCTGGATCAGTACAAACCAGGAAGTTGCCACCGTCGATGAAAAAGGCCTTGTGACAGCAGTCAAGGTCGGAAAGACCAAGGTATTCGCCAAAGTCAAGACTCCCTCAGGAGAGGTCGAGGCATTCTGTGAAGTGACAGTCAATCCCGACGCAACGCTCAAGGGCATCGCTTTCGGCGCCGAGAAATATGAAGTAACAGCAGGTGCTTCTATAACGCTGGAGGTGATCTATACTCCCGAATATGCCGCCAACAAGAATGTGACCTGGGAGAGTTCTTCCCCGTATATAGCCAGTGTCAACAGCGATGGAGTGGTAAGAGGTGGTACTCTTGGAGAAGCGGTAATTACGGCTACAAGCGAAGAAGGCGGTTACAAGGCCAGCTGTGTGGTTACCGTAACATCTCCCACTACGACAGGCTTGTACTGGTATACAGACGACTACAAGCTGGTGATTAACGGCACACCCCTCAATGAACACATACTGCACCCCTGCATCGATCCTGAAGGAAACGTTTATTATTCATCTGCAGTAATGGCTGCCAACATGCTTATGATGGAAAAGAACGGCGAGAATATGGGCAAGTTCAAAACCGATGTGTTAAATACGGGCAGCAGCAACGCTCCTTCCTCTATGGCAGCGGCAGGCGGCGGCCGTTATTACATCCCTTATACTTCAGAGTACAGAAAGTGCCTGTATGTCATGAGGCTGTATGATGACGGAGGCTGCGAACCGGAAATTTTGATCGACAAAGGCAGCGATACTTATACTGTCGACATCTCGGATCTGGCCGCCGACAAGCAAGGTAATCTGTATATTGTCGGGGAATACAAGGACGAGTACAATGTCAGGAATGCTGTGATGTGGAAACTCGACTATCGCAGTCTGCAAGTTGAGAAAACGCTGTTCACCAACGGTTCCAAGAATACTGAGGCTTGCGCCGTGGCTGTCGAAGGCAGCGATGTGTGGTGTCTTGTCTTTGAAGGAGAGGATAGCTCTGCCGACACGAGTACGCTAGCCCTCTACAAGAATGGAAAACGTCAGAGTACGGTTACCGAGAAACTCAGCCGGAGGTCGTCGATCTGCTGTGACCTTGCGGTTGTCGGAGGCAATGTATATGCTCTTGTCAACGAAAAGGTCAAAACTTCTAGTGGCGAACATCTCAGAGTCGTAGTCTACAAGAACGGAACCCTGCTTTACAATCTGAAGGAGGCTGAAGATGTATATGCTGAAAAGATTGCCGTTTCTTCCAACGGTGACGTTTACAGCGCAACATCCGGAACTGAGTTTACCATCTGGAAGAACAATGCAGTCATCTATACTCCCACATCATTCAGGACTCTTTTCATCAAGGAATAGCAGTTCCTTTCGGGATAATAAAAGAAGGATGGCCACTATGTAGCCATCCTTCTTCTGTTATGTAAATTTTCAGAGAAATCAGTAGCTCAGTCCGGCTCCGCAGGGGATGAGAGCATAGCCTTCAGCTTCCTGGAAGCTAGGCAGGTCTTCCTTGTTGTTCTCTACAGCTTGCTGTGATGAAGGAAGTCCGAACGGCATCTTGCCGCTGGGGTTGAACTTGCCTGTCACAACGTCGAGCAGGGCGGGAAGGGTGGTTCCGAAGGTTGCAATCCATGCTTTTGATGCACCTCCCTGAAGTTCGCTGAGCACCCAGGGACGGCTGCAGTTCACGGCAACGACAGTGGGCTTGCGGCTGGCTACGGTATTGATGTAGCGCACATCGATATTGTTGGCAGAAAGCAGGTTGCTGATATCAGTGTTTCCGCCTGCACCGCCAAGGAATCCGCCGCCTCTGCCTGCAGTTCCGGGAAATACCCAGAATACAACGGCGTCAGCCTTGAGAGGACTGTCCACGAAGGTGACGTCCCATTTGTTGTCAGCAACAGTGACGGGAAGATGCGTGCCGGAAGCGTCAACTCTTTCGACATACAGTTTGACGCCATTCTTGAAAGGAAGGACTGCGCCGTCGTTGCGCATAAGAACGATCGATTTGCGGAAGGCAGTCTCGGCCATAGCGCGGAACTCTTCGCAGTTTGCAGTCGCCTCGGCCTTGTCAGGATCTACGTAAGGGTTCTCGAAGAGACCGAGCTCGAATTTCTCGATGAGAAGGCGGGTGACGGCAGTGTTTATCTGTTCGTCGGTAATCATACCAGCATCGTAGGTCGCCTTGAGGTTCTTGATGTCGGCTCCGCCTGAGAACAGGTCGGTTCCGGCAGCGATGGCCTTGGCATACCTCTCCTGGTAGGTCAGGTCCTCTACGCCCCAGGGCATATTGTTGATGGGGCCGGTGTCGGAATTGACGAGACCCTTGAAACCGAGGGTGTTGCGCAGAAGGTCGGTCAGCAGGCCGTAGTTGTAGGCAGAGCCAACTTCTTCGTATTGGGTCTCGTGGGGACGTGCGTAGTAAGGCATAATTCCGGAAACTCCGGCATCCACTGCAGCCTTGAAAGGCTTGATGTGGTAGTCGAAGTTGTTGCCGGGATAAACCAGGTTCATTCCGTAGCTGTAGTGCGAATCCCAGCCCTTGAACTCAGGTCCGCCGCCCGGGAAATGCTTCATGGTGAGAGCTACTGACTCCGGGCCGAGTTTCTCGCCCTGCCAGCCCTTGACAAGCTGTGTGGCTATGACGGCCACTCTGTCGGCATCCTCGCCGAAGGTGCCTTCGATCCTGCTCCAGCGGGGCTCGGTGCACAGGTCAAGCTGATACATATAGCCCTTGCGGATTCCGCAGGCAGCCCATTCTGCAGCAGCGCTCTTTGCGAAGGCGAGGATGAGTTCGGGATCGTCAGTCGCTCCGAGTCCGAGAGTGCCGGGCCACTGGGTGAAGTAGCTGTTGCCTACGTTGAGGCCCAGCGAGTTGTCCACTGCAACGTGGTTGCGGGGGTTGGATGCGAAGATGGCTGGAATACCGAGACGGCTGCCCTCGGCCACTTCCTGCACGTTGTTGGCCCATTCCGCCATCAACCTTGCGGGAGCGTTTGCCCTGAGGATGAAGTGGCGAAGATGCCTCTCCATTATGCCCTTGGTGGTGCCTGACACGTTGATAGACTCGTCGGCCGCCTCTCCGGTGAAATTGTTGCGGTTTGTCACCTGGTCGCGCTCGTTGAGTTCAGCGGTGCCTTGAGGACCCATATTGATCTGGGAGATGATCATGAACCCGATCTTCTCGTCGATGTCCATCTTGGACAGCAGGTCGGCAGCCCTCTTTTCGGGGCTGAGTCTCCAGTCCTCATATTTGTCGAGCTTTCCGTTCTTGTTGAGGTCCTTGAACTGAAGTCCGCCCTTCTTTATGACGGATACGCTTCTCACACCCAGTTCGGGCTGCTCATATTTCTTCGAGCAGGAGAAGACGAGAGGGATCAGAATCAGGATTAATAGCAGTTTTTTCATATGGTAGTTTTTAGAAATTTGAGACGTCGATTTCTGTGATTCCCGAGAGCGATTCGATATCGAAGCCGGTGCCTCCGTTCATCTTGATTGTGACGGTATGGCTTCCGGCGGAGCTGTAGCTGTGATTGTAACCGGGGGCATAGTAGTCCTCGGTCCCGTCGCCCCATTCTATCTTGCCCTTGATGGCGATGCCGGTGAAGACAGGCGGTGAGAACGAAGCGTTCTCGTGTGTTATGAAGATCGCCTGCATATAGTTTGCGGCCTGTGTGACGGCGATGCTTCTTCTGAGAGCCTGGCTGTTTATGGTAACGCTGCCCTTCCTCTCCTGGTCGCTGCCGTTGGCGCCTATGGTGATGGTTATCGTCGTATTTCCTTTCTTTCCTGCTGCGGGCGATATCTGGATCCAGGAGTCGGAAACGGTTGCCTCCCAGTCGTAGTTCGTGGTGAAGCTGACAGTCTGGGAACCTCCGTCGGCGGTGATTACGACAGAGTTGGCGTCAGGGAACTCGATGACGGGTTCTACCGGAGTGCAGGAAACCGGTACGAGAGCCAGTATAATCGTCACGGACAGTAATATGTATCTTGTCACTTTCATCTGTCTTACATCTTAAGGGTTACGGATTGCGTGTCCTCTCCGCGTGTAAGGGTAAGCGTATACGATCCCGCGGCCAGGCCTGCAGGCAGCGCTATGCCGAACGATTCGCTGACTCCTTCGGCTACTGTCCTGCCGGACGAGTCCTTGACAGACCAGTTGACGCGGTCCTTGGTCTTCATGGTCATCTTGCCGGAGGCCTTGCTGTAGCTTAATGAAGTGACTTCGGCGAGCGCAGTGTTGTCGACAGTCACGGGGAGTTCTGATACGACTCTGTCGTCCAGACTGTAGCGGGGAGTCTTCCATACACCTTCGGGCCATTTGTCACTGTGGTATATGAGCATCAGCCTGTCACCTTCCATAGGGTATGACTCGAACTTGCAGCTGATGCCGAACTCACCCCGTCCTCCGCGAGGTTCGAGATCCTTGACCTCGTTGTCCCCGGAAACTTTTTCCAGGATATTGCCGTCCTTGTCGACCAGTGCGATCGCAATCTTGCCGTTGAAATCGGCCAGGCCGCCGTTGAAGTACCAGGCTACGTCCACGGAGAACTTCTTGCCGCGTTCGGCGCTTCCGTTGCAGTAGAGCCCTCTGTAGTATTTACCGTCGGAACCGCCTCCTGACGACAGGAAGAGGAAATCTTCGGGACTTCCGCCCTGGCCTTTGTCGGGCACGAGTCCGAGGACGGTGGTATGACCGTATTTGAAATTCTCGTCAGCTGACGGGGTGAATGCAGACAGTGCATAGTATCCTATATAGTACGGTCCCCATCCCCAGTTGACGTGCAGGTAATTCTTCTTGTCGTAACCGTCGACCACGAAGGCGTGGCCGCTGTCGTCAGAACTTGCAGCATATATCAGCGGATGATCCTGGAGATCTGCCTTGATAAGGTCCATCCACTCTTCGTCTGTGAAAAACTCGCGGCTCAGCTGTGTTACGTTGGGGTCGTATCCGAAATGTTCGATGACGGCGGGGACAATCCTCTCGAAGTCGCTTTCTGTTCCTTCAACCGTGTAACCTGACTTGCCGGCGGCACCTACGTCGCGTACAAGAATGGCTATAGCGTTGGCCTGTTCCTCAGTATATTTCCTGTTGAAATTGACGTTGCTGAACTTGTCCCATTCATATGGATGGCCGAGTTGGATGCTGTCCACGTGATAGGCCATTCCGTAATAGCTGTAGTCATATGAGGGCAGAGTGCCGGTGCCATGTGCGGGATGGCCGAAGAAATTCATCACAAGGCACATGGCCAGCGGAACGCAGCCTGCCCAGGTTTCTTTACCGTTGTCCTTCGGGCACAGGCGGTTGAAGGGCTCTCCCTGATGCCATGCCGGGGTCTTGTGGAGAATCTCGGTCTTGTAGCCGGTCATGTCCGCAGCGGTTCTGGACGGTGCGGGATTCACTCCTTCGGCACGGACCTGGGCCACCTGGGCTTCAAAGTCGGCGAGCCAGTCTCGAAGCCCGTCCGGCATGTCGCCGGCGCTGCCGAAACTGTTCTCATATGAGTAGGCGAGGATCGGCTTGCAGGCGTCGTCACCTGAGACGATCACGAATCCTCCGCCTTCGCGGTTGAATATGTAGAATGCGGGTTCTGCTTCCGCGGCTTTGGAAAGCGGGGCGGCATATAGTCTCACATGACTTATCTCGGCCATACGTAGGGCGGGGCTGGGGTCGTTCCTGAAGAAGGCCCTGGCCGTTTCAGAGGCGGCGGCAGCATCGACCGGTCCGGCAAATGCCGGCAACGAGATCAGCAAAACCAGTATCGTTGTCAATGAAAAATGTTTCATACGCCGAATTCGCTTGTTTCTTCCAGCAGGTCGTAAAGGGTGTCCTGGCCCAGCACGTCGCGGGCCACGGCTTTGCTTATCTCGCCTCTTTCGTCGGCTTCGTAGTCTGCCTGCCAGTCTGTAGCCAGGTATCGTTCAAGTTCTGCGATATTGTCTCTCTGTGCCTGCAGCGCCTCGATGCCTTCCCGGGCCTTTTTCAGCGCCTTGCTGACCTCCCTGAGCCTTGCGCTCTGCTCGGCGACGCGGCGTTCGACCTCGGAGAGTTCGGTGTCTCCACTGGTTTTTATGGTCTTTTTCCTGGTCATTTTGCGGTCTGAAGGGTGAGTTTTGCTGTCGGAAGCGAAGATGTGACCGCCACGTTCAGCTTGCCTTTGCTGTCGCTGCTTCGCACCACTATCAATGCGCGGCCTTTCCAGGTGGTGACTCTGGATGATGTCTTGGGCTCGGTGTCTTTCAGGTCGGCGCTGGCTGCGGCCAGGAGCTCTCCGGAACCGGACACTTCGATGTTGCAGGGGATGGAAGCTTCGGGGCAGATGCGGCCGTCTCTGTCGACTACCTCTACGGTAATGAATGAGAGGTCCTGGCCGTCAGCCGCGATGATGGTCTTGTCAGGGGTGAGCCTGAGCCTTGCAGGATTGCCTGCGGTCGAGAGTTCTGCACTCCTTCCATTTGCGACGGCACGGAGGGTTCCTGCCTCGTATGGAACGCTGAACACGGCCTTGTATTCAGTCTCGGAGCTGACCTTCTTCGAGCCGATGAGCCTTCCGTTCAGGTAGAGGCTTGCCTCCGGCGCTTTGGTATAGATTTCCACCTCGATGGGTTTTCCTTCCCATCCCTGCCAGTTCCACGACTCCCAGGTGGGCCAAACGCTCCAGGCGGTCTCCTTGATTTCCCCGCGATATCCGGACGGTTCCCTGACGGCAAGGTACAGCACTTCGCTGTTGTTCCACAGCAGGTCGCGATAGTGGCTGATGGGCTTGCGCCAGCCGGTTATGTCCACGTCACCGCAGTAAGCGCCGTGCCAGTCGGGAATGCCTCCTTGTACATAATGTTCGCCGGGAGTCTCCCCGGTATAATAATAGCGGCCGATTCCGGATTCACCCAGATAGTCGAGTCCTGTCCAGACAATGTCCGCTACGATGTATGGGTATTCCGTCACTGTCTTCCAGTTCTTGAAAGCGTCGCGCGGGAAACTCTCTGTCTGCCACATGATCCTTTCGGGATTGCGCTGGTGGTCCGTCTCGTGCTTGTGGATCATATAGTTGTAGCCTACTACGTCGAGGACGTCGGCGTGAGGGTCGAAGTGCTCCCAGACTTCACCTCCCCAGGCGCAAAGGGCTTCTGTGACGGGGCGGCTGGCATCGACGTCCAGGACGGCCTTCTTGAGCATCTTTGCCGTTGCGACTACCTGCAGCTCATTGCGCTCTATCACTTCGTTTCCTAGGCTCCAGGCTATGACGGAAGGGCTGTTGCGGTCTCGCAGAACCATCGCCTGGATATCGTCGCGTCCGCACGAATCGATGAGGGTGGAGTAGTCGAAGGGGTTCTTGGCAGTGCGCCATCCGTCGAAAGCTTCATCGATTATCAGCATTCCCAGCGAGTCGCAGGCCTGGATCAGAGCCCTTGAAGGCGGGTTGTGGCTTGTGCGGATCAGGTTGAAGCCGGCATCTTTCATCAGCTGCACCTTACGGATTTCGGCGGCATCGAATGCCATCGCTCCCAGCACACCGTCATCGCTGTGGATGCAGGCTCCGTTGAGTTGCATGGGCTGGCCGTTGAAGAGGAAGCCGCGCTTTGCGTCGAACGCAATGGAGCGGATGCCGAACTTTTCAGCCCAGGTGGAATATGCATATTGGGTATTGTCTGTCACGGACACGTTGCAGGTGTAAAGATAAGGCCTGTCAGGCGACCAGAGTTTCGGCCTGTCGACATAGAAGATGAATTCGAGGGTCTTTTTCTCTCCAGGGGCGAAGTTTTCCCGGCGTTCTATCCCGGCTACCGCCACCGTGGCGTTCTTGTCGGTCTTGGCCTCATTCTCGACGGTCACCTGGACCTTCACCATAGCTACATCGAACGATACTTCGGGGGTCGTGATGTAAATTCCGTTCTCTACGACGTGCAGCGCCGGCATGGTTTCCAGCCACACGTGCCTGTAGATGCCGGAACCTGAATACCAGCGGCAGTTGGGCTGCTGGCTGTTGTCGACGGTGACCACCACTTCGTTGTCACGGCCCTGGCCTCTGTTGAGGTACGGGGTTATGTCCACCGTGAACGGTGTATATCCATAGCCGTGCTGACCGGCCTTCTGACCGTTGACATAGACTTCGGCTCTCTGGTACACTCCTTCGAAATGAAGTCTCGCTACATGTCCTGCCGGAGTCTTGAAAGACTTGCGGTATTCGCCTTTGCCGCCCTGATACCATCCTCCGCCTGTGCCTGTGGCTCCTGTCGAGGGATTGGGTGCGGTATATATGTCCCAGTCGTGGGGCAGGTCGACAGTAATTGATCTTCCGTTCTGCGTGAATGTCCAGCCTTTGTCAAACAGCTGGTTGGTTCTCTGTGCTCCGGCGGCTGACGAAACTCCGAGCAGGAGGGCGCCGAAGATAATAGTGTAGATAAATCTGTATGTTTTCATTCGAGAAAGTTTTTCAGGACGTATAGGGCGGGCATTGCCCTGTGTGTCGTGTTGTTCCACAGGCCGCGGTTCACCCAGTATGACGACACTTCGTTGTTCGGACCGTTGCCGTTCTCCTCGGGGAACCACCAGTAGAGTCCGTTGACATTGGGGTGCTTGAGGAGTTCTTCGACAAGGTCGGCGGCATAGGCGGCCTGGCCTTCGGGGGATACGGGCCACTGCGATGAGAAGTCGTAGTTGATGCCGCTGCCCACCGCGGGCTGCCACTGATAGTAGTATGCGGTCTCTACGATCTGGACTTTCTTATCAGGGAAGGAAGCCTCGCAGTCGTTGAGAACCCGGGACAGATTGCTGAGCGAGTTATGCCAGAAAGGATAGTAGGAGAGGCCTATAATGTCATAGTCTACGGATGAAAGACGGTTGTAGAAATCTCTCAATACATCGGGCTGGTCGACCCGTTCGGAGTGGAGCACGATCTTGGCTTCGGGACACGCTTCGCGGCAGGCTTTTGTGGCTTGTTTCAGCAGGTTGATGAACCTTGTCCAGCTGGCTTCGGGCGAATTGCTGTAGCATCGGTTCACGTTGGAGCTGCGGTCTACCGTTGCGCTCCAGAGCATTCCGTAGGAGATTTCATTGCCGGTCTGGATGAAATCGGGAGCAGCGCCTTCTGCAACGAGTCTCTGCAGGCACTCCTTGGTGTAGTCATATATCTTGGTCTGGAGCTGGGCGTCACTCAATGATGCCCACTCCGCAGGTATCCACTGGTTCGAAGGGTCGGCCCAGGTGTCGCTGTAGTGGAAATCCAGAAGCAGGGCAAATCCTTCGGCCTTGATTCGCTTGCAAAGGCGCACCACATAGTCCAGATTCTGGCAGACCTGTGCATCAGTGCCGCCATCGGGATTCTTCCGGCTGGGATTGACGAAGAGCCTTACGCGCATCGCGTTCCAGCCTACGGCTTCACTGTGAAGATATTCCAGAACGTTATTGATCTTTGTTCCGTTCGGATCGAGATATTCGACGCCGGCATCTTCGTATCTCATCAGCTCGGAGATATCACCGCCTGTGAATCTTGTCGGAGTTGTCGAGCCGGGATCGGGAGCGTCAGGACCGGGCTTTTCGCCGCAGGCGAAAGCCATCATCAACACTAGAAGCTGAAGGAAATAGTATCTGGCGCGCATAACGTTATTTTAATCCATAAAGATACATAATAATGCGTACCTTGCGAAAAGATATGAAAAGACTTCTGCTTTTGGCCATCGGGGCTATGCTCCTGCTGGCTTCCGGCTGCGCGGACCGCAGCTCCGACAATCTCCCGTACTGGGCTCTCGGCGGCTTCGTCCGTCCCGAGGGCGTGAACCCTGTCATCAGCCCCGATCCGGCAATCCGTTTCTTCTGTCCTATGCAGCAGGACAGCGTGGGCTGGATGGAGAGCGATACTTTCAATCCTGGATCGACTGTGATCGACGGGAAGATCGCCGTGATCTTCCGCGCGGAGGACAATTCTGCGACGGGTATCGGCAAGCGTACTTCGCGTCTGGGCCTGGCTTATTCGAAGGATGGGGTCCATATGGACATCCAGCCTGAGCCTGTGCTCTATCCGGACGATGACGGATGGAAGGATGTGGACTGGCCGGGCGGTTGCGAGGATCCGCGCATCGCGGTGACTGAGGACGGGCTCTATGTGATGATGTACACTTCGTGGAACCGCAAGGTGCCGCGCCTGAGCGTGGCTACGTCACGGGATCTGGTGCACTGGACGAAGCACGGTCCTGCCTTCGCTGATGCCTGGGGCGGCCGTTTCGCGGAGACTCAGAGCAAGTCGGGCTCGATAGTGACTACAATAACAAAAGGGCGCCAGGTGATTGCGAAAGTAGCAGGGAAGTATCTGATGTACTGGGGCGAGCATATGGTGAATCTGGCGGAGTCGGAGGATCTGATCCACTGGACGCCTCGCGTCAACGAAGACGGGAGTCTGAAGGGTATCCTTTTCCCGAGGGAGGGTTTCTTCGATAGCGCTCTCACTGAGTGCGGTCCTCCGGCGATTCTTACTGACAAGGGTATCCTGTTGCTTTACAACGGCAAGAACCGCAAGGACGAGAAGGGTGATACGAGATATCCCGGGGGTACTTATTCTGCGGGGCAGGTGCTGTTCGACGCAGGCGATCCTGAAACTGTGCTGGCGCGCCTGGACGAGCCGTTCTACCGTCCGATGGAGCCGTTCGAGAAGAGCGGGCAGTATGTGGACGGCACTGTCTTTATCGAGGGCCTTACTTATT
Organism: Bacteroidales bacterium; assembly: GCA_017561885.1. Classification (GTDB taxonomy): domain Bacteria; phylum Bacteroidota; class Bacteroidia; order Bacteroidales; family UBA932; genus Equibacterium. The sequence continues at coordinate 31,406 of JAFZBF010000009.1, read as the reverse complement.
TCAAGAAAAAATGGTATCTCTATTACGGCTGCGCTGACTCGTTCGTGGGCGTGGCTGTCTCTAACGGTCGCTGAAGAAGAAGTAGAAGGCTGCCCATTTCATGGGTATGCCCTTTGCGTGGCCTATTGTCCTGTATGACGCGTCCTGCACGGTACCGTCGCTCTTGACGTGACCGATGGTCTTGTATGATGCGTCCTGGACTGTGCCGTCGGACTTGATGTAGCCGACTGTCCTGTACGATGCATCCTGGACTGCGCCGTCGCTTTTCAGGTGGCCGATTGTGCGATAAGAAGCATCCTGAATGGTTCCGTCGCTCTTGATATGTCCTATGGTCTTGTACGATGCGTCCTGGATTGTGCCGTCGCTCTTGATGTTGGCTACTGTCCTGTAGTTGGAATTTGTAATGCTCTGGGCGTACGCCGCCGTTCCTGCGAAAACGAACAGGATCACGAGTAAGGTGCGGATGAAATGTCTGGTCATAGCTTTACAAAGTTAAGTAGTATCTTTGTCTGAATCAAGCTAGCAAAAATGAATCCAATTTCTGCCAGACTATTGAACCAGCAGCTGATCTGCCCGCAGTTTTCTTCTCCGCACGAGGTCGTGGAGTGGATGGGGGCGATGCAGGCTCAGGATTTCAGGATGATGCGCTGGGCTGTCGCGATGCGCACGAAGCGCCCGTCGCTCAAGGCGTTCGAGAGGGATTTCAATGCGGGCAGGATTGTCCGCACGCATCTTTTCCGTACGACCTGGCAATTGGTGGCGGGTGACAATCTTGGCTGGATGCTGGAGCTCTGCAGGGATTCGGCCATGCGGGGCTTGCGCAGTTGGATGAAGTCTAACAGGGTGAGTATTCCTGAATCGGAGCAGGAGGATGTCCAGCTGATTTTCTCTGATTATCTGGAAAAGAACAGGATTGCCCTGAAAGCTGATTTTGCAAAGGTTGTCGCTGACAAAGGTATCACTATGACTGACCAGAGGCTTTCGTATCATATCCGTCTTGCGGAGTATTCCGGTCTTCTGTGCAGCGGGGACCTTTTCCCCAACAAGAACAGTTATGCGCTGGTGAAGGATAAACTGCCCGGCACTCGCTTCTTGCCCCGCGAGGAGGCTCTCGCTCTTCTCGCAAGTAAGTATTTCCGCAGTCACGGTCCTGCGACTCTTGAGGATTTTGCGTGGTGGAGCGGGCTTGGGATCAATGACTGCCGCAAGGGGATGGATGCGATAGGGAAGGAGCTGACAAGTGAGAGATGGAAAGGGCTCGAACTATACTCTCACAAGGATGGCCGCACGCGGGGATTCCGCAGCGGCTGCGTCCATCTGCTCGCTCCTTATGACGAGTATCTTATCGGCTACAAGAGCAGGCAGGTGTCGCTTCATCCTGATCACAGTCACCGGGCTCACAACCGCAGCGGCATATTCTGGCCTGTCATTCTTCAGGACGGCGAGGTCGTCGGCAACTGGAGCGCTCCCGCCGGCAAAGTCTCTGTCGACATTTTTCATCCTGATGCAACTATTAACGAGGAAGCTCTCCAGAAGGAGATAAAACGCTACAATAAGTTCGTGAAATGAAACGGGCACGGTCTGCTGAAACACCGCAGACCATGCCCACTCGTAAAACATAACTCATTGTATATCAGTGAATGCGAAAAATGACCCAGGCGCGGTCTGTCGCAAAAATAGCAGACCTTACCCAGTGAACCTGATCGTACAAGGTCTGCAAAAATACCGTCGACCTTGTACACTCTTGATTTGTAATACGCAGTAGTTCAGTTGTTTATAAAAACGAGGTGTACAAGGTCTCACATAAAACAGAAGACCTTGTACGCTTAAGTTTCTATGCCATGGCTTGCGGCTGCAATGCTTCTGGCAACCGCAAAATTATTCCACAATTTTGCACCCCTCCAGACCCCCTTCTTCGCTTCGGCGTAAAGCCTCGCGAAGCGGGGCACAATGTTGCCTGAAGCATTCATCCGACACGCCGATGGCTAGACCGATCGACACAAGCGGGCACGGTCTGTTGAAACACCGCAGACCATGCCCACTCGTAAAAAGTAACTCATTGATATCAGTGACTGCGAAAAATGACCCGGGCACGGTCTGTCGCACAATTGCAGACCTTGCCCATTAGGATCAATGGTTGATCATAGCCCTAAAATAATCTCTCAAATTGTTGTCTTCGCAGTATACAAAACAACCTTTCTGACCGCGAGTGAAAAGCGTCTTATAGGTATTCAAGATTAGACGGCGGGCTTCGTCGTCTCTTGCATTGCGGATGCCGGATGATTTATCATCTGTCGAAATAGCGGTTTTGTCTGTAATGACAAGTCCATTTTTGTTGTCAAAGGTTAAATCTTTTCCTATCAGCACACCGACATAATCAAACTCCAACCCCTGTGCAGTATGAATGCAGCCAACTTCCTCAAACGATTTAGGGTTTATTGCCCATATTTTGTCATTTTCAAGGTTCCATTTTGCCTGAAATCCACCAGGCAGGCTGATATCAACGTTTCCTCTCCGGTTTTTGACATTCCAGTCGTAACAATAGCCGGCAACCATACGAGCCTTGTTATTGATGGAATTGATTATTCGTAAATCATCACGCATCTTTGTCGCATCGTCATAAACGCGGAAGTCATAATTGAGTTCTGACAGAGGGGTAAAAAGTGTTTCCTTTCCTCTTTGCAACAAGTTGTCAACAAATTGGATGTATGCATCGCTTCCATTGCAGCGGAATTGCGAAGTGAGCTTTGTTTCTTCACGAATAATGAGATTTGAACCAAGTTTCTCGCACCATCCTTTTATTTCCCTCACACTGCCGATATCCTTGGTGGTTACAGCTTGATCCTCATCCAACATAAATATCGTAAGCAGTGACGCATCGATGCATTCCTTCACTTGGTTTTCGCCACTCCAGTCCCCATACATCTTTTTTACGAGCCTGTGAGCTTCATCAACAATAAGACAGTCATATGAATTGGTAGGGGCCCTGGATAATCCAAACGGTGAGCGGAAAAGTTGATTGATCTGGGCAATATTAGCAGCTCTGTTGCCGGTAAGAATAGACAAGAATGCCTGTCTGGGCGCACTGTTTTTGGTTACATAAGCAGCATTTAATCCGCAATTAATAAAATGCATAAGAAGATTGACCGCTAAAACAGACTTGCCGGTTCCAGGTCCGCCTTGTACTAAAATCGTGCGTTTCTTGTGGTCCTTTTGGCACTGAAGCATTGTGCGGATGCATATATCAAAGCAGACAGCCTGCTCGTCCAGAAGATCAAAAACAGGAGTGCCCTTAACCATTGTAGAAAGGGCATCTTGAAGAGACTTAGTGGGTTTAATACGCCCATTGTCGATAAGGTATAGCAAGTCTCCTTTTGGGGATTGTTTAGTGACATACTTTTTTACAAAGTCATTAAACTTCTGTGCCTCATCCATTATGAAGAAAGGAGCAGAGCTATACCAATCCTTATATATTTCGTCCGACAATGCATACTTGTACTTCGGCTGATAATTGTGCAGATAAGCACAGGGAACCAGATGAATGCCGTCAGTATGGATGACTTGGGAATAGTTGACCAAAAAACGTGAATATGAATATGCTTGATAAGACGGATGACAGACTATTCTATTGTCATTTGCGACAAATGTCCTAACACAGAAATGCATGTCGTCATCAACCACTTCTGCCTTTGTCCATTGCTTGAGTTCGACAATGACAATATTAGCTTCCCCCTTTTCGTTTGCTCCGCTTATAATAAAGTCTACACGCTTGGATGTCTGAGGAATATTGTATTCGATGGCAATTTGAACATTATCGTCGATGTCGGAATCGTCAACAATATTCCTCATAAACTGCATGGAATTCTGCCACGCGGCGAATTCTCGTTCCTGTCCGGCATTCAACCCTTTCTCCCTAATGCTGTTTAGAATCTTTGTCGCTATGACATTCGTTCTGACATCCTGAATAAACAGGCCTTTGGTTTCGTTATAGACTATCATAACGCTTATAATTCGTCATACTTTTTTGCACTTCCTTTTGCCTTGTCGACAGGATACTTTTGAGCGTTACGCTGAATTTTAGCCAACATAATCTGTTTGATGTCCAAGTTATATTTGTCAGCCACCTGAAAGGCATAATTCAGAACATCGGCAAGTTCTTCACGAATCTTTTCGATATCGGCATCCTTGGGATCTTTCCAAAGAAAGCATTCTAAGAGTTCAGATGCTTCAACCGATAAACCTATTGCCAGGTCTTTACCATTATGAAATTGATCCCAGTCACGCTCAGTATTGAATTTTCTCAATTCTTCGAGAATAATGTCGATATCGCTCATATATTGTTTATTCGCTTTACAAAAAAACAATTAGAAAATAATATTCAAAAATAGCAAAAAGTTTAACATTTAAGGCATTATGAGGCTTCGGCTTTGTCGGCTGGATGCTTCAAGGCAACATTGTGCCCCGCTTTGCCGGGCCGGCCTTTTTGCCCGGCAAAGATGGGGGTCTGGAGGGGCGCAAAATTGTGGAATAATTTTGCGGTTGCCGGAAGCATCGCAGCCGCAAGCCGTTGCTGGCATTACTATGATGCGAATTTGAAATTTGATAGTTTTCGTTCAAAACGACAATTATTCTATTATTGCTGATTGGCGTTATTGTGAATCAGTGACGATTAGTAGTTTCGTGTGAGATGATTCCTTATTAATGCTTTCAACAATAAAAAGATGAAGACTGAAGTTATTATTCCTCAGGGAAACACAGCAGAAGAAGTTGCTACTAGAAGAAACATAATCGCCAACTTTTATCGTGAGTGGAAACTACATAATCCACTCCAAAGACGTTTCAATTTAGACTTAAGAGAATATATCAATATTCGGTTTGTCTCTATCACTGAGACCTGCGCCCATTCATCAAGATCATATTTGTCAACGCTAGCAGTTTTGCAACTTGATGCAATCCTTATTGGCGCCCAAAAAGTGACAACAGTTCCGGCAAAGGCGAATGCCAACCAGAAACAGTTTGAGAAGATGATAGTGATGACTTACGATTGTCCGGGTATCGGCACTGTCAAGATGACTGTAGGCGTCAGACGCAGAAACCACGAGAAAATACAGTATTGCATAACTGCACTTGAGACATAAAAGAAGGGATGACCTTAGGATCATCCCTTTATGCTTGCCCCAGGAATACGCGGTGGATGTTTACCTTGCAGTGAGGCTCGGGGCGGGGGCTTTGCACTTATCGAAATACCTCATCCGTTCCGCGGTTTACTTCTTACCACAAAGATACGACTCTTTGTGAAATTCGCAATCATTACTTAGAAGAAGTTCAGTATACGGGTAGAGTGCGAAGTATTTGGACTATAGAGGCCAATAATTAAAAACGCCCCTCAAGTATGCTGTCTTACGACGCGCCTGAAGGGCTTATTATCTCTGGTTATTGGTACTTTAGGGTAGTACTACAAATATAAGACATTATTAATGGTTACTAAAAAGAAAGCCGTCACGAAACGGCTTTACGTGAGGCTTACTACAGGTGTATGGCGATTAATTCATTGCCCAGACGGTGCAGTGCATTTTCAATTTTGAGAACTTGCGTCTTGCGGGGCTTTGTGATGCCGTTTGCGTAATGCCAAAGCTGTTTCTGGTTGATTCCGGTCAGACGTTCAAGTCCAGATTTGGTGAAAATTCCATTATAGAGCGACAGAAGGCTTTTGACGTCCATTGAGAACTCAATCGTATAATCATCCTTCAATTCTGCCGGAAGTTCGCAACCCAACTCTTTGCAAGTTTCTACATAATCGTCAAGTGTGGCAATCAGGTTACCCTTGATCTCATCGACAGTGGAACCAGTAGCCACAACCCCGTCAAGGGCATCGATGAATGCAGAGTATCCGCTTTCCAAACATTCGATAGTTGCTTTCAATGTATTCATATACAAAAATAACTAAAATACTATTGTTTGCGCAAAATAATAGAAAAATAGTTATTGATTTAGTGTATCGAAAAACACAAGGCAAGCCTTGTCGCAGGAATACAGTATTGAACTGATATGAAGAAACTGAAGGCTGACAAAAACTTGTCAGCCCAGTGATCAACGAATCCGTAGAATCGTTATCACAAATGTACAACTTTTTCGGAAATCCGCAAGCCGTTTGCGGGTAAAAGATATAAAGGCTTTGCAAATAATCGTACTTTTGTGGAAACAATCCTAGACCAATGAACCGCAACGCACAGATAATACGGACCAGCGTCGTCGGAGTCGTGACGAACGTACTGCTGGCAGCATTCAAGGCCATTGTCGGAGTCTTGTCACACAGCTTCGCCATCGTGATGGACGCCGTCAACAACCTCAGCGACGCACTCTCAAGCGTCATTACCATCATCGGGACCAAACTCTCCCAGCGCCCCGCCGACCGGAAACATCCATTCGGCTACGGAAGAGTAGAATACTTCAGCGCCATAATCATCGCAGTCATCGTCCTCTCCGCAGGCGTGACATCGCTCATAGAATCCGTCAAGAAACTCATCAACCCCACAGCGCCCAGCTACACAACCGTCACCCTGATAGTAATCATCGTAGCAATCGTAGTCAAACTCTTACTGGGATCATATGTCAAGAGGCAGGGTAAGAAACTCAAGAGCGACGCACTGATTGCCTCCGGTTCGGACGCGCTGTTTGACGCGATAATCACACTTGCGACACTCGTTTCAGCAGCCGTGATGCTCATCTGGGGCGTATCCCTCGACGGAATCCTCGGCACCCTGATATCAGCGTTCATCATCAAGGCCGGTATCGAGATGATAGCTTCACCGGTGAACGAACTGCTCGGGGCAAGAGTATCGCCCGAACTGATTTCAGAAATCAAGCGAGAGATAATGGAATTCGACGAAGTCCACGGAGTCTACGACATCATCCTGCACAACTACGGCCACGACCTGATGATAGGCTCGCTGCACGTGAGCGTCGACGATACCCTCACAGCACAGGATATACACATCCTGACACGCAAGATCTCAACCCTGATGTACGCCAGGCACAACATCATAATGACCGTCGGAATCTATTCAGTGGCCACCGGCAAGAACAAGCGCAAAGAACTTCAGACCCTCGTGACACAGACACTGGCAGCCCACAGAGAAATAGTGCAGATACACGGATTCTACTACGATGAAAAAGAAAACGCCATAGCCGTGGACATCGTGCCCGACTATTCAGTGACGGATGATGCTGAACTGTGCAAGACGCTGACAGAAGAACTCAGCGCAGCGATACCCGGCAAAGCGTTCCTCATCACCGTAGATCACAATTACAGCGACTAGAAATAAAGTATGACAGACTTCGCGGCGATAGACTTCGAGACGGCTAATGAGCAGCCCTCAAGCGTGTGCAGCGTGGGGGTGGTGGTCGTGCGCGGCGGAGTGATCGTCGATACCCATTACAGCCTCATCCGCCCCGAGCCGGAATACTACCAGTGGTTTTGCCGACGGGTCCACGGCCTGGGTCCCGAAGACACGTACGACGCCCCGGTGTTCCCCTACGTCTGGGAAAAGATAGCGCCGATGGTTGAAGGCTTGCCGTTGGTGGCCCACAATGCCAAGTTCGACGAAGGTTGCCTGCGATCCGTCTTCAGAGTCTATCAGATGGACTATCCCGACTACCAGTTCTGCGACACGCTGGCAGCAGCCCGCCGGCACTTCGGCTGCCGGCTGCCCGATCACCAGCTCCATACAGTATCCGCAGCCTGCGGCTACAACCTCACCAGACATCACCACGCATTGGCCGACGCAGAAGCTTGCGCCCATATAGCAATGAAAATACTATGACATTTCTGATAGAATCAATAATCGCGTGTGCAGTATTCACGCTCTTCGTATTCCTGATGTCCAGGAATCCCATAAAAAGCATCTACAACTATCCCCCGGCAATCGTCAGACGCTGCGATGAACTCGGCCTGGTCGACGCCGGCAACAGGCCCGGCGGTGCGGCATTCTATGCAAAGAAAACCTTCGCGATTCTCATCTTCGGAGTGCTGCTTGGATTGCTGGTGAAATATGTCAACGGATGCCAGACATACTGGTGCGGAGTGCTGACGGCTTATGCCCTTTGGTGCGTAGTCAACTGGTTCGACGCAATAGTCCTCGACTGCATCTGGTTCTGTCACGACAAGCACTTTGTCATTCCAGGTACCGAAGACATGGTCGCAGACTACCACGACTACTGGTTCCACATCAAAGGCTCCCTCATCGGAATGCTCCTCGCCATCCCCGCCGCGCTCATCGCAGGACTCATTGTCATTCTCTGATCATGCAACTCGAAGAAGCCATAGTATACCTCCTGGCCACCTCGGGATACGGAATGCGCATCGAGCAGATCGCCCGCGAAATCAACAGGCGGAAGCTCTATGTGCGCAAGGACGGCGCCCCCGTCGACGGCAGGCAGGTATATGCAGTAGTGATGGCCCATCCCGACACGTTCTGTAAATCCGAAGGCAGAATAAGACTGATGATATAATTGGCAATATTTTGAAATTATTGCCAAAGTGTCTATCTTTGTGAAAAAGACAGATGGAATATCGTTGTACCATAACACCCAAGATGCAAGCTGTGTCGGATCTGCTCATTGACAGGTTCGTCGGGATGGACTATTGCCTTACTGACAATTATAGGAATCTCATCGTAGAGGTGCCAAGAAATATGTGCGATGAAGTGCGAGCGTCGCTTAAGCACGAGTTTCAGGATGTCGCCTTGATCAAGAATGCGTATCTGATGATTGATGACTTGCACGATTTCATTCTGGTCAAGCCTATGATATCGGAGTCCCCGGTATATGCCGAGGCGGGGGTCATCGTTCCTGAATTGGAGAAGTTACTTGTCGACCGTGATTCAGATAAAGAGTATGCATCGCTTGATGGAGGTATGATTCAGAAAGAATTCCAGCGAGCATATGAGCTATACCCCGTCAATACATCCCGTCTGCTTCGGTATGCCGGCAGAAAAGGGAAGAAGGATGAAATTCGCAGGCGTGTGGGGTTGATTGACAGGGAACGTGTCAGAATCATCCATGCTATTCAAGATTATTTCAGAAAAGAGCCAATAGAGAAGGCCTGGCTGTTCGGATCATTTTCGAGGATGGAAGAGAGGCCTGACAGCGACATTGATATTCTCGTGGATCTGGACCGTTCGGCGCCAATAGGACTATTGAAGTATGCTGGAATGGTCAATGAACTCGAAAGCCTTTTGGGCCGCAAAGTGGATCTTGTGGAAGAACGCTCCGTCAAGCCATTTGCATTAGACAATATCAACAAAGATAAGGTGCTGGTCTATGAGAGAACGTGAAAGGGATAATGGTCGGTTGCAGGATATCATCCAGGCTATTGATAACATAATGTCATTTACTGATGGACTCAGCCTGGAAGAACTGTCTACAGATAAGTTGCGGTATTATGCTGTTGTCAAGAATGTTGAGATAATAGGAGAAGCAGCGAATATGCTGACATCTGAGTTCAGGGAGATGCATAGCGACATTCCTTGGAAAGACATTGTCGGAATGCGTAATGTACTTGTACATGGTTATGCTGCTATCCTGCCCGAAATACTATGGGAGACAGCCTTGATTGACGTTCCTATGTTGAAGGAACGGATTGAAGGACTCTTGGCTCAACAATAATTACTACCTTTGCTCTGCTAATCGCTTATTCATCGCACTTATGCTGAAAATCGGAGACAAGATGCCGTCGTTCGAGGTTGTGGACCAGGACGGCAACGCGGTGAGGTCGGAAGACTTCATCGGAAAGGGCCGCAAGACCATCATTTATTTCTATCCCAAGGACAACACATCAGGCTGCACGGCCGAAGCCTGCTCGTTCCGCGACAACTATGCAGAGCTCACCGCAGCAGGATATAACGTAGTCGGCGTCAGCAAGGACAGCGCAAAGTCCCACACCGGCTTCAAGGCGAAGTACGAACTGCCCTTCAGGCTGCTGGCCGACACTGGGCTGCAGATGCTGCAGGACTTCGGGGCCTGGGGAGAGAAGAAGATGTACGGCAAGACTACGATGGGCACCCTGCGCCGCACCTTCATATTCGACGAGAACGGCATCCTGGAGCGCATCATCGAGAAGGTCGACACCAAGAACGCCGCTGGCCAGATACTCGAGGGGTAGGGGATTCCGTTTGCCATATGTCACGAATCCGCATTATCCTCTTTGCCTGCGCAGTGCTGATGCTGGCATCCTGCCAGAAAGATCCGGTGCACGAGGCCATCGCTGCGCAGCTGCGGCAGTATCCCGCGACAAGGGTGCAGGATATCTACAAGAACTTCTGCCAGGACAACCTGGGACCCGGCCATCTGATTCCCAATCCGGATGCGGCCAGGGCATATCTTACGGAAGAACTGCAGGAGTATAGCGAGGATCTTGCCGCCGGTCGCTATGAAAAGCCGGCCGGGAGGTATGTGCCTCTCGGAGACAGGAATGCCTTCGTCAGGGTGGACCTGTCGGTGGTGCTGGATTCTCTGGTGGATGTGGAGACGCTGCTGGACGCATTCGTGCGCAGCGCCAACGGCAGGTATACTGTGTCGGAAGATGCGTGGCGGGCCAAGTGGGCCTCGGTGGCAGCTGTCATTCGCCGCGACTTCTCCTACATTCCGGATGCATCAGAAGACCTGGCCGCCATCGACTCCCTGATGGCCGAGGGCGAGCTCATCCTCCATCACAGCACAGCCTTCGAAGAGGCATACCATCCCCATTACAGGATAGTGGCGAGAGAAATCTTTGAAGAGCTATTCTGAGTTGCGGGCCACCCAGTCTGCAATCTCTTTTTTCGTTGCGCCGTTCAGAAGCTTTCCAGGCTTCCAGCGTATGGCAGGATACTGCGCGTGGAACTGTCTGTCCGCGCCGCTGATGTCGCTGCTTCCCGAGGTGGCGAAGAAGATGACAGTCTTGCCGGCGAAACCGTAGGTCTCGATGAAGGTGTTGATGATGGTGGGGGCGGTGTACCACCATACTGGGAAACCGATGTATATGGTGTCATAGCTGTCGGCGTCCTCCAGGTCGGCGATGATGGCAGGGCGCGAGCTCTTGTCCTGCATCTCGATGGTGCTGCGCGAGTCCTTGACGCGCCAGTCCAGGTCAGCTGCCGTATACTTCACTTCGGGCTTGATCTCGTAGAGCGTGCCGCCGGTCACTTCGGCAAGGCGCTTTGCCACGGCCTCCGTTACGCCAGTGGCAGAAAAATAAGCGATGAGGGTTTTCATAGTGAAATAAAGGTAGTGAATTTCCGCTTTATTGCCTATATTCGAAAGTCTTTTTCCACCCTGGAAAGACGGATTTAAAAGTTGAGAGATATGGAGCGTAGATTTGAAAGAAATCCGTTAAGGGAATTGCCTGACGGCACAGTCACCAGAGTTTTTCCTTTTCATGTTTCCCTCGAAGGACTCGAGAGCAAGGTCCTTTGCAGGGAGGAGGCAGACTATGATGCATTCGTAAAGATAATCTGTGTCTGCGCCCGCAGGAAAAATGTGGTATTGGTGATATACACTGTGGTATCCAACCACGCACATTGTATCATTCTGGCGACCAGTCAGGTGGCGGCTGATTCATTTGTGAACGAAATCAAGAAGATGTTTTCTATGTATTTCAATAAAAAGTACAATGATATTTCTGTCTTGAAGGGTACAGATGCAAAAGCCATATTCCTCGATACTGATAATTATGTCCGTAACGCGATAGCCTATGTGGTCCGAAATGCGCTTGACAATGGTGCCAAGAATGTGCAGGAATACAAGTGGACGGGATTTCGGGCTGCGTTTTGTTATGGCACAACACCGGCTTCCACAAAAGTCAGGAGAGTTAGCGGGTTATCAAGGAGGGAAGTCCGACAGGTGATGCATACCGGAGATAAGTTGGATGATGTGAAATGGCTCATCGATGATGCTGATGAACTTGAACCGGTATCATTTTGTGACTGGCGCTATGTTGAGAGTGCTTTCAAACACGATCAGAGTTTCTTCCTGCGATTGATCGGATGTGTAAATACTGCTGAGATGAACGCTAAGTTAGTATATGCTCCGCGTGTCCGACGCACAGATGCTGAATTGCTCCTTACTGCAAATGAAATATCGCAAAGATGGTTTGAGTTAAACGTCAGTCAACTGACTATAGAAAAGAAAGCCAGATTGATGAAGTATGTATCCCATTCGAACAAGACAACAGTTTCTCAAATGGCCAGGATATTCGAGCTAAAAATGGACACAGTCCTTCATATTCTTGGAAATAATAGATAGCTTATTGATAGTTGGGTGTACAAGGTCGGTTGAAATGCAGGGGACCTTGTACACCTCAAAATTATAACGTTCGAATAATCAGTGCCTTAGAAAAAGCAAGCGTACAAGGTCCCCGCGATTTCTTCCGACCTTGTACGCTCAGCTATGCCAGATGCCCGCATCTGGCTATTCTTTTCCGATGAGTGAGTAATATCCCTCCAGGCTGCCGATGTCCAGGCGCTTGCCAGGCATACGGAGGGCGTGAAGGACTGACACCCGGGAGATGTAGCCCGCCAGGTTGCCGGGAGCATCCCACTGGCATCCGTTTTCGATAGCGGCCAGGATCAGCGGAAGGTCTTCTTTGCCATAGATGTAGAAAGGCGGAGTGACGTGATGGCTTTTCGGCTCGGCCGGCTTCTCCTCCATATCCGTGACACGGCCGTCCTCATCCATGCAGATCACGCCGCAGCGGTGCAGGCGCGCTTCGTCAGGCTCGTCGTAGTAGAAGATCACCGCAGTGCGCTTCTCGTGGAAAAACTCCACCAGCGACGCCAGAGAAAAATCCAGCAGATTGTCGGCAGCGGCCACAAGGATGTCGTCTTCGATGCCGAACTCGCGTATGGCAGCCACAAGGTCGCCGACAGCCCCGACCCTGTTGTCATTCGAGGTAGAACCGTCGTCGAGCAGCCGTATCGGCTTCGCATACCTCTTGCTGGCCTCCTCCAGCCATTGCTCGAAAATGCCGATGAAACGGTGGTTAGTCACTATGATATGCTCGTCGACTGCCTCCAGCGCATCCACATCCTCAAGCATCCTGTCAAGGATAGTACTGTCTCCCACCGGCAGCAGCGGCTTCGGAAAATTCTCAGTTAGCGGATACATCCTTGTCGCGTATCCGGCAGCCAGAACAACGTTCTTCATATCGTCAGTCCTCTATGAATGCAGCGCCGTCAGCGCTCTTTACGAAATGTACCTCGAAAGTCTCCTTGTACTGCGGGAACTCGGTCAGATACTGGCGGGTCACGCTCTCGCGGATGGCATCCTTCTTAGCAGGATCCACCAGGGCGATGCAGGCCCCCTTGAAGCCGGCGCCTGAGAAACGTCCGCCGTAGATGCCGTCAGTATTGCGCATGGCACGGTAGATACTGATGAGCTCCGGACTGCCGCATTCCCAGTTGTTGATGGAACTCTCGCAGCTCTCGAAACTCAGCTGGCCCAGCCACTCTATGTTGCCGGAGTCCCAGGCGGTCACAGCCTGACGCACGCGCTTGTACTCGCTGAAATAGTGCTCGGCACGGTTGGCGAAACGGTGAGGCAGTTTTTCCTTATACTTCTCGTATACAGTACGGGGCACATCCCTCATGAACGTCTTGTCGAAAGCCTTGATGGGCTGGTCGTCATATGCCAGCAGATTCCACGCAGCGACCTTGCATTCCTGCACCCTGAGGTTGAAATCGCTGCTCATCAGGTTCCTGGTCAGACCGCTGAAGAAGATTCCGAACTCGAAATCCTTCATCTTGGGATTGCGGGGAATCAGACGGTACTCGTTGCTGTCGCAGTCCAGCATCAGCATATGGTCTTTCTTGCCCAGGACGATGCAGGACTGGTCGAGCAGGCCGTTGTTCAGGCCGATGTATTCCCTTTCGGCTTCAGATGCAGTCATAATCACCTCCATCGGCATCAGTGAGATGTCGTTGGCCTTGGCGAAAGCCATCACATAAGCCACGAGCACTGCGGCGCTGGAAGAAAGTCCTCCCACAGGCAGGCTGCCGCTTATCTTGCCACGGATGCCCCTCTTCAGGACGAACCTCTTGCGCAGGGCATATTTGGCACCCTGGGCGTAATCACCCCAGTTTCCCTGCTTCAGGATGGTCTTCTGGCGGATGTCAAAACTGACGTGGCCGTCGAAATTGCCGCTGTCCAGCTCCACCGAGCCGTCTTCCGTGATGTCGAAATACAGATCGACACCCTTGTCAAAAGGAAAACCGGTCACCAGGCCGTGCTGATGGTCGACATGCGCCCCGACAGGGCAGATACGGTATGGAGAGAAAATGTGATACTGCATATCAAAGTATTTAGAAGTGGGATGCAAATTTAAACATTTTAAAGACAAGAAAACTATCTTTGTAGAAACAACCCGTTACCATGGCATACGAAATCAGTAATCCCGGACTGTGGCAGGACGGCGAGCTCAAGATCCGCTGGGTCGAGAGCCATATGCCGCTGCTCTCCGGGCTGAAAAAGGAATTTGAGCAGACCATGCCCTTCAAGGGGCTGAGAATCGCACTCTCGGTGCATCTGGAGGCCAAGACCGCATATCTGTGCAAGACGCTTGCCGCGGGCGGCGCCGAGATGTACGTGACCGGCAGCAACCCCCTCTCCACCCAGGATGACATAGCCGCAGCGCTGGTCCACGACGGGCTCAACGTTTTCGCCTGGTACGACGCCACACCAGAGGAGTATGACCGCCACATTACCAGGGTCATCGAAGCCGCGCCCAACATCATCATCGACGACGGCGGCGACCTGGTCAGCAAGATCCACACTTCATTCCCCGAGCTGCTGCCCGGCGTGATTGGAGGCTGCGAGGAAACCACTACCGGCATCCTGCGCCTGAACGCGATGAACAAGGCCCGCAAGCTGGCTTTCCCGATGATACTTGTGAACGACGCGCCCTGCAAGCACCTTTTCGACAACCGCTACGGCACCGGCCAGTCGGTATGGAACGGCATCAACCGCACCACCAACCTCATAGTTGCCGGCAAGACTGCCGTGGTGGCCGGCTACGGCTGGTGCGGCAAGGGAGTGGCGATGCGCGCCAAGGGTCTAGGGGCCAAGGTCATCGTGACCGAGGTCGACCCCGTCAAGGCCATCGAGGCTGTGATGGACGGATTCCAGGTGATGCCTATGCGTCAGGCCGCCCCGCTGGGCGACATCTTCGTCACGGTCACCGGATGCAAGGACGTGATCACCACCGAGGATTTCCGCGTGATGAAGGATGGGGCCATCTGCTGCAACGCCGGCCATTTCGACTGCGAGGTCAACATCGGGCAGCTCAAGGCTTTGGCCACCGGCCACCGTCCCGCCCGCAAGGACATCGAAGCCTATACGCTTCCTGACGGCCGCACTTTATACATCCTGGCTCAGGGCCGTCTGGTGAACCTCGCTGCAGGTGACGGCCATCCCGCCGAGATCATGGACATGTCTTTCGCCATCCAGGCTCTCTGCGCCCGCTACCTGGCTGCCAACCATCCGCTGGGCCGCACACCGGGCGACATGGTGATCCAGGTGCCCGACGCCATCGACGACGAGGTCGCACGCCGCAAGCTTGCCAGCCTCGGCTGCGACATCGACAGTCTCACCGAAGAGCAGCACCGCTACATATACGGAGAATGAACTTTCAGCAATCACCTGAACTAAAACATAAAAATGAAACGCTTCAGTCTATTTCTAATCCTGCTGACAGCACCCCTCCTGCTGTGGGCCCAGCATCCCTCTGACTACAACAAGTCAGGCAGCAGTTTTCCGCAGATCAATGCGGACAATTCAGTAACACTCAGCATCCGGGCTCCGCAGGCCAAGGCCATCACCGTTGACCTCGGCGGCCGCTATCCCATGACCAAGGATGAGAACGGAGTATGGACTGCCACCACCGCACCGCTGGTTCCCGGCTTCCACTACTATTCGCTCATCACAGGAGGCCTTTCTTTCGCAGACCCTGCCACCTACACTTTCTACGGAATGAGCCGCTACGCCAGCGCCGTGGAGGTGAACGAGGACGCGGCCGACGCTGACTTCTACACTCCGAAGAAGGATGTGCCTCAGGGCGCCGTACGCTCCGTGAAGTTCTGGTCGGACGCTTGCCAGCAGTACCGCAGGATGTATGTCTACACTCCGGCCGAGTATGACAAGAACCCGAACAAGCGCTATCCCGTGCTCTATCTGCAGCACGGCGGCGGCGAGGACGAGACCGGCTGGATCTATCAGGGTTTCGCCGATGTAATCCTTGACAACCTTATCGCAAAGGGCGAAGCCGAGCCTATGATCATCGTCATGAACTCGGGCTATGCCACTCTTCCGGGCAGTACAGACAGTTTTGACGCTTTCGAGAAGATGATGACGGAGGATGTCATCCCCTTCGTGGACAAGCGCTTCCGCACCATAGCCGACCGTGACCACCGTGCAGTGGCAGGTCTCTCATGGGGTGCAAAGCAGGCCTATGACCTGGCTTTCGGCCACAAGGAATATTTCTCATGGGTAGCCGGATTCAGCGGCATCATCGTAATCGGCGAGTTCAACCCGCGCAATCCCGGATTCAGGGATCCCGAGCAGTTCGCATCAGCTTGGAACGGCATTTTCAAGAACCCGACGGCTTTCAACAAGGACTTTCACCTGCTGTTCTGCTCTACCGGAGGAGCTGAGGGCAACCTCATCGAGGAGATGCACGACCTTCTGCTTGCCAACGGCATCCAGAACGAATATTACTGCTCTCCCGGCACGGCTCACGAGTGGCTCTCATGGCGCCGCAGCCTTTACCAGTTTGCCAAGAAACTCTTTAAATAGAATACGATGAAAACGAGATATATATTCATAGCATTGCTTGCAGTCGTCGCACTGACTTCCTGCAAGGAGAAACAGGTAATAGGCCTTATCACCGAGCCGACTCCGGCCAGCACTAACATTCTGGGCAAGGAGTATCCCAAGATCAACCCTGACCTCAGCGTCACCTTTCAAGTGAATGCGCCTCAGGCCGAGACAGTGGAGCTTGACCTCGGTCACATCTACCCTATGACAAAGAACGCTGACGGAATCTGGGAGGTGACCAGCGAACCTCAGGTGCCGGGCTTCCACTATTATTTCATCAATGTCGACGGCGTGCATATGGCTGACCCGTCAAGCCAGCTTTTTTACGGCTGCGGCATGATGTCCAGCGCCATCGAGATTCCGGAGGTGGGCGTTGACTTCTATCTTGAGAAGGATGTTCCTCACGGAGAGATCCGTATGCAGAGGTACTGGTCCGAGCTTACCCAGACCTGGAGGACTTGCTACGTTTATGTTCCTGCCGAATATGATAAGAAGGCCGACAAGCGCTATCCCGCCCTTTATCTTTATCACGGAGGCGGCGAGGACGAGACCGGCTGGGCCATCCAGGGCAAGGTCGACAACATCATGGACAACCTGATAGCCGGGAAGAAGTGCGTTCCGATGATTGTCGTGATGGACCGCGGCGAGGCTCTTGTTCCCAGGGCATCCATGGCAGACGGCCCGCGCAGCATGTTCAATTTCACGAACGTCGACATGCTTGTATCGCAGGAGCTTATTCCTATGATCGACTCCAAGTACCGCACTGTGGCTGACCGCGACCACCGCGCCATTACCGGTCTTTCCATGGGCGGCTTCATCAGCTGGAGCGTGGGTCTGAACCATCCCGAGCTTTTTGCCTGGATCGGCGGCTTCAGCGGCAGCGGAATGGCCCAGAACCCTGACGCATATCCCGCAAGCCTGAACGACCAGTACAAGCTTCTGTTCATCAGCACGGGTTCCGACGAGTCGCCCCAGATGTACGCCACTGTGACCAATTTCCGTGACGTGCTCGAGAAGAACGGCGTGAAACACGTCTACTACGAGTCTCCCGGCACCGGCCACGAATGGCTCAACTGGCGCCGCAGCCTCAAGGAATTCGTCCCGAGACTGTTCAAGGAATAGCTGCTGAAAATATTTTTGTACAATATTCAAAATTATCTATATTTGCAGTCCCTTATGGGAAGGAGAGTTGGCCGAGTGGTTGATGGCGGCAGTCTTGAAAACTGTTGATCCGAAAGGGTTCGGGGGTTCGAATCCCTCACTCTCCGCAAAAACCACTGATAGTTAGCGTGTTATAAAATCTACACACGATTTTACACACGCTATTTATTGTTTTTTATGGCTGTCCGAGATACATCTACCGTGCAATTCGGGTACACAAATAGTGAAAACTTGCTATCTCGGTGAGAAAGAAATGTGATAGCAATAATCCTCAATGTTTTAATTGAAAATAGTATTTTGTGAAGTATAATAACGTTAGTTTCAATTTGCAAATTGTATTATGGAAAAAGAACAATATTTTGTGCCGGAGACACTTGTCTTTGAAGTGAAGTCAGAAGACGTCATTTGTGCCAGTAACCCCACATTCTCCTTGAGTGACTATGAGGAGGAAGATGCTTAAAAGGAGATAATGTTATGAAGAAGTTTTTTTTACTTTTAGCAGCAACCTTGCTGGTGGCGGTAGCTTGCAATAAGACCGATGTGGTAAATATAGAAACTGTTTCCAAAGGTCATCCCGTATCTCTTTCTTTGGAGTTGCCTTCGGAAACCACCAAGGTATCGCATGAATATGTAGACAATGCAAGTGGAACTGGTAAAAAAATACAGACCGGGTGGCAAGAAGATGATTTCGTCATCGTTTACGTTGGATATGAAGAAGAGTGTTTTGCTGGCGAAAGATTTGAAATTGATCCAACTTCAATTGCAAACGGGGGGAAAACAGCAACATTTGTTAATGACAATTGCGAACTCTATCTCTCCAATGGAGACTTCATTGCAGGTGGAATCGGTGTATATTACATAACTCCTGATAATTATAGTGATGATGATGTTATTGATATCAGCAATCAAAAAGGTACACTTGATGATCTCCCGGATTTCTTGAAATGGTCTGGTCCCCTTGATTTGCCGATTTTAACCTACCCCGAGGTAACCCCCATTGATTTGGGGACGGTTTTCTCCACCCCCATTACCCTTGAGCCACGCCTCGCCTATTTTCATTTTATCCTGACACTGCCGAGTAATGCTATTAAGATTGAAAATATTCGTGTCGGTGGATGTCCTGATAGTGAAAATCCCACGACATTTGGTGGCGGTTTTATGATATCGTCGGACGATCCTATTTTTAGTTTGTCGATAATTGACAGAGTTGACTATTTAAATATAGAACCTATTGAAATTGAAGCAAACCAGCAATCGATTGATTTTTATGTTGCTTTCTTCGCAGAAGATCAGGCCGATAACTATAGCGTCGCTGTTCAGGTAACCACCACAACGCAACCGGGCGGGCAAGGTGAAACGGAATCAGCATGGTATTATAAAAATTGGAGTCCCAGGACTGAGTATAAACCGGGTAAAGTTTATAAAGTAACCGGGACCTTAGATATGGAGACGTCGTCGATTGGCGGTTATGCCTATGTCGAGATGGGGGATGGGCTCAAGTGGGCTACTAAAAACGTAGGAGCCACTTCTGAAACAGATTATGGCGACTATTTTGCGTGGGGAGAGACAGCACCCTACTACAGCAGTCAAAGTCCATTGACATGGAAGGAAGGGAAGAAATACGGTTATTATTGGGATTCCTATTCTTATGGTAGAGCATCCTCGCTGACGAAGTATGTCGCAAGTGCGAGCTACGGTACCGTGGACAACAAAACTGTTCTTGAAGGGGTTGATGATGCTGCTACGGCAAACTGGGGTAATACATGGCGCACACCGACAGATGATGAGTGGACGTGGTTACGAAATAACTGCACTTGGACCCAGACTGATGATTACCAGGGTAGTGGTATCGCTGGCAAAATCGTGACATCGAACGTCTCCGGCTTTGAAGGCAATACCATCTTTCTGCCGGATGCCGGCTACCGAAAACGCACCAGCCTCGATGATGTCGGTGAATTTGGGTACTACTGGTCATCATCACTCAATACGGATGACTCCAGTCGCGCGTGGCGCGTGACTTTGGCCTCGAGTTATGTGAGTAGGTACTACTTCGACCGTTATAATGGTCTTTCAGTTCGTCCTGTATCAGAATAACATCTTAGATGGGTATTTAGGCCCAAAGATTAGTTGCTGCATCAAAGCTGCAATATCTCGCCACCCCGCGGCGAGCGGACAGGGATGTGGCCGCCAAGCTGACAAATCCCAACGCGCACCTGTGTATGTGTACAAGGTCGGAAGAAATCGCGGGGACCTTGTACATCTCATTTTTATAAAGCACTAATAATCTGCGAATTATATTTTTAAAGTGTACAAGGTCCCCTGCATTTCTTCCGACCTTGTACGCTTTCTTGTCACAACTTACAGTTTCGCGGCCTTGTCGGCTGTGAGGATGCCGGCTTCGACGAGGTTGGCAATGGTCCATGAGAGCGTGTCGACGGTGCGCTTGAAGCGGATGATGCCCTTGGCGGCATATGAACCTATATAGGGATGCGCTTCCAGCTGAGCCTGGGTGGCTTCCCAGATGTTGAAGCTTTTCGGCGGTTTGCGCAGCTCCACGTCGCCACGGAAGCCTTCGAGCCGTTCGCGGTCGAAGCCGTCTATCTCGAGCAGCTGGTCCAGGCTGGAGAAACTTCCGCCGAGCCTGCGGCGATAATCCAGAATCTTCGATGCATAATACGGCCCGATGCCGCGCAGGCCGAGAAGCGCCTCGCTGTCGGCTGAGTTGAGGTCAAGCCTCGGAATGCGGATGTACGGCTCCAGCCTTGTGAAAGTTGCGCTGTCTACCACGTACATCTTAGCAAAATCCTTTTCGGAGTGGAAACGGCCGCCCTTGTCGCGGTAATTCAGGATGACCTGAGCCTGACGCTCAGAGAATCCCAGGCGGCATAAATCGTCCAGCGACACGGTATTGGGGTCGAACTCGAATGTCTCGGCATGTTTCTTCGCCACTTTTTCTGCAATGACCGTCCGTGAATCGCCGTAGTCGCGCTCGCGCCGGCTGCCAGCCTCAATCGCCTGCCTTACTGGACTGATTTCTCCTGTCCTTTGCATTGCACCACGCCCGCTGCTGGCGGAGGACTTGTCATCATCGCTAAGGTAGCCGCTGTCCCCGATTTCCGAGGATGCCCCGTTATCTGTCACCGCAGCCTCCTGCTGCCTGAAGCGGAAGACATTGCCGCTGAAAATAGCTATCTGGAAACCCAGAATCAGGAAAATAAGAGCCACAGCTCCGCTCGCTGCGACCGCAGAAGTTTTTTTGCCCTTCATAACACACACCTCCAGGAAAAACAGTTAATGATTAAGAATCGGTCTTCGAGCGCTCGTCGGCTCCCTGCACCACTATCACGATTTCGCCCTTCGGCTCGTTAGCGGTGTAGAAATCCCGCAGTTCGGCCAGGGTGCCTCGGACAGTGCTTTCGTGAACCTTTGAAATCTCACGGCAGACGGCGGCCTTGCGTCCGTCGCCGAAATACTCCGCGAACTGCGCGAGAGACTTTACAAGCCGGAAGGGGGATTCGTAGAACACCATGGTCCGCTTCTCTCCGGCAAGTTCCGTAAGCCTTGTCTGGCGGCCCTTCTTCTGGGGGAGGAAACCCTCGAAGCAGAAACGGTCGCAGGGTAGCCCTGAATTCACGACGGCAGGGATGCAGGCAGTGGCTCCGGGCAGGGTGACGACCTTGATGCCGGCTTCCGCGCAGGTGCGGACCAGCAGGAATCCCGGGTCGCTGATGCCGGGAGTGCCGGCGTCGCTTATAAGGGCTACGGAAAGACCGGAAAGGATCTTGTCCTTGATGAGCTCGACCTTCTGGTGCTCGTTGTATTTGTGGTGACTTTCAGCGTGGGTGGTGATGCCGAACTTCTTGAGCAGGACCGAACTGGTGCGGGTGTCCTCCGCCAGTATCAGGTCCACGTCGCGGAGCACCTGCACGGCCCTGAAGGTCATGTCTTCGAGATTTCCTACGGGCGTCGGTACTATGTAAAGTTCAGACATTTTTCCTATCTTTGTCAGTCACTCTACAAAGGTAATAAAAAGGAAATGTTTATCGAAAACGCAAAGACGCCCGGCTGGATCGAAGTGATATGCGGCTCGATGTTTTCAGGCAAGACCGAGGAGCTCATCCGCAGGCTCAAGAGGGCCAAGATCGCCAATCTCAAGGTCGAGATATTCAAGCCGAAGATCGACGTGCGCTACTCAGAGGAAGAAGTGGTAAGTCACGACTCGAACGCCATCATCTCCACGCCCGTGGAATCGTCCAGCAGCCTGTTGCTGCTCACCGGCAACGTGGACGTGGTCGGCATCGACGAAGCCCAGTTCTTCGACATGGGCATCGTGGATGTAGTGCAGCAGCTCGCCAGTATGGGCATCAGAGTGATAGTCGCAGGTCTCGACACTGATTTCCGAGGCAAACCCTTCGGCCCGATGCCTGCCCTGATGGCGGTGGCCGAATATGTCACCAAGGTCCACGCCATCTGCGTCAGGTGCGGCGATCCGGCCAACTACTCCCACCGCCTCAGCGCGAGCGAGAAGCTGGTGGAGCTGGGCGAGAAAGACATCTACGAGCCGCTCTGCCGCCACTGTTTCGATAAATACAGGGAAGAAAACAATTTCTAGTACAGATGAACATCATAGAATGTAAGGACATCACCAAGAGGTTCGGTCAGTTCACCGCCCTTGACAATGTGTCCATCGATGTCCCCGAAGGCAAGATATTCGGCCTGCTGGGACCTAACGGAGCGGGTAAGACAACCCTTATCCGCATCATCAACCAGATTACCATACCCACCGAAGGTACGGTAATGTTCCACGGCAGTCCGATGATCGAAGAGACTGTCCGTCAGATCGGCTACCTTCCCGAGGAGCGCGGTCTCTACAAGAAGATGAAGGTCGGCGACCAGGCCATGTACCTCGCACGGCTGAAGGGAATGATTGCGGCGGAGGCTTCCAAGGCCCTGCGCGAGTGGTTCGTGAAATTTGAAATCCGCTCATGGTGGGACAAGAAGGTCGAGGACCTGTCCAAGGGTATGGCCCAGAAGGTCCAGTTCATAACCACCGTCGTCCACAAACCCAAGCTTCTCATCCTCGACGAGCCTTTCTCAGGCTTCGACCCGGTCAACGTTCAGCTCATCCGCGACGAGATATTGCGTCTGCGCGACGAAGGAACCTCTATCATCCTGTCGACCCACAATATGGAATCGGTCGAGGAACTCTGCGACAACATCGCACTGATCAACAAGTCGAAACTT
Source organism: Bacteroidales bacterium (assembly GCA_017561885.1). Classification (GTDB taxonomy): domain Bacteria; phylum Bacteroidota; class Bacteroidia; order Bacteroidales; family UBA932; genus Equibacterium. The sequence continues at coordinate 8,156 of JAFZBF010000009.1, read as the reverse complement.
ATTGTGACGGGCGCGACTGACGAGGTGCGCCAGCGCTGGGGTTCCAACCAGGTGGAACTGCTCTACAATACGGCTATGGAAAGGCTTCCGGAAGGCAGGACTTATTCGATAGCACTCGACGACCAGCAGCGCAACGAGCGCCGTGCGGTGCTTGACATCAATGACGGCTTCAGCGTCAGGGATGTACTCGGCGAAATCAATCCAGAAGTGGACATAATCTCCTTCAAGAGGCTGATACCGAGGATGAACGACATCTTCATCAAACTCGTCGGAGGACAAAAAGAGGAGGAAACGAAATGAATCTGAGCAAGATAGGACTTATAATAGGCCGCGAATATTCCGTAAGGGTAAAGAAGAAATCCTTCATTCTTACTACCATCATCACGCCCATCCTGATGGCGGCGCTGATACTGATACCTTCGCTGATCATGCTCTACAGGGGCAACGACCAGCAGAAGATCATGTTCATCGACCGTTCGGGTTTGGTGAAGCCGTACTTTGAAAACGGGAAGTCGGTAGAATACCAGTTTGCCGATGCTGCCGCCGACGTGGAGCAGTTCAAGGCTGATTTCGACAATCTCGGCGTCGACATCCTCGTAGTCGTATCCGGCCTGGACAGCTCCAACAATGTGTCAGTGACCACCTACAGCAAGGAGCCGGTAAGCCTCGAGACAAAGAGCGACATAGGCAGTACGATTGAGACTGCTGTCCGCGACTACAAGCTGCGCACTTACGACATAGTCGGCTATGACGAGATAATGGAAAAGGTGAAAACCTCCGTCAGCATAGACGCACTGACTCTGACGGATGACGGCGGCGAGAAGGCTGATTCGGTAGAGGCCTATATGGTCATCGCTTATATAATGAGCTTCCTGATCTACATCTTCACCTTTATGTTCGGAAACATGGTGATGAGAGGCGTCATCGAAGAGAAGTCCAACCGCATCGTCGAGGTGATGGTTTCTTCAGTAAGTTCTTTCGAGCTGATGATGGGCAAGATCATAGGTATAGCGGGAGTGGCGCTGACGCAGTTCATTATCTGGATAGTGCTCACACTGCTCCTGGTTGCCGGAGGCAGCCTGCTCTTCGGTGCTGACATGGCCGCCGCGGCAGGCGCCGTCGATCCTTCAGGAGCGACCGAGGCCGTCTCGCAGACCATGATGTCCGGCATAATGGAAGGCCTTGGTAGTCTGAACATACCTTATCTCCTGATATTCTTCCTTGTCTACTTCCTGCTCGGATATCTGCTCTACGCTTCGATGTTCGCAGCAGTAGGCTCAGCCGTCGACAACGAGGCCGATACCGGCCAGCTCTCGATGCCTATCACCATACCCCTGATGCTCGGTCTTTTCATTATGCTCCATACCTTCCAGCATCCCAGCAGCCCCCTGTCTTTCTGGGCATCCATAATTCCTTTTACTTCTCCGATGGTGATGCTCGCAAGGCTCCCGTTCGGCGTGGTGCCGGGATGGCAGCTCGCCCTCTCGATAGCTCTGCTTCTGGTTACCTTCGTGCTTGTGACCTGGATTTCCGCAAGGATCTACCGCGTCGGTATACTGATGTACGGCAAGAAGGCTACATTCAAGGATCTCTACAAGTGGATGAAAAACAAAAAATAATATGCGCAAGGTTTTATTCTTACTGACAATATGCCTGCTGCTGGTTTCCTGCGGCAGGAAAAGCAAGGAGTTCGAGTATTCGTGGCAGTACCACTACATCGATTCCAGCTATGACATCGGCAACGATATGGCCGTTGTCGACATCGTTTCGAAATATGAACCCCAGGTCGCTCCTCTGCTGGAAATCATCGGCTACACCGACAGGGTGATCGAAAGCAAGCGCGGAGCTGAGAGCGAGCTTTCCAACCTGGCTGCGGACATCGTCCGTGACAGGGCCCAGAAGGAGATAGGGGAGAAGGTCGATCTGGCCATGGTCAACTACGGCGGCATCCGCACCGCAATGCCCAAAGGCGACGTGAGGGTGTACGACATCTACTCTATCTTCCCCTTCGAGAACTACCTGGTTGTCTGCAAGGTGAAAGGCTCGAAGCTGCGCCAGTTCCTCGACAACTATGCCAAGAAGGGCTATGTGGAGTGCCTCAGCGGCGTGGACATGGTCATCGACAATTACCAGCTCACCAAGCTGAACATCGGCGGCAAGCCTCTGGATCCCAACAAGGTGTACAACTTCGCAACCATCAACTTCCTGCTTGACGGCGGCGACGGTTCGCGCATCGGCGCGTATTCCGATGAGATCATAGAGACCGACGTGCTCATCCGCGACGCAGTCGTGGACTACATCAGGGACCTGACCGAGCAGGGCAGGAAGATCGATCCGAAGATGGACGGTCGCGTGGTAATCAAAAACGTAGAGAGGAACTAGGCTATGAGAAAGATATTATTGATACTTGCAATCGCGTGCCTGACATTCTCGATGGCAGATGCACAGCGTCTGGTGATACTTCATACCAACGACACCCACAGCCAGATCGAACCTCTGCGTACGGGCCGCAACGAGGGTCTCGGCGGAGTGGACCGCAGGCTTCAGTTCATAGACAGCGTCCGCGCCCAGTACGGCAAGAAGAAAGTGCTGCTGCTGGATGCCGGCGACTACAACCAGGGTACGCCGTACTTCACCGTGGCCAAGGGCGACCTGGAGTTAGAGCTGATGAACGCTCTGGGCTATGATGCCGCAACCCTCGGCAACCACGAGTTCGACAACGGACTGGAAGAGCTTGCCCGCAGGCTCTCGATGGCGAAATACCCTACCCTGATGTGCAACTACGGCGTGGAGGGCACTCCGCTGGAACCTTACGTGCAGCCTTATGTCATAATCAAGCGCGGCGGTCTCAAGATAGGCATCGTAGGTGCCACCTCATATCTCGAGAGCAACGTGATGTACGAGTATGTCAAGAATATGGAGCATCTCGACACAGTGGCTGAGGTGAACAAATGGGCTGACTACCTGAAGAACGATGCTAAATGCGACCTGGTGATCTTCCTGTCGCACCTCGGCTTCGACGGCGGCGACTATGACAGGCCCTCCGACCACGTGATGGCTGCCGAATCTTCGGACATCGACATCATCATCGGCGGCCACAGCCATACCTTCATCGACGAGCCGTCGTACGTCCTGAACAAGAAAGGCAAGGAGGTCATCATCGTGACTGCCGGCGCCACCGGAGTGGAAATCGGCGAGCTGAAGGTCTACTAGCAGATCCTTCCTTTCGTTCCGTCCCGGGAAACCGCCCTTTGCGGGGACGGACGGGCCCCAGAATGCAATGTATCCCCGGAAACATGCGTTTCCGGGGATACATTGCATCAGGACCAAAGACAACGCCTATTTCTGACGGATATAGATCTGAAGGGGACAGCCCGTGAAGTCGAAGTGCTCGCGGAGCTTGTTCTCCAGGAAGCGTTTGTACGGATCCCTCACGTACTGCGGCAGATTGCAGAAGAACGCGAACGCAGGCGACGCAGTCGGCAGCTGGGTGATGTACTTGATCTTGACGTATTTTCCCTTCCATGCCGGCGGCGGATAATTGTCTATCTCCTGGAGCATCACTTCGTTCAGCTCTGAAGTAGGGATGCGCTTGGAATAGTTGTCGTAGACCTTGGCGACAGAGTCCAGCACGTCCATTATGCGCTGCTTGTTGATGACTGACGTGAAGATGACCGGAATGTCGTCTGAAGGCGCAATCTTGCGCAGCACGGCCTCGCGGTAGCGCATCAGCGTATTGCTGTCCTTGGTGACGAGATCCCACTTGTTGACTACGATCACGCAGCCCTTGCGGTTGCGCTGGATGATATTGAAGATAGCCATATCCTGGCTCTCGATGCCGGTCTGGGCATCGACCATCAGGATGCAGACGTCGGAATTCTCGATGGCTCTGATCGAGCGCAGCACTGAATAGAACTCCAGGTCTTCGGTCACTTTCGACTTCTTGCGCACTCCGGCAGTGTCGACGAGCATGAACTCGTGGCCGTACTTGTTGTAGTATGTGCTTATGGAATCCCTGGTGGTTCCTGCCACCGGCGTCACGATATTCCTTTCTTCACCCAGCAGGGCGTTGGTCAGGGACGACTTGCCGACGTTCGGCTTGCCCACGATGGCGATGCGTGGTACAGAACTCTGTTCGTCAACATCCTCCTTTATCGTAGAATCTCCCGGGAGTTTTGCGACGATTTCGTCCAGAAGGTCGCCGGTACCGCTGCCGGTCGCTGCTGAAATGCTCCATGGTTCGCCGAGGCCCAGCGCGTTGAATTCATATGTGCCGAAGATCTTGTCTCCGGAATCCACCTTGTTGACGGCCAGTACCACCGGTTTGCGGCTGCGGCGCAGCACGTCGGCTATCTCCGCGTCGAAATCGGTGATTCCGGTGGCAACCTCCACCAGGAAGAGCACCAGGTCGCACTCCTCGATGGCGATGAGCACCTGCTTGCGGATCTCGCTCTCGAAGACATCGTCGCTGTTGGTGGTGAAACCTCCGGTGTCGACCACTGAAAACTCGTGTCCGCACCATTCGCAGCGGCCGTAATGGCGGTCGCGCGTCACTCCCGAAATGTCGTCGACAATGGCCTGCCTCATACCTACGAGGCGGTTGAAGAGTGTCGACTTGCCGACATTGGGGCGTCCTACTATAGCTACAAGATTCATGGCCGGATGTTAGATTGAGGGTGTTGCATATAGAAGCACGTCATCCCTGGTGATGGTCGAGCTGCACAGGATCAGCAGCCTCTCGACAACGTTGCGGAGTTCGCGGATGTTGCCGGTCCATTTCAGTTTCTTGAGCTCGTCGAAAGCGGCGGGTTCCACCTTCGGCTCGGGCTTGCCTGTCTCGGCGCAGATGCGCTTGATGAAATGGTTCACCAGCAGGGGAATGTCGTCGGTGCGTTCGGCAAGCGTCGGCACGTGGATGACGATCACGCTCAGGCGGTGGTAGAGGTCCTCGCGGAAAGTGCCTTTGGCGATCTCCTCCGTTAGGTTCTTGTTGGTCGCTGCTATAACGCGCACATTGACGCTGATGTCCTTGTCGCCGCCGACACGCATAAGCTTGTTCTCCTGAAGCACGCGCAGAACCTTGGCCTGGGCGGCGAGGCTCATGTCGCCGATTTCGTCGAGGAACAGGGTTCCTCCGTCGGCCTGTTCGAACTTGCCCTTGTGCTGCTTGACGGCAGAAGTGAAGGAGCCTTTCTCGTGACCGAACAGCTCGCTCTCGATGAGTTCGCTGGGGATGGCAGCGCAGTTGACCTCGATGAACGGCATCGACGCCCTCTGGCTCTGGCTGTGGAGGTTGTGCGCCACGAGTTCCTTTCCGGTGCCGTTGGCGCCTGTGATGAGGACCCTGGCATCAGTGGCGGCGACGCGGGAGATGACATCCTTGATGTGCTTTATCGCCTCGCTCTCGCCGATTATCTCGTATCGTGAGTCCACCTTCTTCTTGAGAATCTTGGTCTCCTTGACGAGTGAAGACTTGTCGGTGGCGTTCTTCAGTGTGATGAGTATGCGGTTCAGGTCGAGCGGTTTCTGGATGAAGTCGTAAGCGCCTTTTTTGATGCAGTCCACTGCGGTGTCGATGTCACCGTGGCCGGAAATCATTATTATAGGCGCTTCGTTCTCGCTGTCAGCCAGTGTGGTAAGGACTTCGATGCCGTCCATGTTGGGCATCTTGATATCGCAGAAGATAGCGTCGTATGCATCGCTGAGAGCCATATCGACTCCCTGCTTTCCGTCTTCGGCCACTGCGATGGTGTGACCCTCGAACTCAAGGATTTCCTTGAGAGTGTTGCGGATGCTGCGCTCATCGTCGATAACCAGAACCTTCATATGTTCAAAACTTTCAATGGTGATATTAGGCAAAGATAGATATTTTTTGAGTATTTTTGTTTGTTAAGCATTTGATACTATGTCCAGGAAAATCATCATCGCCATAGACGGTTATTCATCGACCGGAAAAAGTACTTTCGCAAAACTCATTTCTGACAGGACCGGATATCTGCACCTCGATTCCGGCGCCGTCTACAGGGCCGTCACCCTGTTCGCCCTCCGCGGAGGATGGATAGACGCAGAAAACAACATCGACCAGAAGGCGCTCCGCTCCGCAATGAGGCAGCTGAGAGTCTCCCTGCGTCCCGACACCTACATCAACGAGGAGAATGTCGAAGGTCTCATCCGCCAGATGGACGTTTCAAATGCAGTGAGCCCCGTGTCAGCGATCGGCTTTGTCCGCGAGTATGTCGACAAGCTTCTGCGCCGCTATGGCAAGAAAGGCGGCATCGTGATGGACGGCCGCGACATCGGCACCAATGTCTTCCCGGATGCCCAGCTCAAGATATTCATGACCGCCGACGCCAAGGTCAGGGCTCAGCGCCGCTACGACGAGATGATAGAAGGCGGCAAGCAGGTGACCTTCGAAGAGGTGATGCAGAATATCCTGGACAGGGACGAAAAAGACACCCACCGCGAGATCTCTCCTCTCCGCCAGGCTGAAGATGCAATCGTGCTGGACAATACCGATATGACGCTGGAGGAAGAGATGGTGTGGTTCAAGGATTTGATGCACACCAGATTCGGAATAGACATCTGATGAACCTTTCCATAGAAATAGATCCCGGTTCAGGCTTCTGCAACGGCGTGGTCCGCGCCGTAAGGAAGGCCGAGAGCTATCTGTCCGAGCACGACCATCTCTATTCGCTGGGCGCCATAGTGCACAATACGCAGGAGATCGCAAGGCTTGCTGCGGAAGGGCTCCAGATCATCGACAACGAGAGGATGGCCGAAATCCGGGATGAAGTCGTCCTTGTCAGGGCCCACGGCGAACCTCCTTCGACATACAGTCTCGCCGAGCGGAACGGCATCACGATCATTGACTGCACCTGTCCTGTAGTGCTGCAGCTCCAGAAGAAGATTGCGGCCACGTACCGCAGGATACACCGCAACGGTGGCACCATCGTCATCTACGGCAAGAAAGGCCACGCTGAAGTGAACGGACTGGTGGGCCATACTGACGGCAATGCTGTCGTGGTGGAGAACATTCCCGAGGTGGCAGACATCGACTTCTCCAAGCCCGTGGCGCTGTTCTCCCAGACCACCAAGGATACTGAAGAATATGCAGCCCTGACTGCCGAATGCCGCCGCAGGAGCGAAGAATGCGGAGGACAGTTCGAATCATACGACACCATCTGCAAGCAGGTGGCCGGCAGGCATGCTGCTCTCGCGGGCTTCGCGGCCAGGCACGACGTGATACTCTTCGTCAGCGGCCGCGAGAGTTCCAACGGCAACGTCCTGTACAATCTCTGCCGCAAGCACAATCCCCGTACATGGTGGATAGACGACGGCAGGATTCCCGAGGGTTTGTTCCACGACGGTGAGAGCGTGGGCATTTGCGGCGCGACATCAACTCCGCGTTGGCAATTGGAAGAATTATATTTACATTTGCGCGAAAATATCGTAAACAAACAATAAAACATCATAGAATTATGGCAACAACCGCTGACTTCAAAAACGGTCTTTGTCTTGACTTCAACGGCAAACCCGTTTCAATCGTATGGTTCCAACACGTTAAGCCCGGCAAGGGTCCGGCTTTCGTCAAGACCAAGCTCCGCAATCTCGAAAACGGCAGGATTCTCGAAAAGACCTACAGTGCCGGCGAGAAAATTGACCTCATCACTGTAGAGCACAGGCCCTATCAGTTCCTTTACAAGGACGAGGACGGATACAACTTTATGCACACCGAGACTTTCGAGCAGGTTCACCTCGGTTTCGATATGATCGAGAACGCCGACCTGATGAAAGAAGGCCAGCAGGTGGAGATGGTGTTCCAGGCTGACGAAGAGAGATGCCTTACCTGCGAGCTGCCTACCTACGTAGAGCTCGAGGTTACCTACACCGAGCCCGCAGTAAAGGGCGACACCGCTTCTACCAATGCACTCAAGGCCTGCACTCTCGAGACAGGTGCAGAAATCATGGTTCCGCTCTTCATCAACCAGGGCGACAAGATCAGGGTCAACACCGTTGACCGCAGCTACGGCGAGCGCGTAAGATAGTCTCTGCCGAGCTGTACGAAAAAAGGCGACCCCGCGGGGCCGCCTTTTTTTCGGTACAGACTGTGCCTAATACACCTTCAGCTCGCCGATTTCCACTCCGGTGGCACCGGC
>JAFZBF010000008.1 GCA_017561885.1 Bacteroidales bacterium | reverse complement strand
TGCGAGATTTACACCGAAAAGAAGCTTCTTGGCATTAGGATACTGTCCCTTGTCGAGACCCTTACCCCTTGTTCCACCGGTAGTGGCGGTCTCAGGGTCGAAGCCGGGATAGTTGGTGAATACGAACCAGTCGTCCATAGAAGCGTAAATACGCAGGTTGCTGATCAGGATCTTGCTTGAGAGAACCCTGGGCAGGGTGTAACCGAGCTGGATCTGTTTGATCTTGAAGAAGTCGCCCTTGAATACGGTGGCTGAAGAACTCCAGAAGTCGACAGAGTTGTAGATCTTGTCGATGGTCGGAATGGTCTTGCCGGCCTGCTCATAGAAGTAGACGAGAGAGTTGATCTGCGGGTGCTCTGTACGGAAGACGCAGGGAACGAGGGTGTTTCCGCCGGCACCTGTGCCAAATACAGTGAAGTCGATGCCTTTCCAGTCCATCCTGAGGGTAACGCCGTATTGGAATGTAGGAAGAGTGTTGCCGATGAACTTGAGATCGTCAGAAGTAGGAACCGTAGTCAAACTGCCGTCTGCTGCAACATACTGTGCAACGCCTTCGGCATTCATGCCGGCATATTCATATCCACGAAGGAACCATACCGGATAACCCTCCTGGAAGTAAGTGTACATCTTGTAGTTGGTGAAGTGGTCACCCTGGATGTGTCCAACAGAAGGTTCGAGATAAGTAACCTTGTTCTGCAGGGTAGAGAAGTTTCCGTTGATAGAGTATCCGAATTCTCCTATGTGGTCCTGCCAGCCGAGTTCGAACTCGAGACCGGTGTTGTTGATGGCACCTGCGTTGACGGTAGTTGACGAGATACCGACCTCTGCAACCGGAGAGATGCTTACGAGCAGGTCCTCTGTGTTCTTGTTGAACCAGTCGGCTGTGAAGGTCAGTCGGTTGTTGAACATCCTCAGGTCAAGACCGAAGTCGGTCTGTACAGAGGTTTCCCAGGTCAGGTCAGGATTTGCAAGGCCGTCGGGCTGAGAACCGTAGCTGATGATATCGCCGTGATCCACATCATACTGATAAGACTTGCTGTTGTATGAGATGGATGTTGAATACGGATATCCGCTCAGTACGGCGATGTTACCGTTGATACCCCACGATCCGCGGAACTTCAGGAAGTCGATACCCGGAACATTGAACCAGGGCTCGTTGCTGATGGTCCATCCTGCAGATACTGAAGGGAAATAGCCCCAGCGGTTCTTGAGTGAAAGTTTCGATGAGTCGAAGGCATCGGCGCGGAAGTTTGCCTGCAGGCTGTAGCGGTTGTCGTAGCTGTATGACAGACGGCCGAAGTATGAAATCTGCGAACTGTTGCTCGGAGTGCCGCCGCCGATTCCTTTCTCGCCCTTTCCGTTGTCATAGGGCAGGTAGAGGAAGTTCTCGTCATAACCCTTGAGGATATCGGGTCCCTTGAGGCTGGCGTTTACTCCGCGACTGTCGCTGTATGTATATGACATACCGGCCATCGCTCCGAGGGCGTGCTTGTCGAATTTGTGGTTGTAGTTGGCGAAGTTCTCCCACTGGTAGAAGTAGTTCTGTGAAGAACTAGCGCTGAGGTTGTGGACTTCAGAGTGGTTCTTGGGGTTCACATAGTAGGGCTCCTCGTAGTTGCTGTTGTAGCTCTGGCCTATGCGGTAGCCGAGACGTGAGGTGAACACCAGGTCTTTGACGGGGGTTATATTTGTGAAGATGGTGCCTCGTACATTGAATCCCTTGGTCTGGTTGCGGTTGCGGGCAACATTAATGAGCGGGTTGACACCGTCGCCTTCCATAATCTTGGAAGTTGAATACCAATAGCCGTCTTCGTTCTGATAGATTTTGTAAGGATAAGTTACGCCGTCAACGGTGAAACCGTTTTCATAAGCGTTGCGCATATTGAACGGCATATCGTCGACAGTCTTGAACAGGGTGGGAGTCAGAGGGTCGATGATGAGGGCACCCAGAAGGGTTGATCCTGCATACTCGGAGCCCTGGCTGAGTGACTGCTGCTGGTAGCGCTCGATAGAGGTGTTGGTACCCACCTGCATCCAGGACTTGACCTTATAGTCAACATTGATCTGGGCGGTGAGGCGTTTGTAGTAGTCCTTGTCGCCGCGTGCCATACCGTTCTCGTCGGTGTAGTTGAGAGAGAGGTAATAAGAGCCGCGGTCGTTGCCGCCCTGAGCTCCAACTGTGTGGCTGTGGGTGAAGCCGTGGCCGAAGAGTACATCGGCCCAGTTGGTGTCGGTGACACCGTCCCAGAAGCCGTTTGCAATGACTTCCTCGCGTGTGCCGAGAAGTCCGGCGGTGTGCTGGAAGTCGAGGTACTGCTCAGCGTTCATCACCTGTGCGTGGTGGCCGAGAGAACTTACCGTGTATTTGCCGTTATAGAAAATCTGGCCGTCCTTTGCCTTGGAACCGCTCTTGGTGGTGATTAGCACTACGCCGTTACCTGCCTGCGCACCGTAGATGGCTGCAGAGGCGGCGTCTTTCAGCACCTCCATAGATTCGATCATTTCAGGGTCGAGGTACTGGATGTTGTCCACCTTGAGACCGTCGACGATGAGCAGGGGACCGAGGCCTGAACCTGAGTTTGATGAAATACCGCGTACACGGATGTGAGAAGATTCGCCGGGGGCGCCTGAGTTTGAATAAACCTGGACGCCGGCAGCCTTTCCCTGAAGGGCTGCTGCTGCACTTGATACTGAACGGTGTTCCAGGTCAGCCGAGCGTACAGAAGCAACTGCTCCCGTGAGGTCGCTCTTGCGCTGGACACCGTAACCGATTACGACAGTCTCTTCCAGAAACTCATTGTCCTCATCGAGTGTGAAGTTGATGACTCCACGCCCGTTGATAGGCTCAGTCTGAGAGACATAACCGATGCAAGAGACTGTAATGCTTACAGCCTGTGCCGGAACCATGAGCTGGAAGGTTCCGTCAGCACCGGTTGCGGCGCCGACGTTGCTCTGTCCGGCCACGACGACGGAGGCTCCCACGATGGGTTCTCCGCCCTGGTCAACAACTTTTCCGGTAAGCGGCCTGAGCTGCGCATATGAAACGATGCTCAGCAGCAAAGCCGCGGCACAGAGAGTTGCTTTCCACAAGAAAGTTTTTCTCATAAGATTGTTTGTTAGGTAATATATGAAATAGCGTCATTCAGGTGGTGTGGTACGCAATGGATGCGATTATGAGTACTAAATTACATGGTTTTTTATATAAAAACAATGAATTTGTAAGACGAGATAATTTCGCTAACTTCGCAGGCCTTTTATAACACGCACATTCAGAATGAAAGAAGCAGATTCAGGAAGCAGAAGGGTGGTAGTTACAGGGATGGGTATTATCTCTCCTTCAGGTAATGATATAGCAACGTTCTGGGACAATATTGTCGCAGGCAGATGTGCCATCGTTCCGCTTGAGGGTTTCGAGGATATGGGACTGCCGGTGTATGTCGCCGGAGTCGTGAAAGATTTCAATCCGCTGCAGTATGGCCTCACTCCGAAGGATGTGCACCGCACCGACCGTTTCAGCCAGATGGCTGTCGCTGCAGCTGGCCAGGCTCTGGCCGATGCCGGGATAGTGTCAGGCGAAACAGTAGCCCCGGAAAGGATGGGAACATATGTCACTTCCGGAATCGGCGGCTTTGACACTCAGGTCAAGCAGACCAAGGTCATGCTCACTGAGGGAGCCTCCAGGATTTCACCTTATTATATACCGATGGTGATTCCGAATTTAGGCGCCGGTAACGTTGCTATAAAATTCAACGCCCAGGGTCCTTGCATGGCACACGTCAGCGCATGCACGTCCAGCACGAACTCCATCGGGGAAGCGTCCCTTGCCATCAAGGCCGGGCGTGCCGATGTCATCATAGCCGGCGGCAGCGAAGCCGTGCTTAATCCTATGGCGCTCGCCGGCTTTGCAAATGCAAGGGCTCTGTCCACAGAGAAGGATCCCCTTAAGGCCTGCCTGCCTTTCGACCGCCGCCGAAGCGGTTTCGTGATGGCAGAAGGGGCGGCAATGCTGATTCTTGAAGAAATGGAACACGCCAGGGCCCGTGGTGCGGAAATCCTTGCAGAGGTGACAGGCTACGGCTGTACATGTGATGCATATCACATAACCCTGCCAAGGCAGGACAGCGAGCCGGCTGCCCGGGCGATGAAACTCGCTCTCGAGGAGGGCGGCTACCGTCCCGGCGAGAACCTGTATGTGAACGCGCACGGTACAGGTACCCGTTTCAACGATATTGTTGAAACCCGGGCATTGAAACTAGCCCTGGGCGAAGACGAGGCTCACCGGGCCTCCGTCAGCTCTTCCAAGTCGATGACAGGACATATGTTCGGGGCGACAGGTGCGGCGGAAGCTATAGTTTCGGTGCTTGCCCTGCGCAACGGCATTGTGCCTCCGACCATCGGTCTGGAAGATCCCGATCCTGAGTGCGACCTGGACTACACGCCGCTGAAGGCTGTTCGCCGGAAGCTTGACATCGCGCTGTCGAATTCGCTTGGCTTCGGTGGACACAATGTATGCATCACTCTCCGCCGCGTCGGTTAGTTTTCAACAAAAAACGAACATAAATGAACAAAAGCGCGCCCGGCGATATCGCCGGGCCTATTGTTTATTAAATGTTGAAAATAAAAAAATGACCAATAACTACGGACTGAGAGGAATGTGCTAACTTGCTAAGCAATTCAGTTCGGACACTTCGGACATACATCATAACACTATATTATATATAAGAAAGAGTCGGTATGGAATCTAATCAATTCTTTATTACCAAAAGAGACGGAAAGTTAGAGAAATTCTCCCTTGACAAGATTATGAACGCGATCATCAAAGCGTTCGATTCAGTTGGTGAGCCCATAGACCTGGGAGTCCTGAGCAAGATCCTCGCACATCTCGACATGTACGAAGGAGTGAAGGTCGAGGACATCCAGAACCAGGTTGAGGAAAGCCTGATGAAAGAAGGTTACTACAAAGTGGCCAAGTCTTTCATCCTCTATCGCCAGAGCCACCAGGAGGACCGCGACCTTACCAGCAAGATGCAGTTCCTTGCCGACTATTGCGAAGCTTCGAATGCCGCTACGGGATCGAAATTCGACGCCAATGCCAACGTAGAGCACAAGAACATCGCAACCCTGATCGGTGAGTTGCCCAAGAGCAACTTCATCCGCCTCAACCGCCGTCTTCTTACCGACCGTATCAAGAAGATGTACGGCAAGGAACTGGCCGACAAGTACCTTGACCTGCTGAACAAGCACTTCATCTACAAGAACGACGAGACAAGTCTCGCCAACTACTGCGCTTCCATCACGATGTACCCCTGGCTCATCGGCGGAACTGCATCGATTGGCGGAAACTCGACGGCGCCGACCAACCTCAAGTCGTTCTGCGGCGGTTTCATAAATATGGTGTTTATGGTGAGCTCGATGCTCAGCGGCGCCTGCGCCACCCCCGAATTCCTGATGTATATGAACTATTTCATCGAGAAGGAATACGGCAAGGATTACTGGCAGCACCCCGACAGGGTAGTGGACCTCAGTACAAAGCAGCGTACCATCGACAAGATGATCACCGACTGCTTCGAGCAGGTTGTCTACTCGATCAACCAGCCTACCGGCGCCCGCAACTATCAGGCGGTGTTCTGGAATATTTCGTACTACGACAAGTATTATTTCCAGAGCCTGTTCGACAACTTCTATTTCCCCGACGGTACACAGCCTGACTGGGACGGCCTCAACTGGTTGCAGAAGAGGTTTATGAAGTGGTTCAACGCAGAGCGCCTGAAGACTATGCTTACCTTCCCCGTCGAGACGATGGCTCTGCTCACCGAGAACGACGAATGCAAGGACAAGGAATACGGCGATTTCACCGCCCAGATGTATTCTGAAGGACACTCGTTCTTCACATATATGAGCGACAACGCTGATTCCCTGAGTTCCTGCTGCCGTCTGCGCAACGAGATCCAGGACAACGGATTCTCATATACTCTCGGAGCCGGCGGAGTCAGCACAGGTTCGAAGAGCGTGCTCACCATCAACATCAACAGGACTATCCAGTATGCCGTCAACAACAATCTGGACTATCTGCAGTACCTCGGCGAAATCACCGATATCTGCCACAAGGTCCAGACTGCCTATGACGCCAACCTCAGGGATCTGAAGAACAAGGGAATGCTGCCTTTGTTCGACGCCGGCTACATCAATATGAGCCGCCAGTATCTCACCATTGGCGTGAACGGCATCGTCGAGGCCGCAGAATTCCTCGGCCTCAAGATCACTCCGAACGAAGAATACAAGAACTTCGTGAGGAGCGTGCTTGGCGTAATCGAGAAATTCAACAAGCAGTACCGCACAAAAGACCTTATGTTCAACTGCGAGATGATTCCTGCAGAGAACGTCGGTGTAAAACACGCAAAATGGGACCGTGAGGACGGCTATTTCGTTCCCCGCGACTGCTACAACTCTTATTTCTATGTAGTGGAAGACGACTCCCTGAACATCATCGACAAGTTCAAGCTCCACGGCACCCCGTTCATCGAGCACCTGACCGGCGGTTCGGCATTGCACATGAACCTCGAAGAGCATCTTTCCCAGGAGCAGTACCGCCAGCTTCTGAAGGTGGCCGCCCATGAAGGCTGCAACTATTTCACCTTCAACATCCCGAACACGATCTGCAACGACTGCGGCCACATCGACAAGCGTTATCTGCACGAGTGCCCTGTATGCCACAGCAAGAACGTGGACTATATGACCCGCATCATCGGTTATCTCAAACGTGTCAGCAATTTCTCGGCAGCCCGCCAGGCTGAAGCTGCACGCAGGTTCTACTATGCACCAAAGAAAGAGATTGTGGTGAAATAATCAGCGATAATGCTCAAGTACGTCAACACAAGCGTGGTTTTTCGGGAGATTCCGGATGAAACCACGCTTTCAATTAATATCTCCAACTGCCCCAACCATTGTCCGGGCTGTCACAGCCAGTACCTGTGGGAGGATATAGGTGACGAACTGGACGAAGCTGCCATAGATGGACTTGTGGCAGAGGTCCGCAGCAACATCACCTGCATCTGCTTCATGGGCGGGGACTCGGATCTGGAGCGGCTCCAGCAACTCGCAGTGTATGTGCATACGCGATATCCGGATTATAAGGTTGGGTGGTACAGCGGCCGCATAAGGCTGCCGAAAGACGTCGACTGGCAGAAGTTCGACTACATCAAGACAGGCCCTTACCTTGCCCATCTCGGGCCTCTTGACAAGCCGACCACCAACCAGAGACTGTACCGCCGCTGCGCCGACGGCAGTTTTGAAGACATCACTTCCAGGTTCTGGAAATCACAGTTATAGCTGTTAATTAGGACAAGTCGGAATAATTCGCTTATTTTGCGGCGGATTTCTGAGGACATCAATGGGTCTGACCATAGTATATTTCGCTATTACCATCGCCGCCGGACTCCTGCTCGGAAGAGTCAGGATCAAGGGGATAAGCATCGGTTCCACCTGGATACTGTTCGTGGGCATCGTGCTCAGCCACTTCGGCGTGAAGGTAGACCCCGCAGCCCTTTCTTTCGTCAAGGATTTCGGCCTGATACTGTTCGTGTTCGCCATCGGACTGCAGGTGGGCCCGGGCTTCTTCCACTCGTTCAAGAAGGGCGGACTGAGCATGAACGGCCTGGCCGTACTGATGGTGCTGCTGGCTGTGGGCGTGACTCTCTGCATCCACTACATCACAGACGAAAGCCTCATCGACATGGTGGGCGTTATGTCAGGCGCCGTGACCAACACTCCCGGCCTCGGTGCAGCGCAGCAGACTGCGCAGGATGTGATGGCCGCCGAAGGCAGCAACGCTGCCGATATCTCCCTGACTGTCTCGACCCTCGCTTCTTCCTATGCCATCGCATATCCCCTCGGCGTGCTGGCCGTCATCGGCCTGCTGATTGCCTACAAAGCATGCTTCAAGGTTGACCTCGACAAGGAGAAGAAGGCCCTCGAAATCGATGACGATTCTGCGGCTGAAACAGCCCGTCGCATGCACTGCGAGGTCGAGAATCCGGCCATCTTCGGCAAGAGTATAAAGGACATCGTCCACAGCCAGAGCGCCAAGTTCGTCATCTCCAGGCTGATGCGCGACGGCGAAGTTTCGGCTCCCAACTCAGACACCGTCCTCGAAAAGGGCGACAAACTGCTCATAGTCACTTCCAACCGCTACGTGGACAGCGTCCGCATCATCTTCGGCGAGGAAATAGCGATGCACAAGAGCGACTGGGACAAGCTCGACAGCACCTTCGTCACCCGCCGCATCACAGTCACCAAGCCTTCACTGACCGGCAAGACGCTCGGCAGCATGCACATCCGCGAGGCCTACGGAGTGACCATAACCCGCGTGATCCGCGCCGGCATCGAACTGGTGGCCCAGCCGAACCTCATCCTCCAGATGGGAGACGGCCTGCAGGTAGTGGGCGTAGAGTCGGATATCCAGAGGATTGCCGGTTTCGTGGGCAACAAGAAGGAGAACCTGACCCATCCGAACCTGGCTCCGCTCTTCGCCGGCATCGCCTTAGGAGTCATCTTCGGCAGCATTCCCATCCATTTCCCCGGCATCCCTCAGCCCATCCGTCTCGGTTTGGCCGGCGGAACTTTGATTATCGCGATCCTTCTCGGCCACTTCGGTCCGAAACTGCATATCACCACCTACACCACCCTGAGCGCCAACATGATGCTGCGTGAGGTGGGAATCGCGCTGTTCATGGCGGCTGTCGGACTGGGAGCGGGTGAGAATTTCGTGGCTGCGATAGTGAACGGGGGCTACTGGTGGATACTCTACGGCTTCCTGATTACCGTCATCCCCGTGGCCATAATGATGCTGCTGTGCCGTTTCGTCTTCCATCTGAATTTCTACAAGATGTGCGGTCTGATCGCAGGAAGCTGCACCAATCCCACAGCCCTGTCGTTCTCGCAAGAATCCTACGGCACCGACTATGTGGCTGTGAATTACGCCACAGTCTATCCCCTGACGATGTTCATGAGGGTGCTCGTAGCTCAGCTGCTTATTCTCCTCGCTTTTGCAGCGTAACCCTTATGCCGGCCATGAACCACAGGCCCGGCTGGGGTATATCCCCGAAATCGTAATATTCTTTGTTAAGCAAGTTGTTGGCCCTGAGGTAGACCTCGAGCGCCGGCACGCTGTACGAGAGCTTTGCGTCAAGCAGAGAGTAAGGCTTGATGAGATCCGATGATGTGGCGCGGTCGACGTAGCGGTACGACAGGTTGGCGGAGAAGCGGCTGCCGAGGCGGAAATCGGCCTGGGCGGTGACGCGATGGCGGATATACTCCATCGAATAGAGGCTGCGGAATCCCTTCTTCACATCCTTGTCCTGTGAAATATGGCTGTAACCCAGATTCACGGAACGCAGGAAGAAATTCCGGCGGCCGGTCAGTTCGCCGACAGAAAGCTGGAGAGTGGCCTCCTGTCCGAATGTGTTCAGTTCGGTATGGTTTACGGACGTCCATGGAGCGTCTTCTCCGGCAGACACTTCCTGTACCCAGTCGATGATGTCGAACCCCTTGTTGTAATAGACAGTGGCGACGGCCCTGATGCCCCTGCCGAGGAATTTGAGCCCGCCTTCGAAAGCGTGGAGCTTCTCGGATTTCAGCCCCGGGTCGGCGAGGTGACCGCCTACCGAATAATAAAGT
Organism: Bacteroidales bacterium; assembly: GCA_017561885.1. Lineage (GTDB taxonomy): Bacteria > Bacteroidota > Bacteroidia > Bacteroidales > UBA932 > Equibacterium. The sequence continues at coordinate 70,455 of JAFZBF010000008.1, read as the reverse complement.
TCGGTGAAGGTCGGCATCCTGTACGAAGCATTGTATGAACCATAGATGCGCAGGGCGTCGGTCAGCCTGAAATTTGCCTCGACACCGGGATAGAGATGCAGGCCCTCGTCGCTGCCTGTATTGCAGGCTGCCGTGACTCCCGCGAATGCGGTGAGCCGGTCAAGCACCAGGCTGTGCTCCGCAAAGACGGTGTAGGCAGTCCTGGCCAGGCCGCGGACATACACTCCGTCTGGGTTAGCCAGCACTTCGCCGAGATTTGTGCTTCTGATGCCTTCTCGGCGCGCTCCTGCTCCGAATGCGCTGCGGCCCAGGCGGGAGTCGGCACTTATATGGAAGTCGGCGCCGACAGTGTTGGTCTTATGGTAGTTGAAGGGATATCGGTCAGGTGCGCCGCGGAAAAGCTCGAAACGGTCTTCGCCGTGGGTCCAGTAGACAGAAGGGGTGAAGTGCAGGGCGCCCTTGCCTTCGGCCTTGACTGCAGTGAAGGTCTTGAAACTGTGCTCGAACTGGTCGTCGAAGCGGGCGCTGTAGAAAGTGCTCGAACCGAAATCTTTCAGGCTCGCTCCGGCCTGCCAGGCGACAGTGGTGCGGTCAAGGTCGGCATTGCCGTGATAAAAGGTCTTGAAAGCTCCGAAGTCGTTGTTGAGTCCTCCGGCGGCATTGCGGTTGAATCCGTCCGAGCGCTGCCACCCTGCCGACAGCATATTGAAGCTGCTGCGCCCCTTGAGGGAAACCGAAGCGTTGGCGTTCGCATACTTGAACGATCCGCCCTCGAGGTTGACGGAAGCCGAGGTCTCGCCGTCATATTTGGTGACGATGTTGATGGCGCCCACCATCGAAGATGCACCATGACCCCTGGCGGCAGGCCCTTCCAGCACCTCTATGTGGTCGATGTCGCTGAGGTTGACGGGAAAGTCGGCTGAATTATGGCCGGTCTGGGGGTCGGATATGTCAATGCCGTTGAGCAGGATGGCAATCTGGTCGAAGGTGCCGCCGCGCATGCTGATGTCGGTCTGCATCCCCATTGCGCCGCGCTGGCGTACATCGACGCCCACTGCATACTTGAGAAGGTCGTTGATGTTCTCGGCAGGAGCGGAAGCGATGGCCAGGCTGTCCATCAGGATGACGGTGCGTGTATTCTTGTGAAGGGGGACAGGCAGTTTCGACGCCGTGACAGAGACGCTGTCCAGAATATAGTATGTCTGGGCCCTGGTTGCGGGAGCAAAAAGAAACGCAAAAAGCAACGCTGCTGCAAACGATATTTTCTTCGGCATACCCCTTTTTTCTGAGGAAGGCAAATATAGCATTTTTGTGGCCTGGACTTTGTTAGGTCATCAAAAAATTTTTGTAAATTTGAAAGCTATTGACACTCAAATTTCTATTAAAATGAAAAACAAATACGCAGTCATCGTCGTTGACATGCTCAATGACTTTGTTTCAGGAACCATCGCTCACCCGAGAATCAAACACATTATTCAGCCGATCAAAGAACTTTGCGACAAAGCCCGCGCAGCGGGAGTGCCTGTCATTTACGCTAACGACAGCCACACCCCCGAGATCGACAAGGAGTTCAAGGTATGGGGCCCTCACGCAGTCGAGGGAACCTGGGGGGCCGAGGTAATCGACGAACTCAAACCTCAGAAAGGCGATTTCATCATCCCCAAGAAGACTTACAGCGGATTTTTCGAGACCACTATGGAACGCGTGCTCCGCGAACTCGACGTCAACACCGTCATCATCACCGGCTGGCAGGCTGACTGCTGCTGCCGTCATACCTCTGCCGACGCTTTCTTCCGCGGTTTCAAGATCATAGTTCCCAGGGAAACCACAGACACCCTTACTGATGAGGCATGCCAGGGCGGTCTTGACTATATCAAGAATATTTACGGCGGCAAGATCTGCAGCGTGAAGAGTTTGAAATTCTAGCAATTAACGATATATGGAACTTACATTACAAGGCATTAAAAATAACGCAGCCGAGTGGAAGGCCAAGGGTTTCGCCCTTCCGACATTCGACATTGAGAAAGTCCGTGAAGCTACTCTCAAGGCTCCGGCCTGGATCCACTTCGGCGCCGGCAACATCTTCCGTGCATTCCAGTGCAACGTTTGCCAGAACCTCCTGAATGCAGGCGTGCTTGACCGCGGTCTGGTAGTAGCCGAAGGCTATGACTACGAAATCATCGACAAGATGTACCGTCCTCACGACAACATCGGTGTGCTCGTTACCCTGAAAGCCAGCGGCAATGTCGAGAAGACTGTCGTGGCTTCCATCATGGAAAGCCTTGCGGCTGATTCGAACAACGACAAGGACTGGCCCCGCCTGAAAGAAATTTTCCGCAACGATTCCCTGCAGATGGTATCGTTCACCATCACCGAGAAAGGCTATGCCCTCCAGAACAACGCCGGTATTTTCGCTCCGTTCGTAGAGGAAGACTTCGCTGCAGGTCCCGGCAAGCCTCAGAGCTATATGGGCAAGGTGAGCGCCCTCGTATATGAGCGCTTCGTGGCCGGCGAGAAACCTCTGGCCATGGTGTCTATGGACAACTGCTCGCACAACGGCGACAAACTGTTTGCGGCAGTTCACGCTTTCGCGGAGGCCTGGGAGAAGAACGGCGTCTGCAAGCCCGGTTTCAAGGCATATGTCGAGGACAAGACAAAAGTGTCATTCCCCTGGACCATGATCGACAAGATCACTCCGCGTCCCGACCCTTCAGTAGAAGCTATCCTTCAGGCAGACGGGCTTGACGTCGAGCCTGTAGTCACCGGCAAGAAGACCTTCGTCGCTCCGTTCGTTAACAGCGAGGAGTGCGAATATCTGGTGATCGAGGACTCGTTCCCCAACGGACATCCCGCACTTGAGAAAGGCGGCGTGATGTTCACTCAGCGCGAGACTGTGGACAAGGTGGAGAAGATGAAAGTCTGCACCTGCCTCAACCCGCTCCACACAGCGCTTGCAGTGTCAGGCTGCCTGCTCGGCTTCGAGAAGATTTCCGAAGAGATGAAGGATGCAGACCTGAAGAAGATGGTGGAGATCGTGGGTTACAAGGAAGGCCTGCCCGTAGTAGTGGATCCCGGCATCATCAAACCCAAGGACTTCATCGACCAGGTTGTGAACATCCGTATCCCGAACCCGTTCATGCCCGACACACCCCAGCGTATCGCTACCGATACTTCTCAGAAGCTTGCCATCCGTTTCGGCGAGACCATCAAGGCATACGAGAAACGCCCTGACCTGAACGTCGCGGACCTCAAGGTCATCCCGCTCGTGTTCGCTCTCTGGCTCCGCTACCTGATGGGAGTTGACGACAACGGCGAGAAGTTCGAACTCAGCCCCGACCCGCTGCTTCCTCAGGTAACTCCTGTCGTAGCCGGCGTGAAATTGGGCGAGAAATTCGATGTCCACGCTACAGTCGAGCCCATCCTCTCCAAGGCAGGCATTTTCGGCGTAAACCTTTACGAGACTCCTCTTGCTCCGAAGGTTGAGAAATACTTCGAGCAGCTGTGTGCCGGCAAGGGTGCCGTTCGCAAAGTCATTCACGAAAACGTATAGTCAAATATATAGTGCTATGAAAAAAGTTCTGTCCTATATGGCCGCTGCGATAATGACGATCTCTGTCGTCACAGCCTGCGGTTCTCTCGGTTCGATCGTTTCGAACGCATCTACTGCCGGCGCCGCTGCCGGCAAGGCTCTCAAGGCGTTGCTTGACAAATATCTCGGCAGTCTTGGAAATCTTGCCAACCTCGGCAATCTCGGTAACCTTGGAAATCTCGGCAATATTGGCAGTACTCTCGACCTGACCGACGCCGAGACTGTCGCCCAGCTGACTCAGATTGCAAAAAGCATCCAGGGTCTGAAAAACAACAGCGCTGAAGATTATCTGTCCAAGTTTGCGCAGGGACTGGTTTCAGGTTCCGGCAAAACCATCTCTTTGGAGACAGCCAATTCAATCACCAACATGCTGACCCAGGTTGCGCAAAGGCAGGATCTGACTTCGGCGTTCAACGACACCGGAGCTTCCCAGCAAGCATCGCTGCAGTCTCTGGCAGGTCCTGTGGTGGGTATTCTCACGATGATGAAATAACCTCCGCGGCTCTGCCCTACGAAAAAGCCTCATCAGTGCGATGAGGCTTTTTTCATACTGCAAGAATTGAAGGCAGCTAGTATCCTCCCATCAGGTTGTGGAAATAGCTGTATTGCGATCCCCTTCCAATGACGTTGACGATCAGGTTGAATGCTATGCCGGCCAGGGCGATGTAGAGCATCTTCTTGGCGTAGGCCATATCTTTCTTCCGATACATGAAGTAAACGACGATGCCTACTATCGGGATGATGAAAGACGCGACAGGGATGATGCATCCGAGTGCCTTGCCGTTGCCGAAAGGATTCTGAACGTTGCCGCCGGTGGTGCCGCCGCTGTTCTGGTTGTTGTTCTGGCCGGGGAAGGGGAAGGGCCAGCCGCTCTGATTCTGGTTCTGCTGCTGAGTCTGCTGGCTGCGGTTGTCAAAATCGGGCTGCGGAGGGAAGCCGGTGTTGCCCTGATTGTTGAACCCGCCGTTGTTGCCGGTATTGAAAGTGTTTATGGCAGCTCCGCAGTAAGGGCAGAACTGATAGTCGCTGGAAACGGATTTACCGCATTTCGGACAAGTGACAGTCATATTATCTTTGTTATTTTCTTACAAATTTATAAAAAAATAGAAAATCATATTCCTTCTCCATATCCGAACTCAGGAACAGAGACTGCCTTGCTCTGCAGTAGCCTGGTATGAGGTGGTACGTCATGGGTGAGCCAGATGTTTCCTCCGATGACCGAGTCGTGTCCGATTGTCACGCGGCCCAGGATGGAGGTGTTGGAATAGACAGTCACGTTGTCTTCGAGGATGGGATGCCTCGGCACCTGAAGCGGATTGCCGTCCGCGTCGTACTTGAAGTTGCGGGCGCCCAGGGTGACGCCCTGGTAGAGCATCACGTGGTCGCCGATGACGCAGGTCTCGCCGATTACCACGCCTGTGCCGTGGTCAATGCCGAACCAGGCTCCTATCTTCGCGGCAGGGTGGATGTCGATGCCGGTGGCGGAGTGAGCCAGTTCGGTGATGATACGCGGGATGACGGGTGTGCCGAGTTCCAGCAGGGCATGGGCGGTGCGGTAGTGAAGCATCACCTGGATGGCCGGGTAGCAGAACACCACTTCGCTGAAACTGCTCACTGCCGGGTCGTTGTGAGCCACAGCCTCGATGTCGGTCAGCAGCAGGCTCTTGATCTCAGGCAGCTTCTCTATGAATGCTCCGGCGATGGCCGTACCTGTCTGCGGCAGCAGTAGCCCGTAGAGATTGGCGATATCCTTGGCGACACCGGCGGCTCCTCCGAAATAGCGGGGGAAAATGACGGCCTTGACCAGTTCGATTATGTCTTCGAGAGCCTTGGGAGAAGGCAGCGGACCGCCTGCGCGGAGGCCCATCTTCTCTTCCTGGGGAGTTATGGCCTCCATCGAAGCAGTAATATCTTGCAGTATTTCGTCCATCTGTTATCCTTTTATGGGGTATTCTTCAAAAGCGTAGAGAACAGTTGAAAGGTATCTCTCGCCAGTGTCGGGCAGCAGGGCGACAATGACCTTGCCGGCATTGGCTTCGTCCCTCGCGAGTGAAAGTGCGGCCGAGAACGAGGCCCCTGATGAGATTCCGACCAGCAGGCCGTATTTCGCTGCAAGCTGTCGGGATGCGAGAATCGCGTCATCGTCCGCTACGGGGATGACCTTGTCGATGACTCCGCCGTCATATGTGGCTGGCACGAAACCGGCGCCGATGCCCTGGATCTTGTGTTTGCCAGCAACTCCTGTCGAGAGGACTGCTGAGCTTGCGGGTTCCACTGCATAAGCCTTGACGGCAGGGTTGTGTTTCTTGAGGGCCCTGGCGACTCCGGTCACGGTTCCTCCTGTGCCGACGCCGGCCACGAAGATGTCAACCTTGCCTTCGGTGTCTCTCCAGATTTCCTCTCCGGTGGTCCTTTCGTGCATCTGAGGGTTTGCCTGGTTGGTGAACTGGCCGAGGATGATGCTTCCGGGGATTTCCTTGTTGAGCTGCTCGGCTTTGGCTATTGCGCCTTTCATTCCTTCTGCTCCCGGTGTGAGTTCCAGCTTTGCACCAAGAGCTTTCAGCAGGCTGCGGCGCTCGAGGCTCATCGTCTCGGGCATCGTGAGTATGGTCTTGTAGCCTTTGGCGGCCCCGACCCAGGCGAGTCCTACGCCGGTGTTGCCGCTGGTCGGCTCTATGATGGTGGCTCCGGGCTTGAGCAGGCCTTTGCTCTCTGCATCCTCGATCATCGCAAGGGCGATGCGGTCCTTGACGCTTCCTCCGGGGTTGAAATATTCGAGTTTGACGATGACACGGGCTTTCTGCCCTTCGAAGCCTGAAATCTCCAGAAGGGGAGTGTTGCCGATAAGGTCGGTGAGTTTGTTGTAAATCATGGTACTTATAGATTAATGATTGTTAAATGTTGTCTGTAGGAAAATAAAAAACCTGTCCAATCGGATCGATTGACAGGTGCGTATATATGATGAAGAAATGTATTACAGATGTGGATCAATATGCGCGACAAAGCCTGCCAACCCCGCAGCAAGCACAACAACAGCACATATTTGAATTCATCTGTTTCATTCTGGGGGCAAAGGTAGAAAAGAATTCTTACCTTTACAACCTAAGCCTGAAAATTTTCGAACAATGAAAAAGATAATCACCATCCTCACGCTTGTTCTCGTGCTCACCCTCACAGCCAGGGCCGAAGAGGCAAGACTGCTGCGCTTCCCTGCTACAAACGGGACTTCCATCGTATTTACCTATGCCGGCGACCTGTACTCGGTTCCCGTAACCGGAGGTGAAGCCACAAGGCTCACATCCCACATAGGATATGAAGGCTTCGCCCACTATTCTCCCGACGGCAAGACCATCGCCTTCACTGCCGAATACGACGGCAACCGCGAGGTCTATGTCATTCCTGCCACCGGCGGCGAGCCGAAACGCGTGACATATACCTCCACCAATCCCCGCGACGATATGGGAGACCGTATGGGTCCCAACAATATGGTGATGGGCTGGACTCCTGACGGGAAATACATCATCTACCGCAACCGCATCGGCGACGGCTTCGAGGGCAACCTCTGGAAGGTGACTCCCGACGGAGCCATGCCTGAGCAGCTTCCTCTTCCGCAGGGCGGCTTCTGCTCGTATTCTCCGGACGGAAAGCAGCTGGCATACAACCGCGTGATGCGCGAGTTCCGCACCTGGAAATACTACCGCGGCGGCATGGCCGACGAGATTTGGATCTATGACGGAAAGTCCGTGAAGGCCATAACCGACAACCCCGCGCAGGACATCTTCCCGATGTGGATCGGCGACGAGATATATTTCGCATCGGACCGCGATATGACGATGAATATCTTCTGCTACAATACGAAGACCGGCAGCACCGTAAAAGTAACCGACTTCACCGAGTATGACGTGAAGTTCCCGACTACCGACGGCAAGAGCGTCGTGTTCGAGAACGGCGGATTCATATACCGCCTCGACCCGGCCACCAAGAAGGCCGAGAAGGTGACGATAAGCCTCGCTTCCGACAATGTCTATGCGCGTGCCGAACGCCGCACCAGGCCTTCCCTCAGTTCGGTGTCAGTGTCTCCTGACGGAACCCGCGTGGCCGTGATCGCCCGCGGCGACGTGTTCGATGTACCTGCAGCGAAAGGTGTGACCCGCAATATCTCACGCAGCGCCAACTCCAACGACCGCAGCGTGAACTGGAGTCCGGACGGCAAATACATAGCATGGATCGGCGATGCCACCGGCGAGACCGAAATATATCTTTATGAAGTGGCCGCAGGCGGAGCAGCAAAGCAGCTCACAAAGAACAACGATACCTATATCCGCTCTCTGCAGTGGTCTCCTGACAGCAAGAACATCCTCTACACCGACCGCAAGAACCGTCTGGTCGAAGTTAGCCTCGACGGAAAGAAGCGCACCCTGATGGAAAACCCGCACGCAGAGTTCCGCGACGTGTCGTATTCTCCTGACAGCAGATGGCTGACCTATTCCAAGCCGGCCGACAACCAGTACGGTATAGTATACGTATATGATATCGCTGCCAAGAAAGAGTATGCAGTTACAGACGGCTGGTACGATTCAGGAATGCCTGTGTTCAGCGCAGACGGAAAATATCTGCTGTACACCTCCTCTACAGAGATGAATCCTACCTACAGCAACATCGAATGGGATTTCGCCATGACAGATATGAGAGCGCTCTATATGTGCATCCTGTCGAAGGACACTCCTTCGCCGCTGCTGCCGACAGACGGGGTTGGCGCTGTCGAGGCTCCCAAAGGTCCCGGCCCTGCGGCAGAGAAGGCCGACAAGGCTGACGAGGGCGTGAAGGTGGTTGTCGATCCTGAAGGTCTGACCTCGCGCAGCCTCAAGATTCCCGTACAGGGAGCCAACGGATATTATTGCGACGGCAAGAAGATATGGTTCAACGGCCGTGACGGCGTAAAGGTGTTCGACTTCGCCAAGGGCAGGACAGAGGACTGCGGCAAGGGCCGTTTCTCATATCGCTACGGCAACAAGAAGGCCGTACTGCAGGAGCGCGGCGCAATCTCTCTCGCCGAGCTTCGCGACAAGATGACAGGGGAGGAGGTATCGACTGCCGACATCGTGGTCGACATCGACTATTCACAGGAGTGGCCTCAGATCTTCGATGAAGTATGGCGCGCCTTCCGCGACGGCTTCTATCTGTCCAATATGCACGGTCGCGACTGGAAAGCCCTGAAAGAGAAATATGCAGTGCTGCTGCCTTATGTCAAGAACCGCCTCGACCTGAACTACGTGATCGGCGAGATGATTTCCGAACTGGCATGCGGCCACGCATATATAACTCCGGGCGAGTATCCCAAGCCCGCCAGGGTAGATATGGGCCTGCTCGGCGCAGAACTGTCTAAAGACAAGTCCGGTTATTTCCGCATCGACAGGATAATGCAGGGCGCTCCCTATCAGGAGAGCCTGCGCTCGCCGCTCACCGAGCCCGGCATCGGCGTTTCGGAAGGACAGTACATCACCGCCATTGACGGCGTATCTGTCAAGGACGTTCCGAACATCTATTCGATGCTTGTCGGCAAGGCCGGAGTGCTGACTGAACTGACTGTGAACTCGACTCCCGCCGCCGGCGGCAAGAAGGTTGTCGTCCGCCCGATTGCAGACGAGTATCCTCTCGTGCACTACGAGTGGGTCCAGAACAATATCCGCAAGGTGAACGAGCTTTCAGGCGGCAAGGTCGGATATATCTACATCCCCGATATGAGCGCAGAAGGACTCAAGGAGTTCGCCCGCTACTACTATCCTCAGCTCGACAAGGAAGCTCTCATAGTGGATGACCGCGGCAACGGCGGCGGAAACGTTTCTCCTATGCTGATCGAGCGTCTGCAGAGGGAAGCTTACCGCCTTACTATGCAGCGCGGCAGCGATTTTATCGGCACCGAGCCCGAAGGCACCCACACCGGACCGAAGGTGATGCTCATTAACAAGTACAGCGCTTCTGACGGCGACCTGTTCCCCTGGAGCTTCAAGGCAAACAATATGGGAACCGTGATCGGCACACGCACCTGGGGCGGTATCATCGGCATCAGCGGCTCGCTGCCTTATCTTGACGGTACGGACGTGCGCGTCCCGTTCTTCACCAACTACGACGCCAAGACAGGCGAGTGGATAGTGGAGAACCACGGCGTGGATCCGGACATCGAGATAGAAAACGACCCGATCAAGGAATGGGCAGGCGAGGATGAACAACTCATCAAGGCTGTCGAAGTCGCCCTCGAGCAGATCAAGGACCGCAAGCCTCTGCCTAAGGTGCCCGCTCCGCGCACCTTCAAGGATCTGGGACTGCCGGATACTAAGTAAGAACTGTTATCTCTCGAGCCTGACCAGGACAGGCAGATGGTCGCTGTAGCCGCCTGAGAAGTGATTCCCGTGGTAGCTGCGCTTGGGCACGCCGTGCTCCATCATAAAGTTGCGCTTGAATATCTGGGCATAGTGTGTCTTTCCGAACTTTGCTATGTGGAAGCCTTCCGAGCCGCTCTCTTCAAGCAGCTGCCTGCACACCATTATATTGTCGAAAAGAGTCCAGTGATGGTTGTGCATACTGGTTCCCTGTCCCTCTTCCATCAGGGTCCACATAGGGTTGAAGAAGCCTCCTTCCTCCACGTCTTCCATATCGGCCACGGCGTGGAGCAGATGGCTGAGCGAGAAATCGGCAGGGGAGTCGTTCATATCGCCCATCACGATAATCTTGATGCCGGGATATTCGTCCCTCATCTGAAGGGCGTGGTAGTAGACGGTCTCGGCGCCTGCACGGCGGAATCCCGCCGATGCGGCACGGCCGGCACGTCTTGACAGGAAATGGCAGACATAGATGGCGAACATCTCGTCGTCGAGCAGTCCGCGGACCATCAGGATATCCCTTCCGTGATATTCCCGGCCGCTGCGCAAGATAGGCTTCACAGGCTGGCTCTCTATCAGCTTGAAGCGGCTGGAGCGGTAGAGCAGCGCCACGTCGACCCCTCGCTGGTCGTTCGATTCATAGTGGACATAGCGGTAGTTGGCGCCGCTGAGCCTTTTCTGGCTGACCATATCGTCCAGTACGCTGTCGTTCTCGATCTCCGATACTCCGACGAGGGCAGGGAATCCGCCGGGCAGGCTGCTGACAGCCTGAAACACCTCTCCCAGGTTCTCCAGCTTGCGCTGATATTTTATCTGTGTCCAGCGTTTGTTTCCGGACGGAGTGAAATCGTCATCGTCCTTGTTTGGATCATTTTTTGTATCGTAAAGATTTTCAAGGTTATAAAACATTACTGAACAGACCATAATATCGAAAAGCGTTTTAAACAAATATAGTAAAAATGCAGCGTATTCTTTGTATTTTGCATCTATATTAAGTATTATTGCGACCGTGAAGAACCGTCTATGAAAAAGATAATTATATCATCAATCGTAACTCTCTTTATCCTGGCGTTGCTGTCAGGATGCACAAAGGAGTACTGGGAACGGATTGATGCGCTGAATGAACAGATTACAGAGTTGAAGGATCAGCTCGAAAAACAGAATAAAACGATTGCTTCGCTCCAGAACGTTTTTCTGGCAGTCAAGAGCAGGGATTTCATCACTGGCATTACCCAGCTCGACGGGAATGCCGGTTATGCCATACATTTCAGCCGTCTCGGCGATATCGTTATCTATCATGGCACTGATGCTCACGTTCCCAGGGTCGGTATTCAGCGCCATACTGACGGTAACTATTACTGGACCATACAGTACGGAAACGACGAGCCGAAGTTCATCGTCAACGACACCGGCAATATGATCTCTGCAGTAGGCGTGGTTCCCCTGCTCAAGATAGAAAAAGGCAAATTCTACATTTCCTATGACAACAGGGCTACCTGGCAGTATCTTGGTGATGCTGACGGCGTCAACGGTGACAGCATATTCGAGAACATTATAGTTTCCGACGAGTATGTAACATTCGTCACAGCCGAGCAGGAATTCAAGATTCCTACGAACAATCTTGTCCAGAGCCTTTATCAGAATGCAGCTGCAGCGAATCAGACTCTCAGTTCCCTGAGCAGACTGATCAACGACCTTTCAAAGAAAGATATTTGCGTGGTATCTGTCACGGACCTGATCATCGACAAGAAACCGGCAGGATCGGTAGTCGAACTCTCTTCAGGTGTCAAGTTCTCCATACAAGACTGGATCGGAGGCAGCAGTCCGGCCATATCGGTTGATAAAGACAAAGGCGACGATGTCTATTACTGGGCGCTCTTCTATACTGACGGCTCGCGGGAATGGATACTTGACGACAAAGGCAACCGTGTGGCGGCCACTGGAGAAAACGTCGACATACCTGTCGTCGTTCCGCTGCTCGACACGAAAGACAATACCTATTACTGGAATATGGTTGCTGCCGGTGACACTACCGCCATCCTGGATATCAACGGCAATAAAGTTGCCGTGACTTGCACAGCCGGTGAATTTGCAGTCTTCAAAGGCATAGACAACAGCAATCCGGAATTCCTGGTGCTCACCCTTGCCAACGGCACGAAGCTGGAAATACCGAAGGTATATACGATATCGCTCAGCGCAGAATCCATTTCCCTGAAGGCTGGTGCGTCCAAGACTTTGTCTTACCGTGTGTACGGTGCAGACAAGACAGCCGAATATACACTTATCTCCCAAGGGCTTGTGTCAGCTTCCCTGACAAAAGACAGCAAGGAGGTAGGAGTAGGTACGATCAAGATTACTGCCCAGGCGAAATTCGAGGGCAACGGTAAGGTCCTGTTGCTCGTTTCCGCCGGAAACGGCTCCACCAAGACAATGACAAAAACCATTAACGTAGCACTGGAGAAGTAGAGATGAGAAAATTGAAAGTCATAGTGATTCTTGCCCTCGCCGCTTTGATGACGGCATCGTGCTACACCGAACTGGATGGTGAACTTGCCGCTCTGGAAAGAAGAGTGAACAACGTGAGCCAAAGGCTCATAACCATCAACGAAAACATAGCTTCACTTCAGACTCTGGCTGATAAATATCTGTCTTATGTATATGTAAGCGGCTACCGCCCCGTATACGAAGGCAAGCAGATCGTCGGATATACCATCAATTTTTCAGACGGTTCTTCGATAGTGCTCAAGAACGGAGTCAGCAAGGATGACCCTATCATCGGCCTCAAGCTCGATGACAAAAACGGACTTTACTACTGGATAGTTACAGTCAACGGCGTCACCGATTATTTCTATGACGATGCCGGTCAGAAGATTGCCGCTTCAGTAGCCAGCCCCATCATGAAGATCGTGGACGGGGTCTGGAAAGTGTCGTTCGACAACGGCAAGAAGTGGCAGACATTCGACAAGGCACAGGCAGCCGCCGGCTATTCATTTGTAGAAAGCATCACTACCAAAGGTGATTATGTTTACATCAAGCTTGTGAGCGGACAGACAGTCAGTTTCCCCCTGTATTCCCTGTATGAGAATTATCTGAACCAGCTGAATACTCTCAATGCCAATATGGCTGCGCTCCGCACGATATACGAGGCCAAGGCAGCCAATAATTTCGTGAAGACGGTAGTTCCCATCGAACAGGAAGGAGAAACTATAGGTTATACCCTTGTGTTCAGCGACGGCCAGAGTATTTCGGTCTATAACGGACAGAGGTCTGAAGGAACTGATATCGGTCTTGTCCAATATGATGACGGCAATTACTACTGGGCGACTTTCGAGGACGGCAAGGTAAACTGGCTGTATGACGATGTCGGTGCAATGGTGATGGCTTCTCCTACAGAAGGCGTTTCCCCGATATTCGTTCTTGACAATTCGTTCGGTGACGGAAAGTATTACTGGGCGTTCAAATACGGAGCGACAGGTTCTTTGCGCTATCTGTATGATTCGAAAGGCAATAAAGTCATGGCTTCGAACGCCAATGTCGTACGCCTTTTCAAGACGGTTGAGGTCAAGGACTCATATATCCTGTTTACTCCTCTGTCCGGCTCTGCTTTCTCCGTTGCCCGTTACAAACCTTTCACTGTGACGTTCAGCAGCACAACGGTGGCTGTCCCGAAATCACCTTCAACAGTCCAGATCGACTATTCTGTCAAAGATGTATCGTCGGACGCTGCGATAACCGCGATTCCCAATCCGGGTTATTATGCATCTCTGAGCAAGACATACGATTCCAAGAACAAGGTCCTGAGCGGGAAGATTACTTTTACTGCAGAAAGTTCGGCCCCTGCTACATCGACCGTGCTGATCATGGTCTCTGACGGAAGCGGCCATATGGAAACATACAAGATAACCGTAACAAAGAAATAAAGCAGGAGGAATGAAGATGAAAAGGATAATGACGATAGTTGTTGCGGCTTTTGCGATGTTTGCCGCCGTTTCCTGCTCCAATGATTTACAGGAAAGCCTGAATGACCTCAAAGTGCGTGTGGCTGAGCTGGAAGCGCTCGTTTCAAGCATCAATGACTACTATTCAGATATCAGCAAGGTAGTTGCAGCCCTTGAAGACCACGATATGATAAGGAGAATCACTCCGGTGCAGAGAGGTGACGAGGAGGCATACCTGGTTACATTCGTGAGCGGTCAGACACTTACTCTCATCCAGGGTATAGACGGTGTCGCCCCGAATCTCGGAATCAAGCAATATGATGACGGACTCTATTACTGGACAGTGCAATATGGTACCGAGGAGCCGCAGTGGCTGCTTTCAAACCTTGGACTGAAGATAAGGGCTTCCGGACTTACTCCCCAGATGAAGATAGACGACGGCTGGTGGCAGTATTCTTATGACGGAGGTGCGACCTGGACAAGACTCTGTGCCGCATCGGGAGAACCTGGAAAGTCTATTTTCAAGAACATCAGTATAAGCGATTATTTCGTTACGTTCACTCTGGCCAATAACAATGTGTTCCAGATTCCGACCGAGCAGTATTTCCTCCGCGTGGTCGAAAGGTGCAATACTTTCTCCAACGACCTGCAGACAGCGACCGCAATCCTTGCCGGCGTAGATACCACCATGGCGGTGAAGAGCATAACCCAGATCATGGAAGGTGACGAAATTGTAGGATATACTCTTCTGCTCAATAACGGCAAGACGCTGGAAATCCGTTCCGGCAAAGACGAGCAGCCTTTCGTCTTCGCTATCAAGAAGGACCATTCTGACTGGGTGGATTACTGGACTGTCAAGGTCGGCGACGGCGATTATACCTGGGTATTGAACAAAAACGGCGAGAGGTCGATGGCTTCCTCTATGTCCGGTACGCCGAGAATCAGTGCGAGGGACACTCTCGGGGCACTTTACTATGTCTATAGTTTCTATCCTGACATAAATGATTATCAATGGCTCAGAGACGCAAAAGGCAAACTTGTGCCGGTCAGCGCCACTGACAACCTCAGGCTGTTCCAGGCAGTTGCCCTGAATGCTGACAATGTGGCCCTGACTCTGGCAGACGGCAGCATAGTATACCTGCCTTATTTGTATGGAGCAAACCCTACCATCAGTTTCACTCCACCCAAGGGAGTTACCTACAACAGTTCGACATACCTTTATTCCGAGATTACGGCGAATACTGAATATTCGGTCGGCTATACGATTTCCAACCCTACTTTGAACATTCAGATCGATGCGATAGGCCTGGACGGAGCGATAGTGAAAGAAGTGACCAGAGCTACGTCTGGCAAGACGATTACTGGTAACATCATTTTCTCCACTCCGGCTACCTTCTCTGCCAATACCACTACTACCAGGGTCCTGGTGTTTATGACCTGGGGTTCCAGCGTGACGATGCAGGTCCTCGAGTTCAAAAACAAGAAATAAGACTTGAGAGGTTACAGACATATTATCTTCGATATAGACGGCACTCTTGTCGACACCTATCAGACCGGACTCGGGTCACTCCAGGTGACAATCAAAGAATTTCTCGGCGAGGAAGTTACTCTCAAGGAGCTTGAGAAGTATTTCGGCATACCCAGCTTCCAGGCTGCAGATATGATATATCCCCAGGATCCCAAGCTGTTTCTCGATGTGTGGGAAGACCATTATGTGGCGATGCGCCATTATTCCCATTTCTTCGAAGGAGCGGTAGACCTGCTAAGGCGGCTCAAGTCTGACGGCAAGAAACTCGGAATCGTCACTTCACGCGCATTGTACGAACTACAGCACGACCCGATCATGGCTCCTGTGATGGAGCTTTTCGACGTGGTGGTGACTTCGGCGGATTCAGACAAGTACAAACCCGATCCGGCTCCGACTTATGCTTATCTGAAGAAGGCAGGCGTTACTGCGGACGAGTGCCTGTATGTCGGTGACACTGTGTTCGACAGCGAATGCGCCCGCGGGGCGGGGGTTGATTTCGCCCTTGTCGACTGGAACGGTATGGGTGTGGCTGAAGGTGTGCCTGCCGACTATCACGTCAGCAATGCGGACGAGATTTACGCTATCTGCTAGTATCTGTCCTTTTCCATCCTTTTCTCCCTGGCTTTCTTGTTCTTGCCGCCGTTGCCTTTAAGGTACTTGGCCCATTGCTCTTCGCTCAGGATCGTCTGGAGGACTTTGTCGCTGTAGTCGCCCCATTTGTCGGAGGCTCGCAGGTACTGTCCGGAAGTGGCCGGCACTCCTGCCTTTGACAGCTTTTCCACTTCTGCATAATATTCTTTATAGATATGCTGGAACAATGTGTCGACCTTGAAGACCTGGACTGCATCCAGTTCGAGGTCATTTTCAAGCTGGTCTGCCATCTTTGCGGCGAGTTCCAGCGGATCGGGCAGTTCTGACGACTGGCCCTGCTGGGCTGCGGCATTGAGGCTTGCCGTCATCGCGGCAATTGTTGCAAGAACAAAAATGAATTTATGCATAGTAGGGTTTTTCTTATATTTGCCGTATACAAAGTTATAAAAATTGCCTTTCTCAAAAATATTGCCAATATGAAAAAAGCCTTTTTCCTGCCCGCCCTCGTGATGGCCGTCCTTTTTGCCAACCTCTGTCCGGCCGATGCGTGCACCAATGTGATCGTGACCAGGGGCGCCTCGGCTGACGGTTCGACGATGGTGACATATGCCGCCGACAGCCATCAGCTGTACGGTGTGCTGTATTACAGACCCGCCGCTGACTGGCCTGCAGGAGCGAAACTTGATGTGCGGAGCTGGGACGAAGGCACTTATCTGGGGGTCATAGACCAGATTCCACACACTTACCAGACTGTCGGCAATATGAACCAGTATCAGCTGACTATAACAGAGACTACCTTCGGCGGCCGTCCCGGCCTTGAGAACGAGGGCGGCATCGACTATGGTTCGCTGATATACATCACCCTTCAGAGGGCCCGCACCGCCCGAGAGGCTATCTCGATCATGGATGCGCTCACACAGCAGTACGGATATCCGAGTGAAGGCGAATCCTTCTCGATTGCCGATGCAAACGAAGCCTGGATTATGGAAATGGTTGGAAAAGGAGAGGAGAAGGGCACTGTCTGGGTGGCCCGCAGGATTCCTGACGGATATATCTGCGCTCACGCCAACCAGTCACGCATTCATACTTTCCCCTTGGACGACCCCGAGAACTGTCTCTATGCAAAAGATGTCATCTCGTTTGCACGCAGCAAGGGTTTCTTCAGCGGCAAGGACAAGGATTTCAGTTTCTGCGATGCATACTGCCCCATAGATTTCGGCGGAGCAAGGGCTTGCGAGGCCAGGGTATGGTCTGCCTTCAACATCCTCACCGGCGGCACCTTCAGCTGGATTGACGACAACGGCAAGAGCCATACCGCCAAGGCTGACGACTATCTGGATTTTGCGATGGGGCACAACCTGCAGCACAAGATGCCTCTGTTCGTGAAACCTGCCACCAAAGTCAGCGTAAGGGCGCTTTCGAACGTTATGCGCGACCACTTTGAGAATACTCCTATGGATATGACTCAGGACGTCGGTGCAGGTCCGAACCATCTGCCTTACAGATGGCGTCCGATGGGTTTCACTGTGGACGGCAAGGACTATGTGCATGAGAGGGCCATCGCAACCCAGCAGACCGGATTCTGGCTGCTCTGCCAGTCACGCAACTGGCTGCCCGATGAGATCGGAGGCATCCAGTGGTTCGGAGTTGATGATGCTGGCACGTCCGCCCTGACTCCTATGTACACCAATATCACCGCAGTGCCGGAGTGCTTCCGCGAGGGCAACGGCAGCTTCATAGAATATTCTCCTACCTCGGCATTCTGGCAGGTCAACAAGGTTACCCACTTTGCCTATCTGATGTACGACAGGGTGGCTCCGGTAATCCTGAAGGAAGTGGAGAAACATGAGAACCTCTGCCTCGACGCAGTGGCGCTGGCTGACGATATGGCTCTGCGGCTGCTGAATGAAGGGAAGCGTCCCGAGGCTCTGTCAGTGCTTACCGAAGTGAGCTGCGGCCTCGCCCAGAGGATGATGTTACGCTGGCAGCAGCTTGAGAACGAACTGCTGGTGAAGTTCGTGGACGGCAACATCAAGGTGCAGAATCCCGACGGCAGCTTCAAGCTGGAGACAGAAGGCACCGACATTCCCGCAAGTCCTGAGCATCCCGCATTCCCCGAGCGCTGGTTGCGTGGAATCATACAGGATCATGGGGATATCATCGAAGTAAAATAGTAGTATATAATATGAAAAAAGCATTCATCGTTCTGTGTGCTGCGATTCTGGTCTGTTCTTGTACCGACGACAAGGCCGAACAGGCCGCCGAGGGCTTTCTGTCGAGCTATTTTCAGATGGATTACGACAGTGCCGTGGCATACTGCGACAGCACAGTGGCCAGAAATCTGCGTATTGCATCTGACAACTGGCAGGCGCTTGACACCACCCTGCTCGGTATGATAAAGGAGGCGGCTGCGAACACGCGCTATGAAATCACATCGGTAGACAAGGAGAGTGAGAAAGACAAGGCTTTCGTAAAGTATCTGCTTTATCCGATGGACAGCGATAAAGGCCAGGAAATGAGTATGACTCTGGTCAAGAAGGGCGGCAAGTGGCTGATCAGTTCACTTGAATAATCATACTTTTCTTTCGCTCAGTTTCAAGGCCATAAGACTCAGGTATTCTTTAGCCTTGCTGTCAGCTATGGCGTCGAGTGCCCTGACGGCGAGTCCGCTTTCCTGCTGCAGAACTTTCTGAGCCCCTTCGATGCCTTTGTGGGCCATCACGAAGGCTGACACTTCTTCCACCTTGGAGTCGCGCATCATCTGGAGGACATCAGCTGTTTCAGAGTCAGAAGAAGATTTGAATGCTTCCAGGAGAGGTAGCGTGATCTTCCTTTCCCTGATATCCTGGCCCGAAGGCTTTCCGGTTACTTCTGATGGAGAATAATCGAGTATGTCGTCTCTCATCTGGAAAGCGAGGCCGAGATGAAGAGCGTATTCATCGAGTGCATCGAGGGTGGCTTCGTCCGCCCCGGCACAGTATGCGCCGCAGTAGATTGCGGTACGGAACAGGACGGCAGTCTTCTTTGAAATGATGGACACATAGCTGTCGTAGTCCGGCTCCAGGAGTCCGGATTTTTCCAGCTGGATCACTTCTCCGCTGCTGAGCTCTGCCAGACAGTTCGAGAACACTTCCAGGACACGCCTGTCGCAATTCCTGACAAGGATTCCGGTGGCCTTGGCAAGCCAGTAGTCTCCAATCAGGACAGCATCCCTGGGTGTGTACAACACTCCGACGGTGGCCTTGCCGCGGCGGGTGTCGGCCTGGTCCACGACATCGTCGTGGAGGAGGGTTGCTGTATGCAGCATTTCCATCGCCACAGCGCAGTGGATGGCATTAAAACAATCTCCGCCGCACACTCTTGATGCCAGAAGGCAGAGTGCAGGGCGGATCTGTTTACCTGTGTTTGCCAGAATGTATTTGTTGATAGAGTCAAGAAGCTCTATGTCTGAAGAAAGTTCTGCGTTCAGTTCTTCCTGATAGCGCAGCCAGTCTTCGCCGAGAAAGCCTTTGATCTCGTCAATCATAGGAGGAGGGAACGTCAGAACATAAGGGCGATTGAAAGCTCGAGACCGGCTGCAGTGTCGCGTGATACGTTGGTAGCATTATTGATATACTCCTGGGCGTTCAGCACCTGTCCGAAGTTCCATACATACTGGGCGCTTATCTGGAATTTGCGCATAAGTTCCACGCCACCGCCGATGCCAAGTCCGTATGAGAACCTTTTGGCGCCTTCCCTGACGTGCTCCAGAAAACCTTTGACATTGCCTTCGGGAGCTTTGATGCTGTTGCGTATGCTGTATCCTACATAAGGGCTTGCCTGTACGAACGGACGCAGGGCGACAAGGTCGATACCCCACTGCACGTTGACGGGAAGCTCCAGGTAATTCATACTCCATGAGCTTTTGTCACCGAAGTTGCTGCCTTTCCTTGAGAGGAACATAAACTCCGGCTGCAGGGTGAATCCGCCGAAGCTCTCAGTCTGGTAGCCGATTCCGGCGTGGAAACCTGAGTAATTCCTTACGTCTGCACCAAGAGCCTTCGCCTGGTCTTTAACAGACTGGGTAAGGTCAAGATGTGTATAGCTGAAACCTCCCTTTACGAGAAATCCTTCTGCGCCGGCATTGAAACAAGCGGCTGATACGATCAGGGCCGCAAGTGAAATCATCAATCTTTTCATTACAGCAATGATTTGAGTTTGTCTTCAATATCCTGTTTGGGAACGGCGCCGACAAGGCGGTCGACAAGTTCGCCGTTCTTGAAAAAGAGCAGAGTGGGGATGTTGCGGATTGAGTATTTCATGGGAATGCCGTCATTCTCGTCAACATTGCACTTGCATATCTTTATCTTGCCCTCGTATTCGGCGGCAAGCTCTTCTACGATGGGAGCAACCCTTCTGCACGGGCCGCACCAGGGCGCCCAGAAATCAACCATTACAGGCAGTCCTTCGCTGAGGACGGCCTCGAAATTTGAATCAGAAATGTTAAGTTCCATAATATCGGCCTCATTAATTGTTGTGCGAAAGTAGCAATTATTTTGCATTAAGACAAAATAACTGAAATCGGCCCCGTAATGCTTTACAAGGAATGATTTTTGCTTATCTTTGCGCCTTTGGTGCAGGTGTGCAAACCCCGTGCCTCAAGCAAAAAAAACATTTATCCGTGAGATCAATTATAGTTGCAGTCACGCTCTTCGCCCTGACTGCCTTTCAACTCAATGCCCAGGAAGCTCCGCTGCGCCTCTCCCTCGAACAAGCCCAGCAGATGGCAGTAGAGCGCAACCGCACTCTTGAAAACGCATCCATCGACATCAAGATCGCTGAGGCAAGCAAATGGCAGGCGATAGCCAGCATGCTTCCGCAGGTCAACGCCAGCGGCACATACAATGATATGTTCGGCTATATGATGAATTTCGGCGGAATGTCGATAGCCCTGCCCAGCAGCGCATCTCTGGGCGTCACTGCTTCAGTCGCCCTGAGTGGAGCGCAGGTGCTGAACGTGGCGATCAGCAAGATATCCAGGCAGATGTCCGACATCACCGCCCGGCAGACCGAACAGACCGTAGCCAGCCAGGTGAAGACACTCTATTATTCGGCGCTCGTGGCGGAGCAGACCCTCGACCTGCTGAAGGACAATCTCTACGAAGTCCAGAAACTGTACGACTTTTCGCAGCAGTCAGTGGACGTGGGCGCTTCCGAACAGGTGAGCGCCGACCAGCTGATGGTCCAGGTGGCTTCTTCAAAGACAGCCATCAAGAGTGCCGAGAACAGCCTTGAGATGATATATAACAGCCTGAGGGTACAGATGGACCTCGACCCGGATACGAGGATCGAACTCACCGACCAGCTTGACGATCTGCTCAACGTGGACGCCGGCCTCGCGATTATGAATGAGCAGTTCAATCTCGACAACAACTACAACTATCAGCTTCTCAAGAAGAATGTGGAGCTGGCCCGCCAGCAGGTGACTCTCAACAAGTGGAGCCTCGCGCCGACGGTGAGCCTGGCTTATCAGTATTCTGCGAAAGTGAATTTCGGCGACGGTATGGATATGACTCCTCCGAACACGATGAATATCATGCTGAACGTGCCGATCTTCTCGAGCTTCTCCAACACAAAGAAGATCCAGAGCGCCAAGATGTCGTACCAGAAGCAGCTCAACACTCTTGCCGAGACCGAGAACAACCTGCAGATACAGTACCGTCAGCTCTGCTACAACCTGCAGAACGCCTATGCGCGCTATCTGGACCAGAAGCAGGCCGTCGAGGTCAACAAGAGGGTGTTCGACAATATCGCCCGCAAGTATCAGCAGGGCTATTCCAGCGCCCTGGAGATGACGAATACCAGCACCACTCTTATCAATTCCCAGAGTTCCTATGTACAGGCCATCCTTGAATTCGTGAATGCGCAGATAGAACTCGAAAATCTGTTGAACAATTAAATACGATATAATGATGAAGAAAGTATCTCTGTTCCTGCTCTGTGCGCTTGTGGCACTGACTGGCTGCAAGTTCAAGCCCCAGATGGAAGAACTGCCGCGTGAAGAACTTGTCGAGGTGGCCCCTCTGGCCCAGTCTACCATCGAAAGGGTGCTGTCCCTGTCGACAACGCTCGAAGGCTTTCAGAAGATGGACATCGCGCCTTCGGTGACAGGCCGCATAGAACATATTTATACAGAAGTAGGAACGAGGGTTGCCACAGGCTCCAACCTTGTGAGGATGGACCAGAACCAGTACAATACTACGAAACTGACATATGCAAACCTGCAGCAGGAGCTTGCCCGTATGGAAGCTCTGGTGGCTACAGGTGCGGTTTCGCAGCAGACCTATGACCAGACAAAGCTGAGTTTCGACCAGACTGCCGAGAGCCTGAGATTCCTCGAGGAGAACACCTATGTGAAGGCTAAGTTCCCCGGCGTGATATCTGCCAAGAATTATGAGGACGGCGAGCTCTACAGCGGCCAGGCAATCCTGACTCTCACCCAGATCAGCGTGCTCAAGGCTCTGGTGAACGTTCCCGAATCATATTATCCTCTTGTCCACAAGGGTATGAATGTGGATATCATCTGCGACATCTATCCGGGCGAAGTCTTCCCGGCAACAATCGATATCGTATATCCTACGATCGATCCGTCTTCACATACCTTCCAGGTCAGGGTCCGTATTCCCAACAGCGGCGAGCGTCTCCGTCCCGGTATGTATGCCTACACCAAGCTGGCCCTCGGCCAGGCTGAGGCTACGCTGATTCCTTACCAGAGCGTTCAGAAACTTACCGGTTCGAACGAGAGATATATCTACGTCAACGACAACGGAGTAGCACGCAGGGTGTTCGTCAGGCTGGGAGAGAGGTATGACGACAGGATCGAGGTCATCAGCGATGAAATCAATCCCGGCGACGAGGTGGTAGTTACAGGAGCCGAGAAGCTTGTGGACGGCATTAAACTTAAAATCAACAGGTAATGAGCATCTATAAGAAAGCGATAGACAAGCCCGTAACTACGCTGCTGGTTTTCGTGGCCGTCATAGTGCTGGGCTTATATGCGTTCCGGCAGCTGCCTATCGATCAGTTCCCGGAGATGGATCCGCCTTATATCACGGTGATGACCACCTATCCCGGCGCCAGTGCGTCCGAGATAGAGACCAACGTGACAAGGCTGGTGGAGAACAGCCTCAACTCCGTGGATCACCTCAAGGAGATGACTTCGACTTCGAGGGACAATATGTCGATGGTGATGCTGGAGCTCGAATGGGGTACCGACATCGACGAGGTGATGAACGATGTGCGTTCATTCGTGGATATGCTCAAGGATGCGCTGCCGAGCGGCTGTACCAATCCCTATCTGTTCAAGTTCAGCTCGAGCGCTATGCCTATCATAGAATATGCGGTTACCGCCAGGGAGAGTTACTCCGGCCTTGAGAAGATTCTCAACGACGACGTGGTTCCGCAGTTGAACCGCGTGGACGGTATCGGCAATATTTCGGTGATGGGTGCTCCCGACCGCTATGTATACGTTGACATCGACCAGAACAAGCTTGACGCTTTCGGCATTCCTCTGGAGACTGTTAGCTCTGCGATTACCTCCAACAACCTCAACCTGTCTTCCGGCCTCATCAAGATGGACAAGGAACAGTATAATCTCGAGGTGCGCAGTGAATATGTGGAGAGCGACGAGATTGCGAACGTGGTGGTGACGACGACTCCTGCGGGAGCGAAAGTTTTCGTGAAGGATATCGCCGCAGTACGTGACACTATCAAGGACCTCACCCTTGATTCGAAAGTGAACGGTTCGGACGCCGTGACGATGATGATCACCAAGCAGACAGGTGCCAATACGGTGCAGATCTGCCGTGATGTGAACAGGACGATGAACAGGCTGAAGAGAAACCTGCCTTCCGACATCAACATCGACGTGGTGTACGATTCATCGGAAGAAATCCAGAACTCCATCACTTCGCTGGAGAAGTCCATTCTCTATGCGCTGCTGTTCGTAGTGCTGGTGGTGTTCATCTTCCTGGGCAAATGGAGGGCTACCTTCATCATCGGCCTGACCATCCCCATCGCGCTTATCGTGGCGTTCATCTATCTGGCGCTGACCGGCAGTTCGCTGAACATCATCTCGCTCTGCTCGTTGACGGTTGCAATCGGTATGGTGGTGGATGATGCTATCGTGGTGCTTGAAAACATTTCGAAACATATAGACAGAGGTTCCAGCCCTCGCGAGGCTGCTATCTATGCGACCAACGAGGTGTGGGTGTCAGTTATCGCGACCACTCTCGTAATCGTGGCTGTGTTCGTTCCGCTGACTATGCTCACCGGAATGGCGGGCATCCTCTTCAAGGAGCTGGGATGGATTGTCACGATAGTGGTCTGCACCTCGACCGTGGTGGCCATCTCGCTTACTCCTATGCTCTGCTCTCAGCTGCTCAAGGCCAAGAAGGTCGAGATTGACGAGACGGGACATATCAAGGAAATATCTGAGAAAAAGACTCTGTTCGAAAAGACTGTGGGCCGTGCCCTCGATGCGATCGACGGCTGGTATTCCAACGCTCTGCGCGTGTGCCTGCGTCACAAGGCGCTGACGCTTCTGGGCTTTGCCGGATTGTTTGCCGCATCCCTGATTCCTGCCTGCACCGGACAGATCGGTACCGACTTTATGCCGAATTCTGACAACGGCCGTGTCCGTGCGACTATCGAACTTCAGAACGGTACGCGTATCGAGCAGACTCTGAAGACTGCCCGTGCGATCGAGAGAAGGATTCAGGAACTGGTTCCTGAGGTCAGGATGATTTCAACTTCTGCGGGAAGCACAGACGAGTCGGGTACGAGTGCGATATTCTCGTCTACTACGAACAATTCCATCCAGATGACGGTTGTCTGCACCAAGAAATACGAGAGGACACGCACCATCGAAGAGATTGCGGAAGTGGTGCGTCAGGAACTGGCGAATTATCCCGAGATTGTCCGCTCGCGCGTTACCTCTCAGGGAGGTATGGGCGGTGGCGGAGGTTCTACCGTCGATGTGGAGATTTATGGATACAGTTTCGATGAGACCAACGTGCTTGCCGAGCAGGTCCGCAACCTGATCGTCGAGAAGGTTCCGGCTGCGAGAGACGTGACTATCAGTCGCGACAAGGACCGTCCTGAGCTGAACCTTGTCATCGACAAGGAGAAGGCTTCGTCTTTCGGCCTCAACGCTGCTACAGTCTCTACCTATGTGCGTAACCGTGTCGGCGGTCTGGCTTCCGGATATCTCAAGGAGGACGGCGAGGAGTATAACATCGTAGTGCGCCTTCGCGAGGATGACCGCAACTCTCTCAGCGACATTTCCAACCTGTCTATACCTACGGCTACCGGCAAGATCATCAAGCTCAGCGAGATAGCGTCTCTCGAGGAGTACTTCGCTCCGCCTACCATAGACCGAAAGAGCCGGCAGCGCTATCTGACGGTGAGCGTGATGCCGTTCAACAGTTCTCTGGGCCAGGTCGCCCAGCAGGTGCAGGGTATCATCAGCCAGGTGACTGTTCCTGAGGGTATCACGATGGCTATCGGCGGTGACCTTGAGGACCAGCAGGAAATGTTCGGCAATATCATCGCGCTTGCGCTGCTGATCATCTTGCTTGTTTATGTGGTGATGGCTTCTCAGTTCGAGTCGTTCTCTAAGCCTGCGATCATCCTGCTGGCGATACCGTTCGCCATCACGGGTGTGATCCTGGCGCTCTGGATAACGGGAACTACACTTGATATGATTGCGGCGTTGGGAGTGGTGATGCTGATCGGTATCGTTGTGAAGAACGGTATCGTGCTGGTGGACTACATCAACTTGATGCGCGACCGCGGATATGAGCTTTCTGAGGCTATCGCACTGTCTGGCCGTTCTCGTCTGCGTCCTGTGATGATGACGGCTCTCACGACGATTCTCGGTATGCTTCCTATGGCGTTGAGCCGTGGCGAGGGCAGCGAGATGTGGCATCCTCTGGGTATCGTGGTTATCGGCGGTCTGCTGGTTTCGACTTTCGTGACTCTGATCGTGGTGCCTGTATTCTATGCGGTTCTGAGCAAGAACAGTGACCGCAACAAGCAGGAGCGTAACCGTCGCAATTTCATCTTTATGCAACTTTCACCTGATGACAAGGAGGAGGAATAGGATATGAAGAGTGTTTTTATCGTGTTCAACCAGGCTAATACCGAGCGTGTGGAATATATGCTCGACGAGCTCAAGATATCTGGTTTCACTCTTTTCGAGCAGGTGCAGGGCCGCGGTTCCAAGACAGGCGAACCTCGTCGCGGCACGCACACCTGGCCCGAAATGAATTCGGCGGTGATGGTTGTCGTGGAAGATGACCGTGTCGACGAACTCCTGCAGACTGTCCGCAAGCTCGACAACCGCAACAAGGCCGTCGGCGTCCGCGCCTTCGTCTGGAACATCGAGCAGATGGTGTAGCTCTTGTTTCATCCTGAGCCTTCAGCCCTGAGCGAAGCCGAAGGGGCAAAGAGTCCTTTTGCCACTCCTTCATTTACACCCTCACTTACACCAACCCAAAATTCACAAAGCAGATGACCTCCTCGTAGAGATGCCTCCAAGGTGGTGCGACCTGCTTTCTGCGGCAATTTTGGCGCACAAAGCAGATGCTCCCGCCCGCCAAGTGCTCCCAGGGCAGTATAGCCTGCTTTGTGAATTTCGGGTTCAAGGCCTACTCCCGCTTCAGCGGAGCGCCCATTGCGGAAGCGTCCTTTGTGCCGTCGGCACTCAGGTCGAATACCATAAAGTCGGGTGCGGACGGAGTATAAGCCTTCCAGCCCAGACCCGGGTCTCCGGTCTTTGCGAAATTGGTCCAGCAGCTGACTACGTGTTCTGCCAGTTCCCAGTCGGCCTTGGTGAACGGCCTGTCGCCGCGGTCCAGCGACTTGAACATATACCATAGTTCTGAAGAGTGGAACGCGCCCTTCATATCGTGCGAACCCGCCTCATCGTCCGGAAGGGCGTGGGCGAACTGGTAGGCATAGACAGGCTTGCCTGCAGCGCTGCGGAGTTCGCAGAAACGGCGTACGCCCTCCTCGGGATTGCCCATATCGTCGCGCGTGTAGCCAATCATATAGGGGATGTCCTTGATCCTGCCTTCCAATGCAGCAGTGTCGAAACTTTCTGACGAAACATATCCGTCTATGACGGGAGATGTAGACAGACGGACATTGATGCCGGTCTCTGCGGTATAGCGTGCAGGAAGTGCCATCAGTTCTGCGGCCGAAGCAGCGCGCATCTTCTCCAGAGTGTCATAACCGGCCCAGTCGAGACCGGCCTTGTAGGCTTCACCAAGGAGAATCATCTGGGAAACTGTGGGCTGTGTGGCAGCAGGCGCTCCTGCAGGACGTACGTTCACTCCGCCACCGCTCTGGATGATTGCCTTCTTGATGAGGTTGCCGGTAAGCGGCGAAGCTACGAGAGTCTTGACGCTGCCTGCGCCTGCGCTCTGTCCGAAGATGGTGATGTTCTCCGGATCACCGCCGAACTGCGCGATGTTGGCATATATCCATTTCAGTGCGGCAATCTGGTCAAGGATGCCGTAATTGCCGGAAACGTGGTGCGGGCTCTCCTCCACCAGAAGCGGATGGTTCATAAAACCGAAGATGCCGAGCCTATAATTGATTGTAACCAGAACTACACCCTTTTCGGCCCATACCTTGCCGTCGAACTCAGGCTCATAGCCCCAGCCTCCGGTGTAGGCTCCGCCATGGATCCACATAGCCACGGGCAGCTTCTTGTCGGGCTTGCCCGGAGCAGGCGTCCACACATTCAGATACAGGCAGTCCTCGCTGAACTCTGGATCTTCCCAGTAGAATTCGCTGGTCCAGGGATTGCTGGAGTCGTGTTTTGCCTGCATCGCTCCGGGACCGAAGGTATCGGCAATCTTTACACCGTCCCAAGGCACTACAGGCTGAGGTTCCTTCCAGCGCAGGTCCCCTACAGGCGGCGCCGCAAAAGGAATACCCTTGTAGATATATACTCCCTTGACAGAAGATTCGACCCCCTGGATCTTACCTCCCTCTATTTCAAGAACTGGATTCGCCGGTTTGCATCCGACAAGCGCAACGGCCATAATAACCGCCGCAAAGAATGAAATGGTACGCATAGCCTAGTATTTATCGGTTTCTTTGGACTAAGTTAATGAAAATAGCTGGAATGTTGCGAACTCGAAAGCAGGGAGGCAGCTGCATCGGAAAGAAGGCCTGAGCGGGGGCTGGCCGCCCTCGGCATGCAGAGAGGGAGGGACCCGCCGCAGACGAGTTCTGCGAAGCAGGACGAAGTATGTGGTGGGAGGGATTGGAGTGAGCGCAGCTCACGGAACCCCCCGAAGGCCTTCTTTCCGTGCAGCACCGTAGTGGGAAGGAATCCAGTTCACGTCCACAAAAACGGCCCCAAACGTGGACGGGAAGAACAATCGCTCTTACTGAAATACTAAAGCCTGAACGCCAGATATGTGATGGGTTTGCCTTCGGCGAGCCACATCTGTTCGTAATAGGTCTTGACGCAGAGGATGTCGTCGGGGTCACAGGCGCGGCCGCTGCCGTAGATATCGGCGTTGCACTCGAGGATTTCGAGGTTCTGCTCCTGGGCGACTTCGAGAGAAGATTCGTAAAGCAGCACGCTGTCGGTCTTGAGATGGACGATGGCTCCTTTTTTCGTGAAGCTGCGGTAGCGGTCGAGGAATAGGGGAGAAGTGAGTCTCTTGCCGGGCTTCTTGGGTTGTGGATCGGCGAAAGTGATCCAGATCTCGCTGACCTCGTCGGGTCCGAAAGCAGACTTTATGAAATCGATGCGGGTGCGCAGGAACGCAACATTTCCCAAAGCATGCTCGGTGGCATATTTTGCCCCTTTCCACAGCCTCGCGCCCTTTATGTCGATGCCGATGTAATTGATGTCAGGGTTGCGTTCGGCAAGAGCTACTGTATATTCGCCCCGGCCGCAACCCAGTTCCAGCACGATAGGATTGTCGTTGTGGAATACTTCGGAATTCCAGCGGCCCTTGACAGGGAAATTGCCGGCAAGCATATCGTCGGACGACGGCTGCAGCAGACATGCGAAGGTCTCGTTCTCGCGGAACTTGGCTAACTTGTTTTTCCCGCTCATCTCTTTCTGCCTGAAGGACTGTAACTGAACCCGAGCGAATGGAGTCCCGTGTAGCGTTCCGGCCTGGCACTGACGGTCCAGCGGCCAAATTCATTCCCGATGACATTTACGCGCCAGGTCCACTCGATGTTGGCGTTCCAGTTCTGTTCGATGTTGAATCTTGTATATTGATCGTCCTTCGCCTGCTCCGCAGAGCGGTACAGAGGAAAGACGACAGTGTCGCGGTAGGTGAAGCCGGCAGGAGACGTGGCTTTGATGAACAGTTTTACCTTGTCAGTGTCGATCTGTCCCAGGTCATAGCGGCAACTGAAGAAAGTGGAGTAAGAGACCGCCGAATCCATATCGAAGTAAAAGACAGCTTCCTTGATACCGTCAGTGTCCAGGACAGCATACTGATAACTGTCCTGAGGCTTGTTGCAGGACAGCAGAGACAGGCACAGAAGCAGTAATATGCTGCTATTTTTCCTCCTTGTGCCCATGCTTGCGGCTTTTGCGTCTTCTGGATTTGCGCTTGCTCTCATCGAAGCGGGTGATGCTTTCATCACCGGCTGCACTGACGAATTCAGCTTCGGGTTCAACGTCCTTCCTGCGGTCATCCTCCTGGAAATTACGCAGGCTTTCAGGCTTGCTCCCTTTCTTGTTGAGCGCCTGGATCTTCCTGACATTATCAGGAGACAGAGGGAATATGTTGGTCAGGCTGTTCTTCTCATAGGAGAACCACATGACACCTCCGAGTATGTCAGTCTTGACCAGCCAGGCAGTGCCGTCTTTGAATTCAAGAGGCTCCCTTACCACGGGAAGCTTGCTCTGGGCGTCGATGTAGGTAGAAGCCTCATAGTTGATGCAGCATTTCAGCTTGCTGCACTGGCCCGCCAGTTTCTGAGGATTGAGGGAGAGGTCCTGGCACCGTGCTGCCTGGGTAGTGATCGAATTGAAGTCAGCCATATAGCACGAGCAGCACAGCGGTCTTCCGCATACGCCGATTCCGCCGATAAGTCCGGCTTCCTGTCTTGCTCCGATCTGCTTCATCTCGATGCGGATGCCGAATTCAGCTGCGAAATCCTTGATGAGCTGCCTGAAATCAACCCTTTCATCAGCGATGTAGTAGAATATGGCCTTGGTACCGTCACCCTGGAATTCCACATCACCGATTTTCATTTCCAGACCAAGCCGGGCAGCCAGCTGCCGGGCGCGGATCATGGTCTTGTGCTCCCTGGCGATAGCCTCCTGCCATCTTTCTATGTCGAGAATCTTGGCCTTACGGTATATCTTCTTGAATTCGTAAGTAGAGGGGTCGATGTGATGGCGTGCCAGCTGCCGGGCTACGATGGGCCCTTCGAGACTGATGATGCCGACATCGTGGCCGTATGCGGCTTCAACTACCACAATGTCCCCGATCTTGAGCAGAAGACCTGAAGTGTTGCGGTAGACAGCTTTGTGAGTGTTCTTGAAACGGACCTCGAACAGGTCCTTGCACGTGTCGGAATAGATGCCCTGCAGCCAGTTGAACGCAGCCAGCTTGCTGCATCCCAGACTGTAGTCGATCAGCAGGTCGTTGCTGTCGGTCCTTTCGACGGTGCAGGCCCTGGAACAATCACATATTTTGTTTTTTCCCATTTTCAGATGTATAAATAAAATCTGTTGCAAAGGTCAACGAATACAAGCTTGGCGTTTACGTTGCTTTCTATCGCTGACATCGCGGTGTCCAGGTTCGAAAGAGCCTTCTGGTAGAAGTCCTTCTTTATCGTGGCGGCATACCGTTCCAGGTTGCTGTATTCATCGCGCAGGGCGAATGATATCTGCGGGACACCGTTTGCAAACATAAATATTTTCCGAATAAAATTCTCCGCGAAGATGCAGAAATCTCTCTGCTTCTCCCGGCCCAGGCCGGAGAGGGACTCTGCAATCGACAGGAGTTTTGTCAGATTGTGCTCAAGGGCGGCATCCAGCAGCTCTTCAATGTCCGAAGCGTATTCGTCAGCGAGCTCTTCCTCGCGCAGCAACTTCAGCGCATTGCCGTAACTTCCTCTGGATATCTTCGCCGCTATCATGGCGTGGTCGGCGTCGGCATTTTCCTCGCGGCAAAGGATGTCACAGATGTCTTCCGGAGAATCCGGCTGAAGCCTTATGATCTGGCATCTGGACAGGATTGTCGGCAGAAGCTTGTCCGGCTTGTGGCATATAAGGAAGAAATATGTGCCCTCGGGTGGCTCTTCCAGAAGCTTGAGCAGCTTGTTGGAGGCCTCTGCATTCATCTTCTCCGCAAGGTAGATGATCATTACCTTGTACTCCGATTCATAAGGCTTGAGAGAAAGCTTGGAGATAATATCCCTTGCCTCGTGCACAGATATGTTCCCCGCCTTGTTCTCGAGACCGATGGCCTCGAAAAGGTCGCGTTCGTCGAAATAGGGATTCGAGATTACCAGCGAACGGAAGCCGTCCAGGAAGTAGTCCGATATCGGGTGCTTCTTCTCGGATTCGCCTAGAGAAGATACAGCAGCCACCGGGAATACGAAGTGTACGTCCGGATGGATCAGCTTGCCGTGCTTGTGGCAGCTGTTGCACACTCCGCAGCTGTCGCCGCCGCTGCGGTCCCTGCAGTTGATATATTGGCTCAGGGCCAGCGCAAAAGCAATCGCGCCCATCCCTTGTTCTTCAACAAACAGGAGGGCGTGACCCATCTTACCGCCGTCGACCATTCCGGCCAGATTGGCTTTCAGGGCTTCATTGCCGTGTATCTGAGCAAACTGCACGGATTAAACCGTCATTATCTCTTTTTCCTTGGCTGCGAGAATCTCGTCGACTTTCTTGGTGAAGATGTCAGTATCTTTCTGAACAGCCTCTTCGCTGTCTTTCTCGACATCCTCGGGAAGTCCTTCTTTCTGCAGTTTCTTGAGAGCGTTGATGGCGTCGCGACGCACGTTGCGGATGCTTACCTTGGCAGTCTCGCCTTCGGTTTTCGCCCTTTTGACCAGTTCGCGGCGGCGGTCCTCGGTGAGGGCCGGAACGTTGATACGGATGATCTCACCGTTGTTCTGGGGGGTGAAACCTATGTTGGCATCCATGATGGCCTTCTCGATGGGAGCGATCATATTCCTTTCCCAAGGCTGTATGAACATAGTCTTGGCGTCAGGCACAGAAATGCTGGCAACCTGGGGAATGGGAGTCATACTGCCGTAGTAGTTCACCAGTACATTGGCGAAAACTGCGGGATTGGCCTTGCCGGCGCGGTAGGTCTTCAGTTCCTCGTCGAGGTGGGTCACCGCGTCCTGCATCTTTTTCTTGCTGTCCTCAAGGACAGTTTTTGCTTTCTCGATCATAGTGGTATATTTTTTATTTTTTGTTGCTTACTACGGTTCCGATGTCCTTGCCTTCAACCACAAGGGTCTCGAGGGAACCTTCCTTGGTCATATTGAAAACGATGATCGGCATATCGTTCTCACGGCAGAGAGTGAATGCCGTGCTGTCCATCACCTTGAGTCCGTCGGCTATGGCTTTGTCGAAGGTCAGGGTGGTATATTTCTTTGCGTCCGGGTTCTTGTTCGGGTCGCTGTCGTAGACTCCGTCCACCTTGGTGCCTTTCAGCAGTGCGTCAGCCTTGATTTCGCAGGCACGCAGGGCCGAGGCAGAGTCGGTGGTGAAGAAGGGATTGCCTGTGCCGCCGCCGATTATGGCAACTCCGCCTTTCTCCATGAATTCAACGGCTTCGTCGCGCCTGTAGTATTTCGCCATCGGCTCCATGGGAGTTGAGGTGAACACTTCGGCAGGGACTCCGGCCTTCTTGATGAAGATGGACAGGGCGATGCTGTTGATGACTGTGGCCAGCATTCCCATCTGGTCGCCGCGTACGCGGTCGAAACCCTGGTCTACGCCGGCAAGACCCCTGAAGATGTTGCCGCCGCCGATAACTATCGCAACCTGCACGCCGCTGCGCACTACTGATGCGATCTGAGATGCATATGAGGTCAGTATGGGCTCGTCAAGACCCTGACCGTCCGGCCCGCCTATGGCTTCGCCGCTGAGTTTGAGCAATATTCTGTTGTACTTCATATTATCCTGTATGTAAACAAACAAAATTAATGAAAAAACTTCTAATTGTAAACAGGCTCTAATCGCAGGCAAGCACCGACATTTCGCAGGCCTTGCAGTCGAAAGCGAGTCGCAGGCGACGCCCGTTGTTCACAAGGAAGAGCGGTTCCTTGCAGCTGGCCTTCAGCAGCCTGCCGTCAGTCCTCTTGCCGTATTTCGGACAGAGCCCCAGCTCATAGCGGATGCAATACTTGCTGCGCATCAGCTCTCCATCCTGTGCAAGTCTCTTCTGAGGGGGCAGGGGAGCTGCTGCGGGACGGTCTGTCTTGCGCCCTGCCGACATTATCTGCGCCATCCTTGCGTCAAGCATCCCGGCCAGATCCCTGCGGAATCCGTTCAGAACCGAGAGTGGATAGAAGCGCACGTCAGTGTCGTCGACCGACATCACGTGGAAGGAATAGACTCCTGCCCGTTTGCTCATCTGACGGCGTATGTTGTCCACAGCGCTTGCGATGTTGCGGGCAGGAGGGTAGTCTCCTTTAATGGAGAGGGTGACCGAAGCTCCCGCTGCGCTGACCGCAGTGACGGAGTCTGCCGAGAAATCGACGGTGACATCTATGAGACGCTCCGGGCTGTCACTGCGCAGCTGCTTCTCGAAGGCTATGTTGTAGTTTCTCCAGATTTCCTGACCGACATTCAGTCCTTCGGCCGTTTTTATCTCTATCCTGTCGCCGATGCACTTGTCCGCCCTGAAGCCGGTCTGCTCGCCGTTGTCCTTGACGGTGCATAGTCCGTCGCCGTTGTTGAGAGCCAGCATGCCGTCGAGTTCTATCCAGTTTTCGCCCTTTGCGACAATCCTGCCGGCATATTCGCCCTTGGACTTGGTATTGTCACCAGACAGCCAGCGGCCTCTTTCCCCGTCAATGAACAGATCGGTATAACCTCTGTTGAAGGTGGCCTGCAGGTTCGGGGTGAATCCGCCTTCGACCCTGCCGGCAGAGGCGCGGCGATACTGCGGATGCTCCTTGATGAACTTGTCAAGGACGATGCTGTAGTGCCGGACGGTGTTCCGTACGTAGCTTTCGTTCTTAAGCCTGCCTTCAATCTTGAACGAGCAGATGCCTGCTTCGGCCAGTTCTGTGATATGGCCGTCCAGCCTGTAATCTTTCAGCGAAAGCAGCGGGTAATTGCGCACAAGGGTCTTGCCGGAGGCGTCTTCAAGGTCGTATAGCGACCTGCAGGCCTGTATGCAGGCTCCCCTGTTGGCGCTGCGGTCCGTCAGGTGTTCGCTGAGGAAACATTCTCCGCTGTAGCACACACACAGTGCTCCGTGTACGAAGAATTCCAGTTCGCAGGTTACGGCTTCCCTTATGGCCCTGATCTGGTCCAGCGACAGCTGCCTCTCCAGCACGAGCCTGCGGAATCCGAGAGCTTCCAGAGCAGAAGCCTGCTGCGGAGTGCGGCAGACGGCCTGGGTGGAAGCGTGCAGCTCGATGGGCGGGAGGTCCTGCTGCAGAAGACGGTAGTCCTGCACCAGGATGGCGTCTGCGTCGGCTTTGTACAAATCACGGACAAGGGCGGCGGCCTGCGGCAGTTCTTCTTCGCGGAGCAGGGTATTGACCGTGGCATACACCTTCGCGCCGAAGCGGTGAGCGTATTCCGCAAGGACAGCAATGTCCTCCACGGGGTTCCCTGCGGCCTCGCGTGCTCCGAAAGAAGGTCCTGCGATATATACGGCATCGGCACCGCAGTCGATTGCTGCAATGCCGATGTCCTTATTCTTTGCAGGAGCGAGTAGCTCGAGCGATGTTAATTGCATTTGAGGGTGGTAAGGTAGTAAGTGGCAGTTTCGCCAAATTTGGCATCACCCTTAATCTGCTTGAAGTAACTGCAAGCCTTGCCGTTGTTGTTGGCGCCCATATAGGCCATACCGATCTGGTAGATGGTCTGAGCCTTGTCGGCAGCCTCGGGATTCAGGGCAAGATAAGCCTCGAATGCTTCTGCTGCAACCTGATTCTGCTTGAGGCTGAGGGCTGCGGTGCCGATGAGTTTCTGAGCGTTTGCGCTGTCGTTGTTCTCGGCTGAAAGCTGAGCGTTCTCGAGCATGCCTTTCATATCTTTATCTTTCTGGCAAGCTACGGCTTTCTTCAGATAGATGTTTGAAAGAAGTTTCTTTGCATTGGCTTCCTGACCGTTCTCTGCAGCTTTTGTAAGAGCCTCTATAGCTTCATCAGCTTTGTCGAGAGCGCTGTAAGCCTGGCCGATTCTAAGCAAAGCGGCACCGTTGGCGGGATCGGCAGCGATAACAGACTGGTAAGCCTCAATAGCTCCTTCATAGTCCTTGGCGTTCAGCAGGGCTCCTGCCTTGGCGTTGAGCATCTGAGGGATGAGCTTCTGAGCCTCTGCAACTACAGCATCGTTGTTTGCGAAATCCTGGGCTTTGGCAGCAGCTTTGTTGAAGAAGTCAACAGCTGCGTCGAAATCTTTACCTTCGGCACTCTCTTTACCGAGTTGGAGAAGAATCTTGGGAATAGATTCCTTGCAGTTGGCTGCAACTTCTTCACCTTCCTCTCCGAGAGCGGTTGCCTGTTCCAGAACAGTGTTGAACTGAGCGAGGGCGCCCTCATAATTCTTTTCATTGAGTGCAGTGGCTGCGGCGTTGAAGGTTTCTACTACTGCTGCAAGATCCTGCGCCATGGCAAATCCTGTTGCGACGAGCGCTACACAAAGTGATAAGAAAAATTTCTTCATAGTAATTATGGTCTAATTAATGGTTTCTGGGGGTGGGTTATTAAAATAACGTGCCAAACGGACACAAAGATATCAAAAAAAGTAAAAATGCAAGTTGACAAGCCGGCAAAGTTCAGTCTCCGACCGCGTCGATAATCTCCTTCGCGCGCTCGAAATCTTCGTCGTTCACAACGATCCGGACGTCGAATCCGGCCACTCCCATACCGATGAACGGCAGGTTCTCGTTGACAATCTCGCATTCAATGCCCTCATTCTCCAGCATACCCTGGACGATATGCGCCTTGTAGATGTCGGGATACTTGGCAAGTACTTTCATATTCTAATACTGGTCTTTGGGGTTGCGCATACGGTAGTTGTAATATATGTTGCTTATGAGACGGGTGGTGTCCTTTATCGGCCCGTCCACGTAGATTCTGTCTTCCCCTTTGAAGAAGGTGACGGCATCTTCCCACATCCTGGTGAAGCGCATATATCCTTTCTTCTGTCTGAAGACCATCTTTTCGTCGTCTTCGCTCACAAGTTCGAAATCGGCATCGTCAAGAGTCTGCTTGATAACGTCCCGGTATCCGCTGAACGGACCGTCGAGAGTTATGTGGTTCTTGCGGAATCCGAGGGCGGGATATGCAGCTGCGATGACAGCGAAGAGCACGGCTATCTGCCACATCGAACCTTCTTTGAAGAGTGTGGTGAAACTGCTGAGCGGGTGATTGAGCACCAGGCAGAGGATGGCTACTATTACAAGGAACAATACCACGAAGTAGATGAGGTATTTTACGGCTCTGATAAAGTATTTCATGGTTTTTGTAGTGGGCTGATAAGTGTATGTGACAAATTTAGTTAAATTTGCCTTATCGAAGGCAGCAAAATATCATTCAATATGGAAAATGAAGATAAATTGAGAAAGATCGTCGTGGCGCTTGCTATCGCTGCGGTGATTCTCGGCGGAGTCCTGGCTTATGTCTGGGTCACCAAGAACAGTCTTGTCAGGGACCTTAACATCGAGAAGGCCGACCTCACGCAGGAGATGGTGGAACTCCGTCAGGAGTATGCCGAACTGCAGACGGCCAACGACACCCTCAATGCCAACCTGGAGATAGAGAGGGAGAAAGTAGACCAGCTGATCGAGAGATTCCAGCAGACAGAGGCTACGAACAGGGCTCAGATCCGTCAGTATGAGAAGGAGCTCGGTACCCTCCGTTCGATAATGAAACATTATATTGTCCAGATAGACTCGCTCAACAACCTCAACATGGCTCTCCGCCAGGAGGCTTCGAATGCACGTCAGGAGGCTGCCGAGAACAGGCGCCAGTATGACAACCTGCGCACGGAGGCTGACGAGCTGGGCCGTCAGGTGGCTGAAGGCTCGATTGTCAAAGGCCGCGGAGTATCCCTGCACGCCATCAACGCGTCTGCCAAGGAGACCGACCGCAGCAGCCGTACCGAGAAGCTCCGCACGGACCTGTTCCTTATCGAGAACACTATTGCCAAGAAGGGTCCGAGGAGAGTCTACATCAGAGTCAAAGGGCCGGACGGCATCCTGCTGACAGCAGACGACAGGCAGCTCTTCAACTGCGCCGGCGAGGAGATGATCTACTCCGAGTCGCGTGAGGTGGACTATCAGGGCGAGGAAGTAGAGGTGAGCGTTTATTTCGCAAGCCCTCAGCCTTTCACCAAGGGCGTCTACACCGTGGATGCATATACCACCGAAGGCAAGATCGGTTCTGCTGACCTGCTCCTCAAGTAATTGGCGGGAATATACATACACGTCCCTTTCTGTGCGTCTTTCTGCACTTACTGCGGATTCTATTCCGAGGTTCTGCGCGACGGAGCCTTGCATGAGAAATATGTAGCCTCGCTGCGCTCTGAAATGGAATCTTGCCGGGATTTCTTCCCTGCAGGCTCTTCGGTCAGCACAGTATATTTCGGCGGCGGCACTCCTTCGCTTCTGTCTCCGGCCCAGTTCTCGAATATATGTGCGGCATTGAGAGATAATTTCGACCTCGGCGACGTGGAAGAATTCACGGTCGAGGTGAATCCGGACGACATATGCCGCGGCGGCGAGGAACTGCTCAGGACATACCGCGAGTGCGGTGTGAACAGGGTGAGCGCAGGAGTACAGTCTTTCCATGACGGGCATCTGAAGTGGATGAACCGCCGGCACGATGCTGCAGAAGCGGAGAGGGCGGTGCGGCTTCTGACCGACAGTTTCGCAAACGTTTCGCTGGACCTTATCTTCGGTTATGCTGCCTTGACCGACGCTGAATGGGAGCAGGACATCCGCAAGGCTGTCAGCCTCGGGGTCCAGCATATTTCCGCATACCAGATGAGCCTGGACGCAGGCAGCATGCTTTCCGCGCTTGCCGACAAAGGCCGCTACCGCGAGCCTGACGATGATGTCTGCCGCCGTCAGTATTATCTGCTGCAGGATATTCTGGAAGATGCTGGATTCATCCAGTATGAGATTTCAAACTTCTGCAGGCCGGGGTTCCATTCCCGCCACAACAGCGCATACTGGGCGCGTGAGCCTTATCTCGGCCTCGGCCCCGGAGCGCATTCGTTCGATGGAGACAGACGCCGCAGCTGGAACGTCTCCGACCTGAGGCGCTGGCAGGCCGGAGCGGACAGGGAAGGGGAGATTCTTACGGATGTGGACATATATAATGAAAAGGTTATGCTCGGACTGAGAACCTCCGCCGGCGTCGATGCCGCGCTGATCGGAGAGTCAGCTAAACATAACCTTTCATTCGATGCCTCGACCGGCCGCTGTTTCATTGGCCGGCGGGATCTTTTCGTCTCGGACTCTATAATCCGGGACTGCCTGAGAACAGACTAGAACAGGCCGTTGGCTTTGCAGCAGGCCACGATTGCGACCAATGCGAAACCGGCCATCAGGATGGTTACGTAAACCACGCCGATTGTTTTAAGCCTCTTGAGCCAGATCTTGTTGTTCCAACCGATGGTCTGGAGCGCGCTCCAGAAACCGTGGCTGAGGTGCAGCCAGATAGCTACGAACCATATCAGGTAGAGAATGGTGATCCATACGTTGCCGAAGGTCTGGCCGAGCAGCATATTGGGATCTTCAGCCTCTCCGCCGGTGAACTCCTGGAGCTGCATGTCAGCCCAGAAGTGGGTGAGGTGGATTGCAATACCAAGCAGCACGATGGCGCCGAGGTAGATCATATTCTTGGAAGCCCAGGAGTCGGTCTCCGACTTGGTGGCTACTTCATACCTCTTGAGGCCTCCGCGAGACTTGAGGTTGCTTGCCGTAAGGATGATTGCATAGATGATATGGATCACGAAGCCGAATGCGAGGACGGGAACCATAATGCTGACTATCGGCAGCCCCATGAAATCGCACACTTTCTGGAAACCTTCGGCACTGAATACAGACACCAGGTTCAGGCACATGTGCAGGGTGAGAAAAAGCACCAGGAAGATACCTGAAATACTCATAATAAGCTTTTTCCCGATTGATGATGAAAATATGCTCATACTGCTTGTATTGTTTGTTTCTTTAGAATTACAAATATAACAAATTATTTGTGATTAATCGTTGCGGTCTCTTTCCCTTTCCCTTCGCATATCCTTGTCGCGGATGCTCTGCCGTTTGTCGAACTCACGTTTGCCCCGTGCCAGCGCGATGTCGAGCTTGGCGTAGCCGTTGTCGGCGATGAACAGTTTTACGGGAACGATCGTCATGCCCTTTTCCTTGATGGCCCTTGCGAGCTTTCGCAGCTCGCGTTTGGTGAGCAGCAGTTTGCGGTCGCGGCGAGGGTCGTGGCGGTTGTAGCTGCCCCACCAGTATTCGGCGACGTTCATGTTCTTCACGTAGAGTTCTGTGCCTGAGAAATAGCAGTAGCTGTCGACCAGCGAGGCTTTGCCTTCGCGGATGGACTTGATTTCTGTTCCGCTGAGGACGATGCCGGCCGTGAAGCGTTCTATGAATTCGTATTCGAAGGACGCCTTCTTGTTCTTGATCTCTATTCTGCTTTTTGCTTTGGGCATAGTGCGGACAAATATAGGATAGTTTTTTATATTTGTGATACAACATCCTTGCGATATGGAATATGACCTGACTTGCGTGCTCGGCCCCACGGCCAGCGGTAAGACCAGATATGCAGTGGCTCTTGCGAAGGAGACCGGTGCTGAGATCTTGTCTGCAGACTCGAGGCAGGTGTACCGTGGAATGGATATCGGCACCGGCAAGGACCTTGCCGACTACGACGGAGTGCCGTACCATCTTATCGACATCGTACCTGCAGGCACCAAGTACGATATATTCCAATATCAGCGTGATTTCCACAAGGCATATCGGGATATCATCTCGCGCGGGAAACCTGCAATCCTCTGCGGTGGCTCGGGACTGTACATCGAGGCAGCGACAAGGGGCTACCGGCTGCCTGAAGTGCCGCAGAACCCTGAACTGCGCGCCAGTCTGGAGAAGGAGAGCGACGAGGAGCTCATCCGCCGCCTGGCCTCTCTCAAGACCCTGCACAACAGCACCGACTACGATACCCGCAAGAGGCTGATCCGCGCCCTGGAGATTGCCATCTATGAGCAGGAGCATCCCGTGGACCGCACTGCTTTTCCGCCGCTGAAGACAAGATATATCGGTCTCGACGTAAGCCGGGAGGAGAGAAATGCCCGCATCGACGCACGTCTGGACGCACGTCTCGCCGCGGGGATGGTGGATGAGGTGCAGCGGCTGCTGGACAGCGGCATCGCTCCTGAGGACC
The DNA here is from genome assembly GCA_017561885.1 of Bacteroidales bacterium. Lineage (GTDB taxonomy): Bacteria > Bacteroidota > Bacteroidia > Bacteroidales > UBA932 > Equibacterium. Next base: position 29,790 of record JAFZBF010000008.1, on the reverse strand, counting down.
TTATCTATTACGGTCTGGAATACAAGTTCGTCACCCTATATCTCACCGGACAGTTAAGCTACGACGAGATGCACGACAAGCTGGCCACAGCGATACATCAGTTCGCAAAGCGGCAGATGACCTGGTTCCGCGGGATGGAACGCAGGGGCATCGAGATAGAGTGGGTGAAAGCCTGAATCAGTTGAGGCCCATCGCCTTGCGCTTCGAGGCGCTCATACGCTGCTCTTTCGAGAGATTGGCGTGGTGGTCGTTCTCCTTCGGTGCGCGGGGTTCTTCGTCGTAGCCTTCCCTCAGGAGTGGAAGCTTCCTGTTCAGGCTCCACACCAGTATGATGATGCCGGCGATGATGAAAGGTATGCTGAGCAGCTGGCCCATATTGAACTGCATCCCAGCCTCAAAGTCCACCTGGTCGTTCTTGATGAACTCGATGAGGAAGCGCATGGTGAAAAGAACTATGAAGAATATGCCGAAGAGGGAGCCTTTATATAGCTTGTCGGCTTTTTTCCAGTATAGCCACAGCAGTACGAGTCCGAGGATGAGGTAGCTCAGCGCTTCATATATCTGCGTGGGATGGCAGGCCACTCCGTCCGGCGGAAAAACGCTCGGGCCGTAGAGGTTGATCCACTCAACAGAGTGGGGGAACTTGAATCCCCAGGGCAGGTCCGTGGGGCCGCCGAAGATTTCTGAATTGAACAGGTTGCCGCAGCGGATCAGGCATCCGGCGAGGCTGCCCGCGATTGCCAGCCTGTCGAACAGCCACATGGCATCGAAGCCATTCTTGCGGCCATATCTGTGAGCGTAGTATAAGACGCAGAATATGATTGCCAGTATTCCACCGTGGCTGGCAAGGCCGCCTTTCCAAACTTTCAGTATCTCTATCGGATGTGTCAGATAATAGCCGGGCTCATAGAACAGGCAGTGTCCGAGACGTGCTCCAACTATGGTACCTATGAGCAGGATGTAGAGCAGGGGCTCCAGCAGGGAGACATCGACGTTTTCTCTCTTGTAAATCTTGTAGAAAAGCCAGTACCCAAGCGGAAAGCCGGCTACGAATAGCAGGGAATAGAAACGAAGCGAGAAATTGCCGATCGAGAAGATGGCGGGATCGACGTTCCATACTATTGAAAGAAAACCTGACATTGCGTTACGTTTTAACAAAAGTAATACTAATTTCTTAATTTTGTGTCTATGAACATAGAACGGCCATCAGCACAGTGGAAGGACTACGAGCTCCTCGATTCAGGCGATTTCTCCAAGCTGGAACGCTTCGGGAAATATGTCGCCATACGTCCGGAACCCAAGGCGCTCTGGGGCAAGAGTCTGCCGGATGCCGAATGGAAACGCCTTGCACAGACGGAGTTCAAGCCTGGCGCAGGCTTCGGGAAAGCCGGCAAGGAAGACAGCGGCACCTGGGTCATGCTGGGCGAGATGCCGGAGCAGTGGGTCATCAAGTATGACGGCACTCCCCAGGGGCCGAAGTTCAACCTCCGTCTCGGTCTGACTTCTTTCAAGCACGTCGGTGTCTTTCCGGAGCAGGCTCCGAACTGGGAATTCATATATTCCAACACTTCCCGTCTGGTGAAGCAGGCTGCTGCCGTCAAGGCCCCGGTGCCGAAGGTCCTGAATCTGTTCGCATACACCGGTGCAGCTTCGCTGGCGGCGCGTGTGGCAGGGGCTGACGTGACCCATCTGGATTCCGTACGGCAGGTGGTGACCTGGGCAAAGGGCAATATGGAGCTCAGCCGCTGCAGCGACATCCGCTGGGTGGTGGAAGATGCTCTGAAGTTCGTCAGGCGCGAGGCCCGTCGCGGAAACACCTACCAGGGACTGATCCTCGATCCGCCTGCATACGGCCATGGTCCCAACGGCGAGAAATGGAAACTCGACGAGTGCCTGTTCGATATGCTGAAGGAATGTTCGGCCATCCTCGCGCCGAAGGACAGCTTCATGGTTCTGAACCTCTATTCCAACGGCTATTCGGCAGTCCTGGCAGACACTGTTGTCCGCAACGCCTTTTCCCGCCTGCTCAGCAAGGACAGCCAGCTGAGCTACGGCGAACTCGTCCTCAGCGACCGCTTCGACAAAGCCCTGCCGCTGAGCGTCTTCTCCCGTCTTGTACTTTAGAAGGGCGTCTATTCCGCTCTGAAATATGCGGTGTCCGGGATGTTGTGGAAGCCGGATTCGTCTTTGGCGCGCAGGGCGATGGCTGCGCTGTCCCAGTTGGAAGGTACTCCTCCGATGATGTGGCCGAGGAAGACAATCTTCACCTGGTGGAGTCCACCCTCGAGGACGAGGCAGTTGTCGCGGCGGCTGTAGCGCTTTACCTCGTTGTTGTTGTCGATGACCAGACGGCCGTCGATCCACACTTCGTCATTGTTCGAAGAAATGTAGTAGACGTCGGTGGAGTCGATGCGGACGTAGCCCTCGGCTACTGCGGCGTACTGCTCTACGTTCCTCATATGCGCGTCTGTGGCTGACTGGGCGCTGATTTCACGGAGTTTCGTAATGTTCTTTGCCGTCCAGACCCTGTCGGCGGCAAACAGTTCTCTCGTGTTGAAGAATTCGCCCGGGGTGGTGGTCATCTCAAGACCCTGAAGCAGTGGCTTGGTAGGCTTGACTGCCGGCAGCGGGTCCATCTTGACAATGTCGATGGTGCGCACTGTGCTCATCTCGCCGGTAGGCAGCACAGAACGAATCTTGAGAGTGGCGTTGTCTGTGAAATGCAGAGGGGCAGTGTATTCCCTGCTTCTGGCAGTCGGCTCCTTGCCGTTGAGGGTGTAGACCATCCTGACGGGTCTAGTAGTCTTGAAGGTCACTGTGGTGCTGTCGGTGAACGCTACAGTATTGCAGGAGCCGCCCGGCTGCTCGGGCAGAGGAATGTGATAGTGGATATGGTGCATATCCATCCTCAGGTGGGCGCCGTCAAGCCTGCGCAGAAAATCGTCCCAGTCTTTGTTCTCGGGCTGGCTCCATGCGATTTCGCTGACTGCGACCGCACGCGGCCAGGTGCGGTATTCAGTGACGGAGTCAGTGTAGAAATACTCCGACCAGTTGTTGCACTGCACTCCGAGTATGTAGTCCTGGAGGCCGAGGGAATCTACCTCAGCAGGAATAGGGTTGTATGCATAGACCATCTCCATCGTGAAATAGCTGCCGATGCCCACAGGCTCGATCTTGCGGTCGCCCTGGTAGTAGTCGAGGTACATTCCGTCGCTCGAAGGAGTCATTATCACCTGATGACCGTGTTCTGCTCCGGTGATACCGCCCTGCAGCCCTCTCCATGACATGATGATAGCGGAGGGGTCTATGTCGCCTTCAAGAATCTCGTCCCAGCCGATGATGCGCTTGCCCTTGCCGTTGAGGTATTTCTCGATGCGGCGCACGACATAGCTCTGGAGCCGGTCTTCGTTCGTGAACTGGCTCTCGTCGCCGTACAGGTGCTCGTCGCGGATGCGTTTCTGGCAGAGAGGACATTTCTCCCACATCTCCCTCGGGCATTCGTCGCCGCCTATATGGAACAGTTCGCAGGGGAACAGATCCACCATCTCGTCGATTACGTCCTCGAGGAATTCGAAAGTCGTCTCCTTGCCGGGGCACATCACGATGTTCTCGACTCCCCAGATCTTGCGGGGCTCGTATTGACCTTCGTTGCAGCTGAGCCAGGGATATGCAGCGATAGCCGCCATCTCGTGCCCCGGAATCTCGAGTTCAGGAATCACGTCGATATGCCTCTCTGCAGCATATGCCACAATATCGCGGATCTCGTCCTGAGTGTAATACGGGCCGAAACTTGTGAGCTTGGGGTATTTCTTGATCTCTATGCGCCAGCCCTGGTCTTCTGTCAGGTGGAAATGCAGCTTGTTGTACTTGAACATAGCCATCACGTCCAGCTGCTTCTTCACCCACTCAGCATCGCGGAAGTGCCGGCACGGGTCGATGTGCATTCCGCGGTAGTGGAAGCGCGGAGCATCCTGGATGCTGACGGCAGGTATCGAAAGGTCGATGCCTCCGAGCACCTTGTCGCTCTGGACCTGCGGCGGAAGAAGCTGCAGGATGGTCTGCATTCCGTAGAAAAGACCGTCAGAATCGCTGGCAGTCACAAAGACGGCATTTTCGCCGCTTTCCAGGGTATATCCCTCCGCCGGAATGCCGGAGGCGGGATCTATTTCGAAAATGATTGCATCTGAGACTGCAGGTTCGTCGGAAATGACGAGAATCTTTCCGGTGGAAACTGCAATCTTGTCGGCGAAGAATCCGGCAGTGGCCTGCTCGTCGAAAGTACGTGCGACCAGCTTCGTCGAAGAAGATATCCTGAAGGGAGCGTCTGCCTTTACTTCAAGATGTGACGGAGCCGGGATTATGCTTATTTCACCTGTGTTGCCGCTCTTGCAGGCACACAGGACTGCTGCAACGCCGATCAGGGCTGCGGCCAGAGCCGGATTCTGCCGAAAGATTTTCATAATGTCAGTCTATTTGAAACTTACCCAGTCGATCTGGATGCAGCTGCCGGAAGTCATTACGGCGAAGAGGTCATGGACGCCCGGTTTGAAGTCAGACATGGGAATCTTGTTCTCCACCCAGCCCGGATTGCCGGCCACATCGAAGGTGGCGATGGTCGGGCCGTCGATAGCGTCGAGCCTTATGTCAACCTTGCCTCCGGCGAGAGACAGGACCTTCATGACAGCGGTATTGAGTTTGTCCTTGCCGAAGTCAACCCTGTTGTATCTTACCCAGATGGGTTCCCTCTCCTGGATGGTGTTGTAGAGGATCACTTTCCAACCGTCGAAGGTACGGTCGGCATTTACGAACTGGATGTCGGTGCAGGTGTCCTTGATGTCGGAGTAGCGGTCGATCTGGATCTGGCTGGTGGCCTTGGTGATACCAACGCCGCGCTTGGTGGGCTTAACCTCCTGGATGGTGCCGTCGGCATTGAAGAATAGGCTGTCCACGCATACTGAACGGTTCTTGTCGAAGTAAGGTGAATAGTCGTTGTGATGATAGAACAGATACCACTGGCCGTCAACCTCTACTACAGAATGGTGGTTGGTCCAGCATACGTCAGCGTGCTGCTCCATGATCTTTCCCTTGAACTCGTAAGGACCCATGGGATTGTCGGCCATGCAGTATGCGAGGCACTCGCGCTCGGCCTCGACCCAGGGGAAGCTGAAGTAGTATTTGCCGTTGGCCTTGAAGAGGTACGGGCCCTCGGTCTGTCCTCTCGGAATGGCGTCGATCCTTACGGGCTCTCCGTCCAGTTCTTTCATATTGTCTTTCAGCTTGCAGATGACAAGTCCGCCGCCTGCCCATACGAGATATGCCTGGCCGTCATCGTCGATGAAGCAGCAGGGGTCGATGCCGAAGGTTCCCTTTATGGCAGTCTCTTCCGGAACGAACGGACCGTAAGGTGTGTCTGAAACGGCGACGCCGATGCTGCCGTCAGGTCTCTGCCCGTTCACGCGCTTTCCAGTTGCGGGGAAGTAGAAGTAATATTTGCCGTCCTTGTAGTTGCAGTCAGGAGCCCACATCTGGAAGGAATTGGGCTGTACCCATTCAACTGCGTTCTGGGTGATGATCCTGCCGTGGTCAACCCAGTCTACGAGGTTGTCGGAAGAAAAGACATGGTAGTCTTCCATGACGAACCAGTCTTTACGGGCGTAGTCGACCGTTGCGGGGATGTCGTGAGAAGGATAGACATAAACCCTGCCCTCGAAGTAGTGGGCGCTGGGGTCAGCCGTGAACTGATCGCGGATGATGGGGTTCTGTGCATTTGCCATTACGATTGAAGAGAACAATGCAATAGCAATCGTTAAGGTCAGTCTGTTTTTCATATCTTGTTTTATTGGTTATTAGATTCATCAGTATCATTGGCTTCAGCATAGTCTTCAACGGTCCATCCTATAGGAATTCCCGACGGGCCTGAAAGCCAGTTTTCCATCTTGGGGCTCTTGGTGAAAATGCCTTCTGCCTCCACGTTTCCGGTCCAGCCGGCCGTGCAGTTTGCGGCAGAGATATCCGTGGCAAGGCAGGTGATGTTACAAAGACTGCTGCAACCGGCGAACATCTGTTCATAGCAGTTTTTCGCCAATGTCTCCGCAGGCAATACCGGAGCGTCCTTAAGGGATTTGCAAAGGCTGAACATATATGAGTAGCAGCCGTTAGCAAGAGTAGTGGCAGGCAGCTTGGGCGCTTCGGTCAGCGCCTGGCAGTTGGCGAACATCTGGTAATAGCACTTCTCCTGAAGTCTGGTGGCAGGCAGGTCCGGAGCTTTCTCAAGGCTGATGCAACTATGGAACATTGCTGTAAAGCATCCGAGCGCCAACACTCTTGCCGACATCCTGGGCGCATCTTTCAAAGAACTGCAGTTCATGAACATCGAATTGTAGCATAATCCCTCCATACTTATTGCCGGAAGAGCAGGTGCCTTTTCGAGCGAGGTGCAGTCCTTGAACATTTCAGCGTAACAGCTTTGTGCGAGTTTGTCAGCCGGCAGGTCCGGAGCGGTCTTCAGTGCAGTGCAATCTTCGAACATGGAATCGTAGCAGTATGATTTCATTGTCATTGCAGTTAGCTTGGGGGCGTCAGTCAATGCCTCGCAACCTTGGAACATGGATTTGAAGCACGCTGTCGCCAGTGTGGCGGCAGATATGACAGGTGCCTTCTCCAAAGAAGTACAGCCTTCGAACATAAGTTCGTAGCAGCGGTCTGACATGATGGTTGCCGACAGCTTGAGGGACTGTGCTGATTTCAGCTTGGTATCACCGTTGAAAAATTTATAGAACGCATATTTGCTGTGGATTTCTTCGGAGTCGGATGAGATTGTCATCAGATCTCCGCTGACGCTGTGGATCACGTCGGCAGAAAGAGACCACCAGCTTTGTTTGCTGCCTAATGAAGTAAAATAAGAAGGATTTTCTCCACAGAGGCGCACAGACCCTCTTGAAGGGATTGTGATAGTCTGGGTAGTCTTGATTTCTTTAAGTTCGATCCAGGTATGGCCGTTGTCTGTAGAATATTCAAGAGTGATGGCTGGGGTTGAAGTGCCGTTGGCCTTGAGGGTCAGGGTTCCTTCGGCATTTGTCAGGTTGGATATTGTCAGATAGTTGTCATTGTTGACTCTCACCTCGCATGTTGCAGTCGCATTGCCGGACTTTGCAGTGATGGTGGCCATACCGGTGGCGATTGCCCTGACGGTTCCGTCCAATACAGTCGCTACAGTTTCATCGCTGGAAGTCCAGGTTACTGTCTTGTCAGTCGCGTTGGCAGGATGGAATGTTACGGTCAGCTTTTCTTCCTCTTTGGGATTCAGGGACAGGGAAGTCCTGTCAAGGGTGATGGAGTCTACTTCTACAGCTTTGACAGTTACTGAACAGCTTGCAGATTTCTCACCCGCAGTTGCAGTTACAATCGCTTTTCCGAGAGAAACGCCGTTTATTATGCCGTTCCTGACGCTTACCACGTCATCGTCTGAAGAATCCCAGGTGACGGTCTTGTCAGTGGCATTCTCAGGAAAGACAGTGGCCACAAGGGTGTCGGTCTGCCCCAGAGAGAGGGTAAGAGTCTTGCAGTCGAGAGTGACTTTCTCAACGGGAATCCTTGCTGTGACCTGAACTTCACAGGTGGCAGATACCCCGTCTGCAGTTGCCTTTACGGTTGCCGTGCCTGCCGAAACGCCAGTCACCTTGCCTCCGTATACCGTCAGGACCTTTGTGTCGGAAGATTCCCAGGTAACTGTCTTGTCTGTCGCATCGTCAGGTTTGACCGTGGCAGTGAGAGTCGCGCTCTCGTCTACCAGGATCGAGAGGCTGGTCTGGTCGAGAGTTACGGAAGTTACGTGGATGGTCGCTTCCTTGACTGTCACCGTACAGCTGGCATTCTTCCCTCCGGCAGTCGCGGTAATGGAAGCGGCACCCTTGCCGACTGCGGTTACCAGTCCGTCTTCGACCGTGGCGACAGAGGGGTTGTTGGTAGTCCACGTGACCTTCTTGTCCGTAGCATCGTCCGGCTTTACGGTAGCGGTTAAAGAATAAGTATTGCCGGCTCTCATCACGAGCTCATTCATGTTCAGAGTGATGCTTTCGACGGGGATGTTCCTGGCTGATACAGTCACGGGACAGGTTGCGCTGGCACCGCCGTCTTTGCTGGCAGCCGTGATGACGGCGGAACCTTCCTTGACGGCGGTCACCATTCCGTCCTCGACACTCGCTATGCCTGCATCGGAAGAACTCCAGATTATACTTTTGTCAGAGGCATTGTCCGGGCTGACAGTCGCATTGAGTTTATAGCTTTCACCTTCAGTGAGGGACAGAGCTGCTGAATTAAGGGCTATGGAAGATACCTTGATTTCGATTACCTGCTCCCTGCAGGCGGAAAGTGTCAATATGCTGATCAGCATCCAGCTGATAACGGAAAGTCTTTTCATGGGATAAACGATTTAATCCAACTTATAAAGGTACTATAATTATTTAGAATCGTCAACCGGAGCAGGGCAAAACAAAACCCCGGAAGCTTCGTCTTCCGGGGTTTGTCGAAATAACCGGTACTGATTATTCCCTGATGGCTGCGATGCCGGGGAGCACTTTGCCTTCGAGATACTCGAGCATTGCGCCGCCGCCGGTAGAAACGTAGCTGACCTTGTCGGCATAGCCCATCTGGGTTACTGCTGCGACTGAGTCGCCGCCGCCTACGAGGGTGAAAGCGCCTTTGTCGGTAGCTTCCTTGAGCGATTGTGCGATGGCGTTTGTTCCGACAGCGAAATTCGGCATCTCGAATACGCCTACAGGACCGTTCCAAAGGATGGTCTTTGACTCCATGATGATCTGCTTGGCAACTTCGATTGACTCGGGAGCTGCATCCATTCCTTCGAATCCGTCAGGAATGTTGTCAGAATCGCAGATGATGGTCTTGGCGTCGTTTGCGAAAGCATCTGCAGCAACGACTTTGTCAGAGAGGCATACGTTGACGCCTTTCTCCTTTGCCCTGGCGAGGATGTTGAGTGCCACATCCATCTGGTCGTCTTCGCAGAGAGAATTTCCGATCTTGCCGCCCTGGGCTTTCTTGAAGGTATATACCATACCGCCGCCGATGATCAGGTTGTCGACGAGGTCGAGAAGATGCTCGATGATACCGATCTTAGATGAAACCTTTGCGCCGCCGATGATAGCGGTGAGGGGGCGTGCGGGATTGCCGAGCACTTTGTCGATAGCGGCGATCTCGCCCTCCATCACGTAGCCGAACATCTTGTCGTTCGGGAAGTATGATGCGATGAGGGCTGTAGAAGCGTGGGCGCGGTGTGCAGTTCCGAATGCGTCGTTGATGTAGCAGTCGGCATAGCTTGCAAGAGTCTTCACGAATTCTTTCTGGCTGGCCTTGACGACAGCTTTGGCAGCTTTCTTCTCCTCATCGGTAGCGTCAGCTGCAAGACCTCTCGGTTTGCCTTCCTCTTCTGCATAGAAACGCAGGTTTTCGAGCAGAAGCACTTCGCCGGGCTTGAGGGCGGCGGCTTGTGCACCGGCCTTCATACAATCGTCAGCGAACTGGACCTTTGTGCCGAGAAGTTCTTCAACACGGTAGATGATGTGTTTCAGAGAGTATTTCTCGTCAACTCCCTTGGGACGTCCGAGATGGGACATGATTATGAGCGAGCCACCTTTTTCGAGTACTTTCTTCAAAGTGGGGATGGCGGCCCTGATGCGGGTGTCGTCAGTGATTTTGAAATTTTCATCCAGAGGAACATTGAAGTCCACCCTGACAATGGCCTTTTTGCCTTTGAAATCGTAGCTGGAGATGTTTTGCATAATATTTTGGATTTTGTTTTCTTTCGCGGCTGCAAATTTATAAAATAATTGATTATAAACGTTTATAATCAAATTTTCGCCTTGAGGTTGCGGTCGCCGAACCCGTTGTCTATGCGGGCTGAATATGGCCAGAACTTGTTGTCGCGGATCCATTTGAGAGGATATGCGGCCTGTTCCCTTCCGTAAGGATGTACCCAGGTGTCGGCAGTGACCTCATTGGCTGTGTGCGGCGCCATCTTCAGAGGGTTGTCTTCTGCATCCAGCTTGCCGGCCTTGATGTCTTCGCATTCTGCCACGATGGTCTTCAGGGCTTCGATGAAACGGTCGAGCTCTTCGAGAGATTCACTCTCGGTCGGCTCTACCATCAGCGTCTCGTGTACCGGGAAGCTGAGAGTAGGAGCGTGAAAACCGAAGTCCATAAGCCTCTTTGCGACGTCGGTTGCATCCACTCCGTATTCTGCCTTGAAATTGCGAAGGTCGATGATGCATTCGTGGGCCACGCGGCCGGTTGTTCCGGTATAGAGGGTGTCCAGTTCGGGCTTAAGCTTCGCTGATATGTAGTTGGCGTTGAGAATTGCTATCTCGCTTGCCTTGCGAAGACCTTCGGCGCCCAGCATCTTGATGTATGCGTGGGTTATCGGGAGCAGCAGGGCAGATCCGAAAGGAGCCGCCGATACTGCGGTCATTCCTTTGCCGCCGCATTGCGGAACCAGGGGATGTCCGGGCAGATATGGTTTGAGAGCTTCGGTGCAGCAGATCGGGCCGACTCCGGGACCGCCTCCGCCGTGGGGCATCGCGAATGTCTTGTGCAGGTTGAGGTGGCAGATGTCGGCTCCTATGGTGCCGGGATTGGTCAGGCCTACCTGGGCGTTCATATTGGCCCCGTCCATATATACCAGGCCGCCTCCGTCGTGGATTGCCGCAACGATTTCACGGATGCGCGCTTCAAACACTCCGTGGGTGGAAGGATATGTGATCATTATTCCGGCAAGCTTGTCACCTGCCTGCTGGACTTTCTCCTTGAGCTGCTCTACGTTGATGTTGCCGTTTTCGTCGCAGTCGACGAGCGAGATGTTGAAACCAGCCATCGCCGCAGAGGCAGGATTGGTGCCGTGGGCTGAAGTGGGGAGCAGCATGATGTCGCGTCCGTCCTGGCCGTTTGCGTGGAGATAGCCTCGGATTGTCATAAGTCCAGCATATTCTCCCGCCGCGCCGCTGTTAGGCTGGAGGGAGCATGCGGCGAATCCGGTGATGGTGGCCAGGTCTTTCTCGAGATCCTTGATCAGGGTCATCGTTCCTTCCGCCTGCGGAAGCGGAGCGAACGGATGGACGTTGCCGAACTCAGTCCAGCTGAGAGGAAGCATCTCCGCGGCGGCATTGAGCTTCATGGTGCAGGATCCAAGCGGAATCATGCTGTGGGTCAAGGAAATGTCGCGACGTTCCAACTTCTTGATGTATCTCATCATCTCCGTCTCGGAATGATATGAATTGAAGACCTCTTCGGTGAGTATCGGTGTCTCGCGGGCCATGAACTCAGGGGTTGCGGGCTGTGCCTGGACGGCGGAGACGCAGCTGAAGATGTCCCTGATCTTCACGGCTTCGGTGTCGGACGACATTTCATCGAAACTGATGCGGATATGGTTGTCCGGGGTATAATAGAAGTTGTAGCCGGCTTCGACGGCCCTTTCGCTGATGGCCTCGATGTTGGGAGCCATCACCTCGACGGTGTCGAAGAAATTGCCGGATACGATGCGATAACCGCTCTTTACAAGTTTTGCGGCGAAGTCGCTGGCGTAACCGTGCACTTTCATAGCAATTTCGCGGAGTCCCTGCGGACCATGCCATACTGCATACATTCCGGACATGATCGCCATGAGGGCAGTGGCCGTGCAGATGTTCGAAGTGGCTTTGTCCCGTTTGATATGCTGCTCACGGGTCTGGAGTGCAAGCCTGTACCCAGTGTTGCCGAGGCGGTCGACCGAAGCTCCGATGATACGTCCCGGAAGGCTGCGCTTGTATTCTTCACGGGTGGCCATGAATCCGGCCGTAGGACCTCCGAATCCCATCGGCAGACCGAAACGCTGGGCGGAACCTACTGCAATGTCCGCACCCCAGGCGGCCGGCTCCTTGATCAGGGTCAGTGCAAGCAGGTCACAGTAAGCGGTGACCAGCACGTCGTTCATATGGGCATTGGCGCAGAATTCACTGTAGTCGCGGATTTCGCCGTTGGCTGCGGGATACTGGACTATTGCTCCGAAGAACCTGTCGCTGAGATTGCGCTTCTGAAAATCTCCGGTCACCACTTCGATGCCGAGAGGGAGTGCACGGGTCTGGAGCACAGACAGGACTTGCGGGAAGACATTCTCGTCGACGAACAACTTGTTGTATCCTGACTGGACCATGCTGCGGCTGCGGAGGTTGAACATCATACGCATTGCTTCTGCAGCGGCTGTGGCGTCGTCGAGCATCGAGCAGTTGGACAGTTCGAAGCCGGTGAGCGACGATATCATGGTCTGGAATACGATGAGGGCCTCCAGCCTGCCCTGGGATATCTCGGACTGGTAAGGAGTATAGGAGGTATACCAGCTGGGATTTTCGAATATGTTGCGTACAATCACGGCCGGAGATGCAGTCCCGTAGAATCCCATTCCAATCATCGAACGGACGTGCCTGTTCCTGGCGGCGATTTTCTTAAGCGAAGCCAGATATTCCGATTCGCTCATCGCCGGGGCGAGGTCCAGGGGGGCGTCCAGCATTATGTCAGCCGGAACGGTCTGGCTGATAAGTTCGTCTATAGATTCTGCTCCGATTGCTTCGAGCATCTTCTTTACCTGAAAGTCCCGGGGACCGTTGTGTCTTTGTGCAAAATTCATATGCAGTATGCAGGTTAAATTATTGTTTAAGATATCTCCACTGGTCAAGATCAAGTCTGATGAATATGAACAGCAGTATTGTGAAAGCTATCAGAGACGATCCTCCGTAGCTCAGGAAGGGCAGGGGAATGCCGATCACCGGCATAAGGCCGATGGTCATGCATATATTGATAAGGATGTGCATAAGCAGGCAGCTGGCGACGCAGTATCCGTAGATTCTGGTGAAATTGTCGCTGTTCTGCTCCGCTTTGTTCAGAATGCGCATCAGAAGCAGGAAATACAGCACCAGCACTCCCAGCGAACCTACGAACCCCCATTCTTCACCGATGGTGCAGAAAATGAAGTCGGTGGTCTGCTCCGGAACGAAGTCGAAACGTGTCTGGGTGCCGCGCATGAAGCCTTTTCCGAACAGTCCTCCTGAACCTATGGCGATCAGGGATTGATGGACGTTATATCCGACTCCCTTGGGATCGTCCTTCATTCCCAGCAGTACCTCTATCCTGGCCCTCTGGTGGTCCTGAAGCACATTGTTGAAGATGAACTGCACCGAAAAGATGAAGCCTGTCATCATGATATAGCACAGGAGGATGTTGCGGAGGAACTTGTTCTTGGTGCGCAGGACAAAATTCTTTACCAACAGGAAAACGGCTGCGGCGCAGCAGATGAGGGCGACCCAGATTTCTGCGGGGAAGGGATTCTTCGCGGCGATGGCTTCGATGGAGAGGATTTTCGGCAGGAAGGCCAGCAGGGTGATGGAAAGGACTGTCACTATTATCCCGAAGAGCGCCCGCTGATGTTTTATGAAATAAACCAGCATCAGGCTTCCTGTAAGGACCAGCATCGCCACGAAGGGCGAAACCGCAAGTCCCAAAATGAACAGCAGAATCGCGAACAGGCCGGCAAGAAGGAACCATCCGCTCATTCCTTCACGGTAGAACACCAGCAGGAATCCGATATAGACCAGCATCGATCCGGTCTCTTTCTCCAGCAGGATCAGCATCATCGGCAGGCCGATCGTTGCGAAGGCTTTCATCCAGCAGTCGGTGCGCTTGAACACATATCCGTATTTGCCCATCAGTGCGGCCAGGGCCAGCGAAGTGGTGATCTTCGAGAATTCGGCCGGCTGGAAATTGAAGCCGCCAAGTGAAATCCAGGAACGCGAACCTTTGATTTCCACTCCGAGCACCAGAACGGACATCAGCAGCAGTATCATCATAAGGTAGAATCCCCAGGAGAAAGCCTGATAGATTCTCGAAGGTATTATGAAGATGATGGACAGGGCCAGTACTATCGAAATGCACATCCATATGAAGTGCATCCCGTATCTCTGGCTGAAATCGAACAGTATCGAATTCTCGGCGTGTACGGAAGAGAATATGTTGAGCCAGCCGAAAACCACGAGAATCAGATAATAGATTATCAGTCTCCAGTCAAGCTTGTTATATATCGAACCCGTACCCATTATCTTGTCTTTACTCTGCTCAGCAGGTTAGCGTCGAACATCCTCTGTTCGAGATATTTCCTCTCGGAACAAATTTCCCCGTTGAGATACTTCTCCACCAGCAATGATGCGATAGGAGCAGCCCAGGTCGCTCCGAAGCCGGCATTCTCAACATAGGCCACAACTGCGATCTTCGGGTCGTCCTTGGGGGCGAAACACATGAACACCGAGTGGTCGCTGCCGTGAGGGTTCTGTGCCGTGCCGGTCTTGCCGCACATAATGATACCGGGGATTGCAACGGATCTGGCAGTTGCGCCGGGGCCGCCTTGCACGGCAAGTTCCATCCCTTTGACCACTTCAGGAAAGTATGTGGTGTCGACCATTGTATAGTGACGGGTGGTATAGGTGCTGTCAACCTCCTCGCCCGGAGCGTATTTGACATAATGGGGAATATAGTAGTAACCCCTGTTGGCCACAGTCGCGCACATGTTCGCCAGGTGGAGCGGAGTGCAGCCGAGCTCTCCCTGCCCGATCGAGAGCGAAATGATGGAGAGGGATTTCCAGCGGTCTTTTCCGTGGTACTTGTCGTAATAGGCCCTGGTCGGTACGTTTCCGGCCAGTTCATAGGGAATGTCGCTTCCGAGTTTCGTGCCGAAGCCGAAAGACGTCACATACTCTCTCCATTTGTCGAAAGCATCTCCTACGCTGGCATATTTTGGATTGTCGATGATGTTCCGGAATACGTAGCAGTAATATGCATTGCAGGACATCATCAGCGACTGGTACATATCGATGGGGGATACGTGGTTGTGGCAGCCCAGCCTGACTCCTCCGACACTGTAGCCTGCATGGCAGGGATATTTCGTTTCCGGAGTGAGCACGCCTTCCTGCAGGCCGATAAGCCCGTTTACCACCTTGAATACGGAACCGGGAGGCTGGGCGGACTGGACGGCACGGTTGAACATCGGCTTGTAAGGGTCGTTGATGAGCTCGGAGTAGTATTTGTTGATTTCGGCCAGCTGGGACACGTCGATGCCGGGGCTGGAAACCATCGCGAGTATTTCTCCTGTCGCCGGCTCGATGGCTACGACAGAACCGACCTTGTTCTGCATCAGCTGCTGTCCGTATGCCTGCAGATGCAGGTCGATGGTGGTCATCACGTCGCTGCCGCCTATGGCCTCTTTGTCGTACTCACCGTTTTCATAATGTTCCTGGATGCGGTTGTGGGCGTCGCGGAGGAAGATTTCATATCCTTTCTCTCCCTTGAGACGGTCTTCGAAGGCCATCTCCATTCCGGTCTTGCCCGCAAAGTCGCCCATGGCATATCCTTCGTGCGTGTTCAGGAAATTCTGGTCGACCTCGCTGATGTAGCCCAGCAGGTTGCCTCCGGAATTGACAGGATATTCGCGGGATGTCCTGACAACTGCGTCGAAGCCGGGGAACATATAGCTCTTTTCGGCAAACTTGTCGTACATCTCGCCGGGGACCTGCTTGAGGAAAGTTATTGAACCGAAGCCGATACGGCTGCGGTAGGTCCTGTAATAGTTGAAACGCTCCTTTACAAACTCCTCGTCCAGGTCGAAGATTTCGCAGAAAGCCAGGGTGTCGAAGGGCTGGACGTCGATGGGAACCACTTCGAGGTCGTAGATTATCTTGTTGTCGACTATGATCTCGCCGTTGCGGTCGAGGATACGGCCTCTGGCGGGGTAGTTGATCTTGTATTTCAGGGCGTTGTTCTCAGCGTTGATGCGGTATTTGTCCTCGATGATCTGGACGTAGAACAGCCTGGCGGTCACAGCAAGGAACGCTATGGCTATCGATGCCAGGAGAATGTTCTTTTTGCTGATGGAAAGGGCCATGACTTATTTCCTTGAGTTGAACATCGAGTAATCGAGCGCGAGGATGATGGCGAGATTCGCCGCGCAGCTGAGCACGAACCTGAGCACGGTGGTCTGCAGGCTCTCCATCCCGACGGAATCGAGGCCGATATAAACTATGAAATATACTGCCAGGGAAGCGAGGATGAAATTGATATGCCTTAGCACTCCGGCTTCCTGGATCGTAGGGATGACAGCCCTCTCGAGATTGTCCTTGCTGAAGCAGGCTGCGTAGAGAGGCCTTCTGGCTGCAGCCAGCGCAACGGCCGCGGCTGCGTTCAGGCCGATTATGCCGTCGCACAGGGTGTCCACAATCAGGCCGGTTATGAAGGCGATGAACATCGATACGCCGGCATCCTGGTCGAGCGGAAGATAGATGACCAGCAACGGCAGGCAGCACAGGTAGATGTACGGGCCTACGTTGACGTATCCAGACAGGACGATCTGGATAAGCAGCAGAATCGTGCAGAAAAGTATCCTTCCCCAGCTGTCTTTCATTCTTGTCCTCCTCCTTCTTCTATGAGTTCCTCTATCTCTTCCCTATCGTCATTGGCCACAACGTAAACGTGGCGGAGCGATGAAAAGTCCTGGAACAGATCGATCTCAAGACTCAGATAAAGGCCGCTGACAGGTTTGACCTTGCTGATGACTCCTATCGGGATGTCGGGAGGGAAGATGCTTGAATGGCCGCTGGTCGCCACGGAGTCGCCGACTGCCGCTCCGCAGTAAAGGGATATCTCGGTCAGCGTGGCCTTGTGCGGATTGACTCCCTCCCAGCGGAGCAGGCCGAAATGGTCGCTCTTGGTGAGCCTGGCGCTGATGGACTGTTCCGTATTCAGGAACGAGATGACATAGGCGTAGTGGTCGCTCACTGCATCTATGATTCCGACAACGCCGTTAGGGCTCACAACGCCCATCCCTTCAGTAATGCCGGCCCTGGAGCCCTTGTTGATAAGCAGATAGTTGTGCTGCTTGCCGCGGGTGCTCTTGACAATGTCGGCCGCGGTGTAGGAATAGCTGCCCTGCAGATTATGGAAAACCGAGTCCGGCTGTGAGGCAAGAGCCTCGTAAAGGCTCAGCTGACGCCGGAGGTCTTCATTCTCCTGCACGAGCGCGCGGTTGTCTTTCTTGAGTGAAAAGTAAGAACGGATTTCGCTGGTCCTCTGCCAGAGCGAAGCCTGCGTCTCGCGGATCTCTCCCAGTATCTTGTACCGCTGCACTACACTGTTGTTGGCAATCATCACCAGACACAGTACTTCCAGTGCAATGAAAACCAGAACGGTGACTGCAGTACGGACAAGAGCGGGACGACCTGTCATCTAAACAGGAATTTATACGTTGCGGTGTTCTTGAGTGCCTGGCAAGTACCGCGGGCGACTGCGCGCAGCGGGTCGTCAGATACGTGGAACGGGATGTTGATCTTCTTGGCAAGCCTTTGGTCCAGACCCTTGAGCAGGGCGCCGCCGCCAGTCAGGAAGATACCTTTGTGCACGATGTCGGCGTAAAGCTCGGGCGGAGTCTTTTCAAGCACCGTGAGGATTGCAGTCTCCAGCCTTACGAGCGACTTGTCGAGGCAGTGTGCGATTTCCTGCGAGGTCACTTCTGCTTCCACAGGGTGAGCTGTCATCAGGTTAGGACCGCTTACGATGTACGGGTCAGGGGTTTCGTCGAGTTCGGAGATTGCCGCGCCGATCTTGATCTTGATGTCTTCGGCTGTGATCTCGCCGACCCTGATGTTATGCTGCTGCCTCATATACTGCTGGATGTCGCTGGTGAAGACGTCGCCTGCGGTGCGGATGCTTTCGCTGGCCACGATACCGCCGAGAGAGATCACGGCGACCTCAGTGGTACCGCCTCCGATGTCGACGACCATATTGCCCGAAGGAGCGGTCACGTCCAGGCCGATGCCGAGAGCTGCGGCCATAGGTTCGAACATCATATATACGTCACGGCCGCCGGCGTGTTCGCAGGAGTCGCGTACGGCTCTGATTTCCACTTCCGTACTGCCTTTGGGAATGCTGACTACTATCTTGAGGTTCGGAGCGAACAGTGTGCGCTTGCGGTTGATCATCTTGATGAACTCCCTCAGCATCAACTCTGCGGCTTCGAAGTCTGCGATAACACCGTCCTTGAGCGGCCTTACGGTACGAATCGTCGGATTTGTACGTTCGTGCATCAGCTTGGCTTGAGTTCCAACGGCGATGGGTTTGTTGGTGGGGATGTCGATAGCCACGATCGAAGGCTCGTCAATCACCTTCTTGTCGTTCATAAAGATGACGATGTTGGCTGTACCCAGGTCAATTGCAAGTTCTTGAGTTAGAAAAGAGAATGCCATATCGATAATTAATTGTTTTCTAGTGTTTGAAATGTCTGAATCCGGTTATGACCATTACAAGGCCGTGATTGTCGCAGTAATCTACGCTTTCCTGGTCCCTTATGCTGCCGCCCGGATGGATTACGGCTGTTATTCCTGCCTGGTCTGCAATCTCGACGCAGTCGGGGAACGGGAAGAAGGCGTCAGAAGCCATTACGGCGCCTTTCAGGTCGAAGCCGAAACTGAGGGCTTTGGCGATGGCCTGTTTAAGCGCATCTACTCTCGAGGTCTGGCCTACTCCGCTGGCGAGCAGCATGCCGTTCTTGGCAAGCACGATGGAATTGGATTTCGAATGTTTCACGAGCTTGTTGGCAAACAGCAGGTCTGCGATCTGGGCGTCAGAAGGGACAGCTTTTGTCACAGGCTTGAGGTCTTCTGCGGTCTCGCTCTTGGTGTCCCTTTCCTGCACGAGGGCTCCACCCAGCATCGAACGGAATTTGATTGCTGAAGGGACCGTGCGGCGGTTGACCAGGATTATGCGGTTCTTCTTCTGCTTCAGGATGTCAAGTGCTGCAGGAGAATAGTCCGGAGCGATTATGACTTCAAAGAAAATCTTGTTGATTTCCTCGGCCACAGAGTCGTCGACAGGCACGTTGGAGATAATGATGCCCCCGAAAGCGGAAACCGGGTCTCCTGCGAGAGCGTCTCTCCAGGCTTCTGCCACTGTCGCCCTGGAGGCGCAGCCGCATGCGTTGTTGTGCTTGATGATTGCTACTGTGGGCTCCTTGAAATCAGAAATCAGCTCGATGGCCGCTTCGATGTCAAGCATATTGTTGTAAGAAATCTCCTTGCCGTGCAGCTGCTCGGGAAGGGTGGAGGCGTCACCGTAGAATGCCGCACTCTGGTGCGGGTTTTCTCCGTAGCGGAGATGGGTCGAAGAAGTGTAGCTCCTTGCGAACATATCAACCTCGCCGTCGGAGTTGAGGTAGTTGAAGATGGCGGTGTCGTACGAACTGCTTACCGCGAAAGCGTGTTTTGCAAACGAAAGCCTGTCTTCAACGGCAGTGCAGCCGTCTTTTTCCCTGAGTACGCGGACAAGCTTGCCGTAGCAGTCCTTGCAAGGTACTATGACGACGTCTTTATAGTTCTTCGCGGCGGCGCGGATGAGGCTTATGCCGCCGATGTCGATCTTTTCAATTATTTCCTGATGAGACGCACCCTTTGCAACGTATTCCTCGAAAGGATAGAGGTCCACGATCACGAGGTCGAGGGCAGGGATGTCGTATTGCTGCATCTGCTCGCGGTCGTTGAAATTGTCGCGTCTTGCCAGGATGCCTCCGAAGATCTTGGGATGGAGAGTCTTCACCCTTCCGCCGAGGATTGAAGGATATCCGGTGACATCTTCAACCTTGGTTACGGGGTAGCCTTTCCCGGCAAGAAAATCATAGGTGCCGCCGGTGGAAAACAAGGCGACGCCTTTGCTCACAAGGATGTCTGCAATCTCCTCTATACCGTCTTTGTAGTATACGGAAATGAGGGCGGAATTTATCTTTTTCAATTCTGGATTCATAGCAGATTCTTAATCGTACAAAAGTATCGAAAATGACTCAAATTATATTTAATTTTGTACACATTTTATCCACAATGGAGAGAAAAAGATACGCTGTCATCGTAGCCGCCGGTTCGGGTACGAGAATGAATTCAAAATTGCCCAAGCAATTTATCGAAATAGCGGGGAAACCTCTGTTGCGCCATACCGTCGAGAAGTTTCTCGCGATGTCTGTCCCGGTGGATATAATCATCGTAATGTCAGAGGAATACAAAGAGTATTGGAAGGCTTATTGCCGCAGGAATGACTTTCTGCAAAGGTACACCCTTCCCACCGGTGGCTATACCAGATTCCACTCTGTCAAGAATGCCCTGGAGTACGTCCCTGACGGGGCGCTCGTAGCCGTTCACGACGGCGTAAGACCCTTCGTTACTCCGGAGTTCCTGGAAGGCCTTTTCGCCGAGGCCGAGACGTGCGGTGCGGTGGCCCCTGCGGTGCCTCTCGTGGAGAGCATCAGGGAGGTGACGGACAGCGGCACGGTCCCCGCTGACAGGAGCCGTTTCCTCTCAGTCCAGACTCCCCAGGTTTTCCGTTCAGAAATACTGAAGGACGCTTACAGGCAGGCATACGACACGTCATTCACCGACGATCTGACCGTGGTGCAGAAAGCAGGATATCCTATAAAGACTGTCGAGGGGATGCGTTACAACATCAAGATAACGACTCCCGAAGACCTCGACCTGGCGGAAGCTCTACTTTGACCCTTTCTTGCGGCTTTCTTTCTTTGCGGGCGACGAAGGTTTCGCGTATGTCGCGTCGTCTACGAATACTTGCCTTTCTATGGCTTCTTCCAGTGAAATCCAGGTCTCGGTGCGTTCCACTCCGTCGATGTTCTGTATGGTGTCGATGAGTACGTGCATCAGGTCGTCATTGTCCTTGCAGTAGATTTTGAGCATCAAGGCGTGGTTGCCTGTGATGAAATGGCATTCCACGATTTCGGGAATGTGCCTGAGGGAGTCTATGACCTGGGAATATGCGTTTGCCCGGGACAGGCTTACACCTATGAATGCACAGACGTTCAGGCCGAGAGCCTGTGGCTTGACGAGCAGTCTGGAGCCGGTGATGATGCCCATCTGTTCCATCTTCCGGACTCTCTGGTGGATCGCTGCTCCTGAAATGCCGCATTCGCGGGCGATCTCGAGGAACGGCAGTCTTGCGTTCTTTATGAGGAAAGAAAGTATTCTGCGGTCAGTTGCGTCAAGCGGGTGAGTAATCATAGCTGTCAGGTTTTTGGAGTGAGACGGCCAAAATTACTAAAAAATTTTAATAGGAAATACAACCATTATCGTACATTTTAACAATATTGTTGAAAATGAATACGATACAAGGTTGCAAATTGTAAGAGAATGGCTTATTTCGAGCTCTTTGAAGCTTTTCTTATGATTTCCTTGCAGGCTTCTTCGTCGAGTGACTCGGGAGCGGTGCCTTTGGGAATCTTGTAATTGTTTTTCCCTTGTTTGATGTAAGGTCCGAAGCGGCCGTTGAGCACTTCGATGTCGCCGAAGGCGGCGATATGTTTCTTGCTCTCCTTCTGCTTGTGGTCCTCGATGAGGCGGATGGCTTCCTCTTCGGTAATGAGCATCGGATCGTAAGTCTTGCCCAGTGACACGAAGTCGGAACCGTACTTGATATAGGGGCCGAAGCGTCCGATGGATGCTGTGACCGGCATGCCTTCGTATGAGCCTACGGTGCGGGGCAGTTCGAACAGTTTGGCGGCTTCCTCGACGGTGATATTCTCGATCAGCTGGCCTTTCTTCATGCTTGCAAAGCGCTTGTCGGGGTCGTCGTTCTCACCTTTCTGAACCAGCGGGCCGAAACGTCCCATACGGGCGATGAGGGCCTTTCCGCTGGCAGGGTCGACGCCGAGCCTGCGTTCTGCATTAGTATGTGTCCTGTCGTTGAGCTTTTCCTCGACGGTGTCGTGGAATCCGGTGTAGAAGTCACTGATGACATCGTTCCAGATTTTCTTGCCGTTGGCTATGTCATCGAAGTCCTGTTCTACCTTGGCGGTGAAGCCGTAGTCCATAATGTTCTGGAAGTTTGCGTCCAGATAGTCGGTGACCACGATTCCGACGTTCTCGGCGAAAAGCTTGCCTTTCTCCTTCCCGACAACCTCTGACTTGGTCTGGCTGGTGATGCTGTCGCCTTTCAGCGTGAAAGACTTGTAGCTGCGGGATTCTCCCTTGCTGTCCCCTTTGACCACGTAGCCGCGCTTCATGATGGTGGATATGGTGGGAGCATAAGTAGAAGGACGGCCGATGCCGAGCTCTTCGAGCTTCTTGACGAGGCTCGCTTCGGTGTAGCGCACGGGGCGCGGAGTGAACCGTTCGATGGCGTCGATTTCCTTCCGCTCCATCTTCTGCCCTTCGCCGATTGCAGGCATGAGGGTCAGTTCTTCGCCGGTCTCTTCGTCGTCGGTGCTTTCGATATAGACTTTCAGGAATCCGTCGAAGACAACTTTCTCGGCCTCGGCAATGAAGGGCTCGCGGACTCCTTCGGCCTCTATGCCTACGGTGGTCTTCTCAAGTACCGCATCGGCCATCTGGCTGGCGATGGTGCGTTTCCAGATGAGGTTGTAGAGTTTCTTCTCGCTGGCAGTGCCTTCGATGTTCACATTCTGTATGTATGTGGGACGGATGGCCTCGTGGGCTTCCTGGGCGCCTTTTGTGCGGGTCTTGTAATTGCGGGGCTTCGAGTACTGTTCTCCGTATTCGCTGAAGATGAAGGCCTTTGCGGTGCTGATTGCGAGTGACGACAAGTTGACGGAGTCGGTACGCATATAGGTGATAAGACCGGCCTCATAAAGCCTCTGGGCTATCGTCATGGTCTGGCTGACTGAAAAGCCGAGCTTGCGTGAGGCTTCCTGCTGCAGCAGGGATGTGGTGAAAGGAGATGCGGGAGTGCGGACAAATTCTTTCTTCTCTATTGAAGACACGAAGAATTCTGCGTCCTTGCAGCTCTCGAGGAATGCCACTGCATCTTTTTCGCCTTTGAATTTCTTCTCCACGTGGCCCTTGATTTTGTTCTTGAGGCCTTCAGGAACAAAGGTGCCTTCGACCTTGAAGAACGAAGAAGCCTTGAATGCGGAGATTTCCCTCTCCTTGTCTACGATCAGCCTTACGGCAACAGACTGCACGCGGCCGGCAGAGAGCTTGGGCTGCACCTTTTTCCACAGGATGGGGGAGAGTTCGAAACCGACGAGGCGGTCGAGGATACGGCGGGCCTGCTGTGCGTTGACAAGGTTCATGTCGATGCCGCGCGGAGACTCGATGGCTTCCAGGATGGCGTTTTTTGTAATCTCGTGGAAAGCGATGCGTTTCGTCTTGGCAGGATCGAGTCCGAGAGTCTCTGAAAGATGCCAGGCGATGGCTTCTCCCTCGCGGTCCTCATCGGATGCCAGCCAGACGGTAGAGGCTGCTTCGGCCTCTTTCTTCAGGTCGGAAACGACCTTCTTCTTGTCGGCTGAAATTTCATAATGCGGCAGGAATCCGTGCTCCGTGTCCACACCCAGTTTCTTCTTCGAGAGGTCGCGTATGTGACCGAAGCTGGATTTGACGGTGTACCCCTTGCCGAGGAACTTTTCGATGGTTTTGGCCTTTGCCGGCGACTCGACGATGACAAGATTCTCTCCCATGGTGTCGTTTTTTAAGGAGCGCAAAGTAAAGTATAAATAGAGGTATAATCCAAATTTAATTGCTAAATTCGCGTTTCAAAGCAGTTTTGAAATGAAACTCGAGACCAAGAAAAAAATCGTCAAATACTGGTGGATCCTGCTGACGGCGCCTTTCCTGCTGCTGTTCCTGTGTCTGCTGTTCGTTGCGGCATTCGCAGACCTTCCTTCGTTCGAGGAACTGGAGGACCCGAAGAGCAATCTCGCCACCCAGCTCATAAGCAGCGACGGAGAAGTATTCAATACATATCATATCGAGAACAGGTCATATGTGACTTTCGACGAGTTGCCCAAATCTCTGGTAGATGCTGCGATTGCCACTGAGGACGCACGTTTCCGCAAGCATTCCGGCATAGACTTCCGCTCTCTCGGCCGCGTGGCCGTCAAGACCATCCTGCTCCGCAATTCGAGCCAGGGAGGAGGAAGTACCATCACCCAGCAGCTTGCCAAGACTCTTTTTCCGCGTGAAACTTCAGAGTCCCGTTTCCCCGGGGCGAAATATCTGAAGCTTGTGAAGAACAAGCTCAAGGAGTGGATCACGGCTGTCAAGCTGGAACGCAACTACACCAAGGACGAACTGATCACGATGTATCTGAACGCAGTGTTCTTCGGCAGCGACGCCTATGGCATCAATACTGCGGCCAGGACTTTCTTCGACAAGAAGACGGGCGACCTGCTCACCGAGGAGAGCGCCTGCCTGGTGGGCATAGTCAACAAGCCTACGAGATACAATCCTGCCGTCAATCCCGAGCAGTCCCTCGAGAGACGCAACCACGTCCTGAGGCAGATGAAGAAGTATGGCTATATCTCGGCGGCCGAGTGCGATTCGCTGTCGGCCCTGCCGATAGTGCTCTCATACCAGAGGCAGGACCACAATGCGGGCATCGGCTCCTATTTCAGGGATATGCTCCGCAAGACCATGAACGCCACCCAGCCCAAACGCTCGTCATACAGCCAGGTGGAGGACTACCGCCGTGACTCGCTGAGATGGATCGAGGATCCGCTCTATGGATGGCTCAACAAGAATACAAAGCCGGACGGCACGAAATATAACCTTGACAAGGACGGACTGCGCATCTATACTACTATCGACTCGCGCATGCAGAAATATGCCGAAGAGGCCATCCGCGAGCATCTCGGAGGAGACCTTCAGCCTCTGTTCTGGAATGAACTGAAGAACAAGAGGAACCGTCCGTTCTCTAACAGCGTGGACCAGAAGGTCATCGACGTGGTGATGCAGCAGGGCCGTCGCTGGAGCGACCGGTACACCAGCCTCAAGAAGGCAGGCATGTCTGAAAACGAGATATTGAAGACCTTCAGCGAGCCGACCGAAATGCGCGTGTTCTCGTGGAACGGCAAGGGCTACATAGACACCGTGATGACTCCGGACGATTCCATCAGGTACTACAAGTCTTTCCTGAGGGCGGCCTTTGTGGCGGTGGAGCCGAACACCGGCAAGGTCAGGGCCTATGTCGGAGGTCCGGACTACAGGTATTTCAAGTATGACAATGCCGGTCAGGGATACAGGCAGGTGGGGTCTACCATCAAGCCTTTCCTCTACACCCTGGCAATGCAGGAAGGATACACCCCTTGCAACAAGGTGGTGAACATCCCTTACAGCTTCGTCCTTGCCGACGGCTCGGTATGGACTCCGAACAGTACCGACAAGGCTTCCTACATAGGCAATACCGTGACGCTTAAATGGGGACTTACCCACAGCTCCAACAACATTTCAGCCTACCTTATGAAGCAGTTCGGCCCGGATGCGATGGTCAATATGTGCCGCAAGCTCGGCATCAGCAGTTACATCGACCCCGTATATTCTCTGTGCGTAGGCAGCTGCGACATGTCTGTGATGGAGATGGTATCGGCATACAACACATATCCTTCAAGAGGAGTTTTCATCAATTCATATTTCGTCGAGCGTATCGAAGACAACTCAGGCAACCTGCTGTCGAACTTCACGACCCGCAAGCGCGAAGCCATCAGCGACCCTACTGCATATCTGATGGTTAACCTGATGCAGGGTGTAGTCAATGAGGGAACTGCAAGCCGTCTGAGATGGAAATATGGAATCGAAGGCGCCGCCGGCAAGACCGGAACGACCAATGACCAGAGCGACGGATGGTTCATAGGCTACATCCCCAAGCTGACTGCCGGAGTCTGGGTCGGTGCGGAGGACCGTCAGGTTCACTTCGAAAGTCTGACCTACGGCGGAGGCTCCTATATGGCGCTGCCGATATGGGGACTGTTTATGCAGAAAGTGATTGCGGACAAGAGCATAGGCATCAAGAACGGAGAGAGTTTCGTGCCGCCGATCGGCTGGAATATGAGTCTTGCCTGTACGGGAGGAGATGATGACTTGTCGTCGGGAGGAGTCACCGATCCTGAGGATGATTTCTTTAACTGACGCATTTTGAAATGAAAAAAAAGATAGCGGTAATATACGGAGGTACGTCTTCCGAAAGAGAAATTTCAATATTGAGTGGCAGATACGCCGCAGCTTCGATAGACAGGGACAGATATGAGGTGTTCGAGGTTCTCTTCAACCCCGACAGCTGGCTTCTGGTCGAGTGGGAGAGTGAGGACAGCGACAAGATGAAGGTGCTCGGCACCGTGGACAAGGGCAGTTTTTCCTGCAACGGCATCAAGTTCGACGTGGCTTGCATAATGATCCACGGCATCCCCGGGGAGAACGGACTCCTGCAGGGTTATTTCGAGATGATGGGAGTCCCTGTGACCACCTGCTCGTCTTTCGTCTGCACTGTCGCTTTCAACAAATATTCCTGCAAGACATTCCTGCGTGACACAGGTGTCAAGATGGCTGAAGACATCTTCCTCCATAAGGGAGATGCATATGACGTGGATGCGATAGTCGGCAAGCTCTCGCTTCCGGTGTTCGTCAAGCCTTCGGACGGCGGCAGCAGTTTCGGAGTCACCAAGGTCAAACAGGCTTCAGATATGAATGCTGCCATTGAAGCGGCATTCAGGGAAAGCGATACGTTGCTTATAGAGAAAGCCATATCCGGCCGCGAGGTCACTCAGGCCGCCTATACTTCCAACGGCAAGGTGGTTGTCCTGCCCGTTACGGAAATCATAACCGACAACGAATATTTCGACTATGAGGCCAAGTATCTCGGCAAGAGCGACGAAGTCTGCCCGGCTGTCGTGACTGAGTCCGAGAAAGCGAACATCGGCTACTGGACTGAAAGGATCTACCGTCATCTGGGATGCACCGGCCTTGTGAGGATGGACTACATCATGGCAGAGGACGGTGTATATTTCCTCGAGATAAACGCCACTCCCGGAATGACCAGGATGAGTCTTGTGCCCAAGATGGTCAGGGTGGCAGGCATCGTCATCAAGGATTTCTTCACCGAGCTGATAGAAAGCGCAAGATAACGCCATGACTGTCGGCAGCTACATAAAGTCCCTCGCAGGGAAGCTCCAGCCTCTGTATCCTGAGAAGGAAGCCAAAGCTGTCGCTGAAACCGTGGTCTGCCACGTACTTTCAATAGAGAGATACAAAGTTCTCAGCGAACCTGAGAAAGAGATACCGCAGGAGCAGATGCTGCAACTTATGGCGATGGAAGACCAGCTTCTGGCTGCCAAGCCGCTGCAGTATGTAATAGGCAGCTGTATGTTCGCCGGCATCCGCATCCGCGTCAGGGAGGGCGTGCTTATCCCGCGCCCAGAGACTGAGCAGCTCTTTTCCCTTGCAGCGGAAGATGCCGAGGCTGTGATGGAGGCCAGTGAAGACGACAACTTCAACGTGCTGGACATATGCACCGGATCGGGCTGCCTGGCCTACGCTTTTGCATCTGAATTTCCGGATGCTCAGGTTTATGGTTGCGACATAAGTACTGACGCTCTTGCAGTTGCATGCAAGCAGAGGGTGAAATGCATAAAGCCTGTGTTTTTCATAGCTGACGTGCTTCAGTCTCCTCCGGCAGGCCTGCCGAAGTTCGACGTGATTGTGAGCAATCCTCCCTATATCAGGGAAAGCGAGAAGGCTGAGATGCGCGACAATGTGCTGAAGTGGGAACCCGAACTTGCCCTGTTCGTGCCGGACGACGACCCGCTGAAGTTCTATCGTGCGATAGCTTCGTGGGCGGACGCACTGCTCAAGCCGTCGGGCGTTATGTGGCTGGAGGTGAACGAGGCGCTTGCGCAGGAAACCGCGGCTCTTTTCCCGGGAGCGGAGGTGTTCAAGGATTTCAATGACAAAGACAGATTCGTAAGAGTGAGGAAAGGATAATGGCAAAGGTCAAGACAGTATGGTATTGCACTTCGTGCGGCAACGAATATCCCAAATGGATGGGACAGTGTCCTGCGTGCGGGGAGTGGAACACTATGGTCGAGGAGCCCAAGTCCGTTTCGGCCGGCAAGGCCGCCGCTTCCTCAGGTTCGAGAGCCTATATTTCTACTGACAAGGATGCAAGGCCGCAGCCGCTTTCAGAAATCAGTATGTCTGAAGAGAGCCGCTTCTCTATCGGAATAGAGGAAGTGGACAGGATACTCGGCGGCGGTATGGTCAAAGGGTCTATGATACTCATCGGTGGAGAGCCGGGTATCGGCAAGTCTACGCTTGCCCTGCAGATACCTATGAACTGCTCGGGTCTCAAGACTCTGTATGTGTCCGGAGAGGAGAGCCTCAGGCAGCTGAAGCTCCGTGCCCAGAGGCTTGGAAACGACGGATGCGACTGTCTGGTGCTCAGCGAGACCCTGCTTGAGAACATTCTTGCGAGGGCTGGTGAAGTCCGGCCGGATCTTCTGATAATCGATTCTATCCAGACAATCTTCAGCGAGACTGTCGAATCTTCGGCGGGAAGTGTTTCCCAGGTGCGCGAGTGTGCGGCAGCCCTGCTCAGATATGCCAAGGAAAGCAATACGGCGGTAATACTGATAGGCCACATCACCAAGGACGGAGCCATTGCCGGTCCCAAGATCCTTGAACACATAGTCGATGTGGTGCTGCAGTTCGAAGGTGACACACGTGGTTCTTACCGCATACTGCGCAGCATAAAGAACCGTTTCGGCTCTACAGCTGAGCTGTCCGTGTTCGAGATGACGGGGACAGGCCTTCGCGAAGTCAGCAATCCGAGCGAGATGCTGATTCCGATGCACCAGGAGAATCTCAGCGGAATCGCCGTGGCCGCGATGATGGACGGCACGCGGCCTCTGCTGATAGAGATACAGTCCCTGGTCAGCACGGCGGCTTATGGCGTACCGCAGCGCAACGCTACAGGGTTCGATGTACGGAAGATGAACATGCTGCTTGCGGTGCTTGAGAAAAGGGCCGGTTTCAGGCTTGGTTCCAAGGATGTATTCCTTAATGTGGCAGGCGGTCTGCGAATCAGTGATCCTGCCTGCGACCTGGCAGTGATTGCCGCCATCCTGTCTTCGAATTTCGACATTTCCGTATCGGCAGACAGCTGCTTTTCAGCCGAGGTTGGCCTTAGCGGGGAGATCCGTCCCGTCAGCCAGGTGGACCGCCGCATCGCCGAAGCTGCCAAGCTCGGCTTCAAGAAGATCTACATCTCATCTTTCAACAAGAAAGATTCCTTCGCCCGCCACGACAACATCGAAGTCGTAGCAGTCTCCGACGTAGCAGAACTCTGCCGGAAACTGTTCAAAGCTTGAGGGTTCTGACTGCTCGCAACTATTTGTCTGTTAACGATGGGGTAGGTCCCCGACACAAATGGGGTAGGTCTGACAAAACAGTCGGGACCTACACCACAAATCGGCCTTCCAGGTACTTCCAGTGGGGTAGGTCCGGCACATTTCATTGGACCTATCCCAAAACCAGCTGAGACCTATCCCAAAACTAGCTGAGACCTATCCCAAAACTTGCCAGGACCTACACCAAAATAGTTCTGGACCTACTCCAAAAATGGCTGAGCTATTTGTTCTTCCTGAGAATCTCCGCAATCTTGTCACGCTCCAAGCCAAAGCCGCGGGCGAGTTGGGGTACACTTGTGTTGGATGTACGATACACATAGGGAATGAGTCGCATCTTCTCGGTCAGTGACAGTTGAGCCACAGGTTTTGAGAACCATCGTTCGCTCAACGAAGAAATCGTTTTAAAGAATTCGCTGTCAAGCATTCTTATCCTTGGACCATCGACAAGTTCTTGTTGCATCTGGGAAACATTTACCTCCCCGATGGCCTTCAGCAGAAAACTCTGAGAATTATCGAATGCAGCCTCGATA
>JAFZBF010000007.1 GCA_017561885.1 Bacteroidales bacterium | reverse complement strand
TAACATTTCATAAAACAGCGGTTTTGGTAACTTTTTCGGGTAAGTGTGACAAAAATTTGTCACAGAAGGTGATTTTGTGACAAACACTGTGACAGAATAGGCTCAAACAAGCGAAAAACAAGTATAGAATCAGAAGAATGGAAGTAATCAATCCAACTGTTGGCATTGTTCACTTTAAGCTAATTATGATGCAATTAACTTAAAGTACAGCTTTACTTGAAATATATAACTAATTGATTTACTTGCCGATGCAGAAATTCTTGAATATGTTCCCTAATATTTCGTCGGTGGAGACGGCGCCGACGATGGTGCCGATGGAGTAGAGGGATTCGCGGATGTCTTGGGCGACGAGATCTGTGGAGACGTTTTCACCGAGGGCGACGTTGGCGCGGAGCAGGGCATTGTAGGCATCCTTTAGGGCGGTGTAGTGGCGCATGTTGCTTACAAGAACCATATTGCCGGGGGCGCTGATGTCTTTTTGGCTGGCAACCAGCATCGACTCCAGCACGTCAAGCCCGACCTTCTGGCGTGCCGAGATGGGAAGAATCGCGGAAGGAGAGAGGCCCGCCTCGGTGGCCAGAGCGCGGACTTGTTCAACGAGTTCTGATGCATCGAACAATGATGGTCCGGACTCCTTGGGCTTAGAAACTTTGTCGCACTTATTCAGCAGAATAAAAAGGGTTTGCTCTGCATTATTTATCTTCTTACTTAAAGAGCTGATCGATTCCTGGAATTTGTCCGGCTCAGTGCTGTCGAGCATCATCAGGACAATCGAAGCTTGTCTGATCTTGTAGAAAGTCCGCTCGATGCCCATTAGTTCTATCTGTTCAAGAGTGGACCGTATGCCGGCGGTATCGATGAAACGGAACAGCACGCCGTCGAGGTTCATCACATCTTCGATGGTGTCACGGGTGGTGCCGGCAATGGAGGAGACGATGGCCCTGTCTTCCTTGAGGAGGGCATTCAGAAGTGTGCTCTTGCCAGTATTTGTTGCACCGACAATTGCCACTGGTACACCATTTTTAATGGCATTACCCAACTTGAAGCTTGAAATGAGCGAATTGATCTGTGTGCAGGAGTCGTCCAGCAGTTTCTGGAGTTCCTTGCGGTCTGCAAACTGTACGTCTTCGTCGCTGAAGTCAAGTTCCAGCTCTAGAAGCGATACTATCTGAAGGAGGTTTGTCCTCATGGCCTCAAGCTCCTTTGAAAAGCCGCCGCGCATCTGCTGCATCGCCACATCATGAGCTGCTTTAGTTTCGCTTGAAATGAGGTCGCATACTGCCTCTGCCTGAGCAAGATCCATTTTTCCATTAAGGAATGCCCGCTTGGTAAAATCGCCGCCTGCTGCGTATTTTGCTCCATTGTCGGCGAGCATTGTGAGAAGCTCGCGGACTATGTAGTTCGAGCCGTGGCATGAGATCTCGGCGGCATCTTCACCGGTGTAGGAGTGAGGTGCCTTGAAGATGCTGACCAGGACATCGTCCAGCAATGTCCCGTCCTGCCTGTACACATAGCCGTACAGCAGGGTATAACCCGGAACCTTCGTGATGTCGGCATCGCGTTTGGGCTTGAAGACCTTGGATACGATATCGACGGTCCGGGGGCCGCTAATGCGGATGACAGCAACTGCTCCGGAACAGTTTCCGGTGGAACAAGCACAAATGGTAGTATCTTCAATATTAGTAATTTCACTCATATTACTTCAATAGTAGCTTTACAACGTTCTCAACGTGCTGAGTCTGGGGGAACATATCGACGGGCTGGACTGAGACTATGCGGTATTTCTCCGACAGTACCGCCAGGTCGCGGGCTTGGGAAGCGGGATTACAGCTGACATATATGATGACGGCGGGTGCTGTGTCGAGGATGACCTGTGCGACAGAAGGGTGGATACCTGCGCGCGGTGGGTCAAGCACTGTCAAATCTGGTTTTCCGTTCGCTTCAATAAACTCTTTATTAAGCACATCCTTCATGTCACCTGCATAAAAGGTACAATTATGGATGTCGTTCACTTCTGCATTGATGCGGGCATCCTCGATGGCTTCCGGGACATATTCGATGCCAACCACCTTTTTTGCTATGGATGAGAGAAATAATGCTATGGTTCCTGTACCTGTGTAAAGGTCATAGATTACAGGATTTTGTGCCACATCACTTGAAGCAAATTCTCGCACGATTGAATATAGTTTGAAAGCCTGGGCACTGTTGGTCTGGTAGAACGATTTCGGACCGATCTTGAAGCGCAGATCACCCATTTTTTCGTATATGCAGTCTTTTCCGGACCAGGTTTTTACGTCCAGATCACCGATCGTATCGTTCGGTTTCGGGTTGATCACGTAATTGAGAGACGAAATCTGGTCGAAACGGCCGGAAATTGCCTCTAACATTTTTGTTACATTATCGCTATCACCCTCAGCGTCAGGTCCAAACACGACTGTAAGCATTATTTCCCCAGTGGACGCTTCGCGAAGGATCAGGTTCCTTAAAAAGCCGTTCTGGGCCCTCAGATCGAAGAAAGAAAGCCCGTTTTCTATGGCAAAACTGCGGATGAAGTTGCGGATTTCGTTGCAGGGTTCGGCCATAAGATGGCATTTTTTCAAGTCCAGGACTTTGTCGAAAAATCCACTTATATGGAACCCCAGTCCGAGGCGCTCGATGTCGCTCAGAGCGTCTGGATCTTCGCCCGGCAGAATCCATCTCCGGTTGGAAAAGGTGAATTCCAGTTTATTTCTATAGTAATACTGCAGGTCGGAGCCGATAATAGGGGAGATATCAGGCAATTCCAGATGTCCTATCCGTTTCAGTTGGTCGACGGCCTGCCGCTGTTTCGCCTCGAGTTGCATCTCATAAGGAAGGCACTGCCACTTGCAGCCGCCGCAGACCCCGAAATGCTCGCACACCGGTTCGATCCTGTGCTCTGAAGGCTTGACCAGCCTGGCTGCATAACCGTCAATGTAACCCTTGCGCTCGCGGCGGACCTGGACATTGACTATGTCACCGGGAACCATACCAGGCACGAACAGCACCTTGCCGTTGACATGGGCCAGGGCGTTGCCCTCGGCTGCCACGTCTTCGATGAGTATGTTCTCAAGCAGCGGCTTGTCTTTCTTCTTGCGGCTCATTTTCAATAGTTGTATTTCTTCCACAGGGCTGCAAGCTTGGCTCGTATCTCGTCTTCTCGCTTGTTGTTGCCTGGATCATAGAATTTGGTAGCCTTCAAGGCATCTGGCAGGAACTCCTGGTCGACGAAGTTGCCCTCATATGAGTGTGCGTATTTGTAGTCCTTGTGGTAGCCCAGATCCTTCATCAAACGGGTAGGGGCGTTGCGAAGATGCAGGGGTACCGGAGGTGCATCGGAAGTTGAATTGACGGTAGCTAAAGCACTGTCAATAGCCATATAAGCAGAATTGCTCTTCGGTGATGTGGCAAGGTAGATACAGGTCTCTGCAAGCGGAATCCGCGCCTCTGGCATGCCGACCTTGTGTACTGTATCGAAACAGGCGTTGGCTAGCAGCAGTGCGTTCGGATTGGCGAGGCCGACATCCTCGGCAGCCAGGATCACCATACGCCTGGCAATGAAGAGCGGGTCTTCACCGCCTGCAAGCATCCTGGCCATCCAGTATATGGCTCCGTTCGGGTCGCTGCCGCGCATGCTCTTTATAAAAGCGCTTATGATATCGTAGTGCTGTTCGCCGTTCTTGTCATAGAGGGCGATGTTCTGTTGGAGTGACGACTTGACCAGTTCGTCATCAATCACCAGAGGATCGTCTGGATTGGTGGAACTTACCAGCTCCAGGATGTTGAGCAGTTTGCGTGCATCGCCGTTGCAGAAACTGAAAAGCGCTTCCTTTTCCTTGACGGTGATATTGCGGGACTTGAGTATGATATCTTCTTTCAGTGCACGATTCAGCAGTATATCTAAATCGCTATGTTCCAGCGGTTTAAGTACATAAACCTGACAACGCGAAAGGAGAGGGGTTATAACCTCGAAGGAGGGATTTTCGGTAGTTGCGCCGATCAGGACGACAGTGCCTTCTTCGACAGCACCCAGTAGCGCGTCCTGCTGGGCTTTGTTGAAGCGGTGGATCTCGTCTATGAAGAGTATCGGAGCGCCTTCGACGGCGAACATACGGTTGTTTTTGGCCTTGTCTATGACGTCACGCACGTCCTTGACGCCGCTGCTTACTGCGGAGAGTGTGTAGAACTCCCGGTGAAGAGTGTTAGCCATAATCTTGGCTATCGTGGTCTTGCCGACACCCGGAGGTCCCCAGAGGATAAAGGACTTGACATCGCCGCTCTCAAGCATCTTCCGCAGCACCGAATCTTTGCCGACCAGATGTTCCTGACCGACATAATCGTCAAGCGTCCGGGGACGCAGGCGTTCGGCCAGAGGAATGTATGCAGAGGAGAGGCTTTCGTCTTCCCGATATCCCTTATTTAACATAATATAAATTGTGTTAAAATCGAAGTAACTTTCAAATTTAATCAAAATCTGCCTTTTATCCATATTTTCAGTATTTTTGTAGACGTGATGGCAAGCCGTAAAAAACACAACAGCACTCTTACCTATGTTGCAATCGGCATCATCCTTCTGGTGATGTTCGCTGCGAACATTTTTTACGGCTCTGTGAAGATTCCTTTCCGTGAGGTACTGACAATTCTTTTCGGCAACGGCAGCGACCGCGCAAGCTGGAACTATATAGTTCTCGAGACAAGACTTCCCCAGGCTGTCACTGCACTTCTGTCCGGAGCAGCCCTTGCCATCAGCGGTCTGATGCTCCAGACTCTCTTCAAGAACCCTCTTGCCGGCCCGTCGATACTCGGTGTCAGCGACGGAGCCAATCTGGGCGTAGCTCTGGTCATGATTTATTTCACGGCAACCAGCTATCTCGCGACGATCGTGGCCGCATTCATCGGCGCAGCAGTCGTCCTGGCCATAATAATACTGTTCGCACGCAAGGTCAACAACAACGTTATGTTGCTGATTATCGGCATTATGGTCGGTTATGTGGCATCTTCGGTCATATCCATTCTGAATTATCACGCCACTTCCGACAAGGTACATCAGTACGTTATGTGGGGAATGGGCGATTTCTCGAACGTTTCGACCGACAAACTGCCCTGGTTCGCCTCTTTCTCCATCGCCGGACTTATACTGTCGCTGCTGCTTACAAAGCCTCTGAACGCCCTTCTTCTGGGTGAAGAATATGCCAGCAACCTGGGTGTCAACATACGCACCGTAAGGCTGCTTATCCTTGTCTGTACGGGCATCCTGACCGCTACTGTCACTGCATTCTGCGGTCCGATCTCGTTCATCGGCCTTGCGGTGCCTCACATTGCCAGGCTGCTGCTGGGATCTTCCAACCACAAGTCACTCATTCCTGTCACCATATTCGCCGGAGCCGTCACCGCACTGCTCTGCAATTTCGTCACCCTGCTGGGCAATGCATCGAGTCCCCTACCCCTCAATGCCGTCACCTCCATCATAGGCGCCCCCATCATTATATATGTAATAATGAATCGTCAGAACATTCAGTATTTCAATTAATTATGGCTTTTATTTCAACAGAGGGACTAACTATCGGATACAAGCTTTCCAAGGGTGCTGAGAAGCTTGTGATGCAGGATATGAACCTGCAGCTGGAAGGCGGCGGGCTGACCTGTCTGCTGGGCCTGAACGGTACCGGCAAGTCCACCCTGCTCAGGACCCTGTGCGGCATCCTCCCCCCTCTTCGAGGCAAGGTGCTGGTCGAAGGCCGCCCCATCGGCACATACACCAAGGCCGAGCTGGCCAGAATCATTGGTATAGTGCTGACTGACAAGACTTCTGCAGGAGGTATAACCATCCGGGAACTGGTCTCTATGGGCCGCTACCCCTTCACCGATTTCTTCGGCAGGCTGGGCAGCAAGGACGAAGACATAGTAACAGAGGCGATGAAAGCTGTCGGCATCTACCACAAGGCCGCCGAGTATGTGTCACGGGTGAGTGACGGAGAGCGCCAGAAGGCCTTCATAGCGAAGGCGCTGGCTCAGGAGTGCAGGACCATAATACTCGACGAGCCCACGGCCTTTCTGGACATCAAGAGCCGCATTGAAGTCATGGACCTGCTGCTCGACCTGGCACACTCCCAGGGCAAGGCGATACTGCTGTCCACCCACGACCTCGAGGCTGCAGTGCGCAGCGCCGACAACCTCTGGATTCAAGATTCTGAACAAGGCGCCATGATCTGCGGCGCACCCTCCGCCCTCGCGGCCACAGGTGCTTTCGGCCGCATCTTCGGCAAGAAGGCGGAGAGTATGGTGATGGAAGCCCTGGAAAGCCGCTAAGCTGTCAATCTTATACGGATGGCCTCATACCTTCAGATAGAGAACATATCAAAATCATACGGTCCCAAGGTTCTTTTCGACCGCATAGGCTTCAATGTGAATGAAGGTGACAAGATTGCCCTGATAGCCCCTAACGGTACCGGAAAAACCTCTCTGATGCGCATTCTGGCGGGCAAGGACAAGTCCGATTCCGGCGGACAGATAAAGTTTCTCAAGGACATCCGCATCGCGTTCCTGGAACAGGAATATGACTACGACCCGGATGCCACCCTGTTGGAGCAGATACTTTCCGGCAGCGGCCGGTTCACCGAGGGTCTCGACGAGGCCGGGCATTTCGAATATGAGCGGCGCATCGTCAGGCTGCTCACCGAGCTGTCGCTGCGTCCCGAACAGAAGATGAAGGAACTCTCCGGCGGCGAGATAAAGCGTGTGGCTATCGCAGAGGTTCTGGCTACCGAGGCTGAGTTTCTCATTATGGACGAGCCGACCAACCATCTGGACATCGATGCGATAGAATACCTCGAGAACTATCTGAAACGTTCGCGTTGCACACTCTTTATGGTGACACACGACCGTTATTTCCTCGACCGTGTCTGCAATACAGTGATGGAACTTGACCACGGGCAGATATATGTCTACAAAGGGGATTATGAGAATTTTCTTGAGAAGCGCGAAGAGCGCATCGCCAACTACAATGCCCAGACCGACCGTGTCCGTAATCTTCTGCGCCGCGAACTGGAATGGATGCACGCCACTCCCTGTGCCCGAACAGGCAAGGCCAAGTACCGCAAACAGGCTTTCTGGGATCTGAAGGACCGGGCAGAGCAGGCATATGTCACCCGTCAGGTGTCTCTCGAGTCGCTTGAGAGCACAACCCGCCTCGGCACCAAGATTATCGACTGCCATGATGTAAGCTTCCGTTTTCCCGATGCGGCAGACGGCACGCCCGGTGCCTGCATTGTCGACGGTTTCAGCTACAAGTTCCAGCGTTACGACCGTATAGGCATAGTGGGCGCCAACGGCATCGGCAAGACAACCTTCATCAACCTTCTTCTTGGCAACCTTCAGCCCACCGGCGGCACAATCGAGCTTGGTGCGTCCCTGAAGATAGGCTACTACAGCCAGCAGGGAATGGAATTCGACGAAGACCAGACCGTATTGGATACAGTTCCGAACACGTCTCTTCTCAACCAGTTCCTCTTTCCTCACGATATGCTGAACAATCCTGTCTACAAGCTGTCGGGCGGTGAGAAACGCAGGCTGTACCTGCTGACCATCCTGATGCAGCAGCCCAATATGCTGATCCTCGACGAGCCGACCAACGACCTGGACATAGTCACGCTCAACATACTGGAAGAGTATCTGCTCGACTTCAAGGGCTCTCTGCTGACCGTGACTCATGACCGCCACTTCCTCGACCGCATCGCCGACCATCTGCTTGTGTTCTGCGGCGACGGCGTCATCAAGGATTTCGTGGGAGGATATACTGAATACCGCAGTTTCATCAAG
Source organism: Bacteroidales bacterium (assembly GCA_017561885.1). GTDB lineage: Bacteria > Bacteroidota > Bacteroidia > Bacteroidales > UBA932 > Equibacterium. The sequence goes on along the minus strand of JAFZBF010000007.1, from coordinate 39,783 downwards.
GATTACGAGGCGGGGCAGCGCAGGGCCCAGGCCGAGCCTCAGACCAAAGTTAAAGCAAAGCCGAAGGAATCTGAGCCTGGCGTGAAGAAGAAACTCTCATTCAAGGAACAGCGTGAGTTGACTATGCTCGAGACTGAGATGGAGCAGCTCAACGAAGAGAAAACTGCACTCGAAGAGGCACTTTCGGAAGGCACCCTCCCCTACGACAAGATTGTCGAAGCGTCGGCCCGCTACGAGACAGTAAAGAAACTCCTCGACGAGAAGGAATCGCGCTGGCTGGAACTGTCGCTTTAATCTGGTTTTTATCTGACAGGAGTGCCCGTCATCGGGAAGTAATACTTCAACCGGTGGTCAGGCAGCAGGTCGGGATGATAGATGTATATCAGGTCCTCCAGGATCTGGTCCGGGTGGATGGTGATATCGTCATAATATGTCGTGGCCAGAGTGTTGCAGGTGTAGATCCTGCCGTTGCGGTATGCCTCGAAATTAGAATAAGGCTTGTATTCGCTCCTGAGGTCGGCATAGCTGAAAGGTTTCACGGTACCGTACTTCAGCAGCCAGAAATCAGCGTCAGAGGCCTGTTCGAACACCTGTTCGAAAGACAGCTGAACGATACCGTCACCTACGACGTTCCTGAAGACATATCTTGCCCCTGCATCTGCGTGAAAAAGAGCCACGTAACTGTTGGAACCAGGGACACCCCACAGACCGCCGTACTTGCGTTCCAGCACTACGGTGGGTTTCTGCTCGTCGGGCAGTTCTGCGGTCAGGGCCTTCAGCCTGTCATACTTGCTGCAGGTTTCGAAGAACAGGGAGTCGGCACGGTCGCGGCAGCCGAATAGCAGGCCGTAGAAACGCACCCATTCAGTTCTGCCCAGAGGATGCCCCTCCATATAATCAGCAGCTTCGACGATCGGCACGCCGATCTTTTCGGCATTTCCGTAGCCGCTGTTCTCGAAAGGAGACGCAATGATGATCTCCGTATCCAGGTCGATGATCTTCTCCACGTCAGGAGCCGTAGACATTCCGAGATCGGCAATTCTGCCGTCGGCGACCCTTGCAAGGATATCCTCTGATATTATGTACTGCGGCTCGCAGACACCCACTATGCGGTCGATGCAGCCCAGCTGTTCGGTCATCGCCGAGTGGACAGAGGTGTAGATTACGGCCCTTTCTACCGGAACGGGTATTACGATCGCGTTACTGCGCACTTCCTGCGGAATCTCGACCGGAGTTTTTTTATGCTGTCTTTCCTTGTCTGTCAGCACGTAGTTCTTGCGAACTTTCAGCGTGTCCCAGGGATCGCGGATGCTTACGACAATGCAGTCTTTGTAGTATTTGATTGAGAAGCCGTGGGCATAATAGACGCTGTCCACCTTTAGTGCAGAGGACTGCTGCCCTTCCCTGCCCTTGTTCCGGCATCCGGCAAGGAGCACGACCAGCAGCATGGCGATGAAAAGTATGTTTCTGCTATAGTGGCTTTTCATATCGACAATACAAATATATAAAATTGATTTTTTAGCAAATATGACCTATTTTTGTATAATTAAGTAATTTTGAGATTATGAAAAGACTATTCATCTTTCTGTTTGCTGTGACTTTGCTGTCCGGTAATGTTTCTTACGCACAGGAGAACGGCGTTTTCAACCACCTTGCATTGGGTGTCACCGCCGGAGACGATGGTTTTGGCTTCGAGATAGCGGCTCCCTTAGGCAGTTTCCTCCAAGTCCGCGGAGGGTATTCTATAATGCCATTCACTGTGACCCGTCCTTTCACATTCGGCAATGTCACGGTTAACGGTTCTACACGAGAGATGAACAACATACCATTCGTTGCCAAGATGCTTGACGGCGGACAGGGTCGTGTGATGCTTGATTTCAATCCTTCAAGCGACGCCTCTTTCCATTTCACGATTGGAGCCATGTTCAGCAGCGGCAATCTGCTGAATACCAGTGGAGATATCAGGAACGTGCTTCATTCAGACGAGTACGGAACACGCGGCATTGGACTGCAGTCTGACTGCATCATTTCGTCAGACAAAGAGGGATATCTCCCCATCGATTTGAAAACCAACAAGATATGGCCCTACGTAGGTGTCGGTTTCGGACAGGCTGTCAATCCTGACCGCCGCGTTTCCGCTGTCTTCGAACTTGGTTTCGCATACAGTGGCAATTGGCAGATGTCTGCATATGACATGGTCGACTATTATGCCGGCTTCTCCGACAGTCCTGAGATTGTCCCCCTCACCAGTGCTGCTGTAAGGAACCACGACCGTGGCGCTTTCGACAAGCTTGCAAAGCTTCCTGTCTTTCCTGTAGCCCGTCTCAACGTTTATTTCCGTCTATTCTAAATTATTCGACAATATGAAAAGAATCCTTTATCTGATTGCTGTAGCGGCATTGATTATTCCTGTGGCATGCGAACCGCAAGACAAGCCGAAATCTGACGAAGTCGTCGAACTCGCCGATCCGGCAACTCGCGAAGTGGCTCAAGTCATTGAATTCGCCGCAACCGACAGGCTGACTATCGAAAGTCCTTCTTCAAATATCATCAAGACGGTGTATGCTGTCGAGTTGACAGATGCCGGCCGTGCCATCATCACTTCTACTTCTTCAGCCATTGGTCCGATGAGTACCAAGGCTGTTTCTATGCAGAAGGTCGAAGTGCAGAGATTTGCCCAGGTTGACAAGAAAACTTTCGAAGTGGCTAATTTCGGTACCATCTCGATGCCTGAAGAGAAAAAAGTCATAGTACAAGTCAACAGCCGTGCGTTTGTAAAAACCCTCGACGGCGAAACTTTTACCACGACGAATGCCCTCATCAGGAAACCCGCTCCGATTTCATTTATTTCAATGAAAAATGCAGCCCGTACGTGGAAGGTGAATTCAACTATCCTGGAGGTCAAGACCGAAGGATCAGCTTTAAAGGAAACATTCCCCGGCGGATGCGACCTTGCTACAATAGCTAAATTCGCCGCAGATCACGGTGTGGCAGCCCTCAAGGACAAATTGTCCAAGTTCAACGGATATACAGTGGACGAAATCATTTTTTCAAGCAACGGGTCTTTCTTAATATCCTTTACAGGTGAGGGAATATCACCCTTCGCCGGCACTGTCAACATGAAGAATGACGGCTCTTTCTCATATTCATTCGGAAGTGACGGCAACTCATTCTTCAACGCTTCATCCAACGGCAGCGTATCGTTTACCAAAGACGGCAAGATGAACCTTTCTATTTCCTCTACCATCGAAGGTATGACTGGAACCCTCAAGATGAATTGCTCGGAAGCCAGGTAAAATCTCCGACAGTCATTAAAACAGAACCGGCCCGAAAAGGAGCCGGTTTTGTTTTTTATAATGATCCGTCTAGAAACTGATTATTGCTGCACTGCCGTCATATCTGACTGAAACATCCCCTTCGTCATCCGGGTTCCATGGCGCCGGATTGCCGGGATCTACAACCTTCACCCGGAATGTCCTTTCTGCAAGCATACCTTCGAACGAACCGTTGCGTTCGCCTATCGTAAGCGTGCGGTCGCCATCGTTCCATTCAAGAGGAATGACGGAATACTCTCCTTTCTCATAGGCATAGGTAAGTCCGTCGTCCTCATACAGTTTGAATCTGGCATCAGCGCCTGCATAGACAAGCAGCAGGATGTCATCGGCCGGCTTCTCGGACGACCATTCCATCTCGGGACCTACGGGTATTATGCTGCCGGCCCGGACATACAGGGGCATGATTTCATATGGTGCATCGACCGTAGCCCTCTGTCCTCCTGAAATGGCGTCACCTGTATAGAAGTCGTACCATAAGCCGTCGGGGAAATAAACGCTGCGGTTGCGGGCCCTGTATTCGTAAACAGGGCATGGCATCAAGGCCGGGCCGAAGAACCATTGGTCCGAGAGGTCCCTGACCTCCGGATCGTCGGGGTAGTCCATGACAAGACCTCTCATTATCGTGTAGTCGTCGAATGCCACGGCACCTGTCAGCGAATAGATGTAAGGCATCAGTCGGTAGCGAAGCTTAATGTACCAGAGGATGCTTTCGTAGGCTTCGGAGCCTTCCTCTGCAATGTTCCACAGTTCGCGGCGGGGCCATTGTCCGTGGGTGCGGAAAAGTGGCACGAAGGTTCCGAACTGGTGCCAGCGCGTATTGAGTTCCTGCCACTCGTCCCGGCCGGCCGGGCTGTAGAACTTGCTCATCACCGAGAAGCCTCCTATATCCATACCCCAGAACGGGATACCGCTCATGGAATATCCGAGGCCGGCTGCCATCTGTGCTCGCATATCTTCCCAGGAAGTGCCGATGTCTCCGCTCCACGAAGCAGTAGAATAACGCTGGAGGCCTGCAAAGCCGTTCCTTGTCAGCAGGAACACCCGTTTGTCCGGATCGACGGAACGCTGCCCCTCGTAAATCGCCATCGCGTTCACGAGGGCATATGCGTTGAAGTATTCAGTAGACGAACCCAGGGCGTTCGGGGTTAGCAGCCACTTGAGATAGTCCACCGGCAGACAGTCGCGAAGGTTGGGTTCCGAAGCGTCCATCCACCATGCATCGATTTTCTTGCCGAAGCGGCTGTAGAGAGTCTCGTCCATCTGCCTCCAGAACATCTTCCGTCCACCTTCGGCATAGGCATCATAGAAGCTCTGGTAGTGGCCAAGCCAGTCCTTCAGGGAATCTTCCTCTGCATGGGTATAGGCATATCCAGCATCCTTGAGTTCTTTATAGTGGGCGGTATTGGTGTAGAATTTCGGCCAGACGGATATCATGAAACGGGCGTTCATCGCATGGACGTCGTCCATCATCTTTTCAGGGTCCGGATAGCGTGTCGCATCGAACTCATGGCTCCCCCACTGGTCTTCTTCCCAGTATTTCCAGTCCTGGACAATGTTGTCCACCGGAATATGCCTGCGGCGGAATTCGGCCAGCGTGGACACAAGTTCCTCCTGGGTGGTGTAGCACTCGCGGCTCTGCCAGAATCCTACAGCCCACTTGGGCATCACGGGTGCTTTCCCGGTAAGCTGGCGATAATCCTTGATAACGCCGTCGTAACTGCCGCCTGCCATGAAGTAGTAGTCGAGCGAAGGCTCGAATTCGGATGAGAAAGTGAGCTGCTGCTGTTCCCACTCGGCGCGGAGCGGCGCCACCCTCAGTCCTATGTACGATACGTCGCCGTCAGGTTCCCATTCAACCTTGACAGGAGTGGGGACTCCTTTTTCCAGATGTACCGTAAACTTGCGGCTGTTGGGATTCCAGGCAGGACGCCACACCCTCGGCATCACCTCCTCCCCTGCTATCTCAGTTCTCTGGAAGCCGGCATAGTACTGTGTAAAATGGTAGTCGCCGGTTTCTCTGGCGGTTATTGTTCCCTCGTATGTGACGCTTGCACCGGCAAGGTTGACTTCGGGAAGATTGCGGATGGCCCATTCGTTCTCATAGAAAAGAGAATCTTCCTGGCGGACCAGCGGCTCTCCTCTCCGGGGCCTGTAGTTTCCGGTAAGGTCGAGGTCGAATACCTCGCCCAGCTGCCTGTAGGGCTCGGGGTTTCCCCAGCGGCTGTAGGAATAGGCGTCGAACAAAATGCCATAACCCTTGTTGGACACTATGACCGGCACGCTGATCTTGGTGTTGTACTGGTAGAGCTCTTCGTTGCCACCCTTGTGGTCGAGTTCTCCTGCCTGCTGCTGGCCGAGACCGTAGAATGCCTCGTCGTCGGGACTGTCGAAGCTCACGCTGGTGCTCCAGGCTTTCTTACCTTCGACCTCTACGGGCTTGAATGTAGCCCTGCCGTTGCCTGCCAGGAGGTTGTATTCGGAGTTATAGAAGAATATGCTTCCGTCTGCCTTGTAAACCTCCACTATCAGGGCGTTGGTGGCAAGACGGACCTTCCCCATAGCATCGGACACTTCGTAGTCCTGAGAGCCTTTCTGTGGCAGGACGGCCAGGCTGGCACGGTCGGTGATTGTGCCCGGAGCCTGGGTGACACGAACTATCTCTGGTGAGACAACCTGCAGACGGATCACGCTTCCGTCATCACACTTTACCGTTACGTCGCTTTCCTTGCAGGATACAAGTGCCAGTGCGATCGTGACGGCGAAAAACAGTCTTTTCATAAGTTTAGAATTTGAGTACTGCCACTACGGGATAATGGTCAGAAATGAACGGCTTGCCAGCATATTGCCTGTCAAGAGTCTCGAAAGAAACCGCCTTTGAAAAGCCGCTGTAGAAAATATAATCGATAGCCTGTGATGTCTTGCCCCAGCCGTTGTAAGAACCCTTGTCGTCGGTCTTTTTCGCGGTGGCCCTGGCCGAAAGCATCTTGCCGTCAAGGGCCAGCAGGCACGGGTCGTCCTGCTGCACGTTGAAATCACCGGTCAGCACCATCGGCCATCCCTCCTTGTTCATATCTGCGATTCTCGACACTATCAGCGCCAGACCGTTTATGCGGGCCTCGACGCCCACATGGTCGAGATGCGTGTTGACATAGTAGAAATGCCTCTTACCGTCCTTACTCTCGAGCAGACACCAGGTGGCGGTGCGGCGGCAGGCTGCATCCCATCCGAAGGAGACCGAATCGGGAGTCGGTGACAGCCAGTATGTCCCCCACTCCTTCAGATTGTATTTGTCCTTGAGATAGTATATTTCCATATGCTCGCCAAGCGAGACGCCGTCATCCCTGCCGACGCCTATAGCGGCATATTGAGGGCAAGTCTCCTCGAGATACTTCACCTGATAGTCGTAGGCCTCCTGAAGTCCGAAGATGTCGGGCTGCTGTTCTTCAATCATGGCAGTTGAGGCCTCCTTGCGCAGTTCCCAGGAATTGTCGCCGTCGTCTGCGGCGCCCATACGGATGTTGTAGGATATCACCTTGAGAGTGGAATTCCTGCCTGCACAGGAACTCAGGACCGGCATCATCAGAATAACAGAGATGGCTGCCAGCAGCAGATATGTCTTTTTCATGTGAACGGAGTCTAGATTGATACAAATATAACAAATGAAGACGCCAAATTTGATTATTTTTGCAGTTAACAAAAACAAAGGAAATGAAAGATATCACCATAGGCAACGGAAGCGTCAAGTACATAGGCGTTGACGACCTCGACATAGACCTTTTCGAGAGCCAGTACATAGTCCCTGAAGGAATGGCATACAACTCATACGTCATACTCGACGACAAGGTGGCCATCATGGACGGAGTGGACAGCCGCAAGGCCGGAGAATGGGAAGCCAGGCTTTACGAGAAGCTCGGAGCCAGGACTCCCGACTACATAGTAGTCCTCCATACTGAACCCGACCACAGCGGCAGCATCGCCAGGGTGATGTCGACATATCCTAAATGCCGCTGCGTATGCTCTTTGGCGGCATCCCGGTTTATGCTACAGTTCTATCCCGAGCTGTCTTTCGCCGACCGCATAGACGTCGTGAAAGAAGGTGACACGCTGCAGCTCGGCGCCCACACCCTCAGGTTCTTCGCCGCTCCCATGGTCCACTGGCCCGACGTGCTGGTCGCCTATGAAGAGTCGGAAAAGATTCTTTTCTCAGCCGATGCCTTCGGCAAGTTCGGAGCGCTCAGCAAGACTGACGATGAGGACTGGGACTGCGAGGCTCGCCGCTATTACATCAACATATGCGGCAAGTTCGGAGCGCAGGTGCAGGCTCTGCTGAAGAAACTCTCAGGGCTGTCGGTCAGCACCATCTGCCCTCTTCACGGCCCAGTTCTCAGCAAGGATCTGGGACACTATCTGGGTCTGTATGACACCTGGAGTTCTTACCGTCCCGAGACCGAAGGCGTATTCATTGCTTACGCTTCCCTTCACGGCAATACCGGCGACGCGGCTCAGTACCTTGCAAAACGGCTTGAAGAACGGTTTGTCAAAGTCGAGATTGCCGATCTGAGCCGCAGCGACCTGGCAGAGAACATCGAAGGAGCTTTCAGATATGACCGCATCGTGCTGGCTGCTCCGACCTATGAAGGGGGACTTCATCCGTTTATGCTGGACTTCCTCCGTCACCTGAAGGAGAAAGGATTCTGCAACAGGAAAATCGCCCTGATAGAGAACGGCACCTGGGCCCCTGCAGCCGCCAAAGTCATGAAGGCAGAGTTGGAGCAGATGAAGGGCATCACGCTTTATGACAGGATCGTCACCATCCGTTCTGCAGTGACAGATGAGAACCTCCGCGAGATTGACGCTCTGACGGACGATCTAACCGCATAGCTTGGTTGTTGCAATGAAGAGAAGATTGATTCAGATTGCAGTTGCCGCCATAGTCGCTGCATCAGTCGTTTCCTGTGCTTCTGCCGGTTCCCTTAAGCGTAGCGTCGTCGAGGAGTGCGACATTGAGAACGAGAGCGCCCGCAAGTTCCTGGATGAAGTCGACTATTCTGCCGACACCGCATATGTAGTTTCGTATATTTCTGATTACAGAAGCAAGTATGGTGCTAATGACAAGCCTCTCCCAGTTACTGTTTACTGGACAGGCGGACAGGCTTCGAAGATAGTTCTTTCCACTTCTGCAAGATTCAAGGATACGTTCGAAATACAGGCTTCTGAATCTCCGGCGGAGATATACAATCTCATTCCGGGTGAAAAATACTACTACCGGGTCCTTGGCGGCGACGGCAAACTGCTGAAGTCGGGATGCGTGATACCTGTGGGACCTCTGCGTATGATAAACGGTTTCGCAGACAATGTGCGTGACCTTGGAGGCTGGAAGGTTGACGGTGGCCACATAGCCTATGGGAAACTTTACAGAGGCGCTTATCTGTCTTCACGTATGCCTGACAGTGGGAAAGACATCTTCAAGAAGGATCTCGGAATTTCAGTCGACCTTGATCTGCGCGGCATCAAGGCGAGCGAGGCTCATGTGGGGCCTGTTCTCGAAGGTGTCGATTATCTCAAGCTTCCGGTCGAGAAGAATATCGGAAGGGGTACCGGCAATACCGAGGAACTCTATCAGCAGGCAATCCGTTCAATCATAGGTTGGCTGGGAGAAGGCCGCGCAGTGTATTTCCACTGTGCAGGCGGAGCTGACCGTACGGGGTCTCTGGCATTCCTCATAGAAGCCCTTGTAGGCGTGTCGGAGAGTGATTTGTCAAAGGACTACGAACTGACCACATACGACGGAAAGAACAGACGTCAGAGGGACTTCAGGGCCACTGAAGAAGAAACCCACATCCTATATGAACTGATAACCTATCTCAGGAAATTCGGTTACCCTGACGTCACAAACATCAACCAGCTTGCTTATAACTGGGCTACGACACGCCATTCAGACAGCGTTGATCCCCTCACAAAGGAAGAGATCGAGCTGCTGAGAAAATATCTTATAGTGAAGGATTAATAATCCTACTCGGCCAGCCAGACTTCCATATTGCCCGCACCGCGGTGATTCCACGCATAGTAAGGAATCAGCGCCAGGCCGTTGGATGATTTTATTTCAGTAACCTTGAAGACCTTGCCGTCCCCTTCGGTATTGGCTATGCCGAAGTTAGGAACGATTTCGAATGTAGAAGCGCCTACAGGTGTGGTGTGTACGTCCTTGCCTGCATTGTCTGCCCATTCTGCGCAATAAACCAGCGGTCCGCGTTCAACTGCCAGTTTTCCGCGGTCATCGGCAACGTTCTCATTGGCTTCAACGGTACGGACAGGCATGTCGAAATGTATGGAAACCACATCCCCCTCCTTCCAGTTGCGTGACAGCGCCACATAGCCGTCAGCACCGACTTTTGCTCTCTGCTGCTTGCCGTTGACAGAGATGCTCCACGAAGGAGTCAGTCCGTCAGCGTACTCATAGAGATCTCCCGGCACCACTTCGTTGCGTACCCAGCCGGGAATACGCACCTTGACGGTGAACTTGCCGGCATCATTGCCGTCTACCGTCAACCGTATGTCACCGTTCCATGGATAGTCGGTCTTCTGTGATACTTTCACCGGCCTGCCCTCAATCTGAATCTCAGCTGAGTTTTCTGCAAAGAGATTGACATACAGGCTGCGGTCTTTGACGCCATATACATAACCCGGAACTGAAGGAATGAAACGGCAGAGGTTGCTCGGACAGCAGGCGCAGCCGAACCAGGGCTGACGGGTCATCGTCCTTCCTGAATTGAAGTGATATAGGCTGTCGGCCGAGAGCGGGTTCGGATAGAAGAACTTTCCGCCGTCGACGCTCATTCCGCTGATCACACCGTTGTAAAGCGTGCGCTCGAGGCAGTCGATGTATTTGGCATCGCCGTGCAGCATGAACATCCTCTGGTTCAGATAAACCTGTGCGATTGCAGCGCAGGTCTCGTTGTATGCAGTCTTGTTGGGAAGTTCGTAGTCGGCTCCGAATGCCTCGCCGTTGTGACGTGATCCGACTCCTCCTGTGATGTAGTATTTGCGGGTCACGATATTGTTCCAAATCGAATCGATGGCATTCACATAATCTTTCTCGCCCGTCAGTGCAGCGACATCAGCCATACCTGAATACATATAGCCTGCACGTACAGCGTGGCCCCAGGCTTCACGCTGGTCCACAACGGGCAGGTCGCTCTGGCTGTACTGGTTCTTGACGGCGGTCTTTCCGCGGTAGTCAAGGAAATACTTGGCCTGGTCGAGGTACTTCTTCTCCCCTGTCAGCACATACAGCCTTGCCAGCGCCATCTCCGCAATCTGATGGCCTGGCACAACAGTCTTCTGCCCTTCTCCCGGTCCTATTTCGCGGATTATGCAGTCGGCATATTTCTTGGCTATGTCGAGGAACTTGGTGCTTCCTGTGGCCTGATAGTGCGCACAGGCGGCGTCAACCATATGCCCGAGGTTGTAGAATTCGTGGCTGCCGTCCTCGACTGCTTCCCATCGTTCGCTTCCCGACCATGAATGAGGATGCTCGGGATTCATCGTACGTGCAGTGTAGAGATATCCGTCCGGTTCCTGTGCCGCAGCGACTATGTCCAGCACACTGTCGATATAATTCTCGAGCTGCTTGTCAGGATATGTCTGAAGAATGTAGCTGGCGCCTTCAATGGTCTTATAGACGTCAGTGTCATCGAACGGAAATGCGGTGGGCTTGTTGTCCGGTGACGGATTGGCGGCCAGCTCGAAATTGCGGTATCGGTTTTCTGTCTCGCATTTGCTGAAGGCAAGAGGAATGGTCACTTCGCGGGCAGCCTTGAGCCTGTCTCCCCAGAAACTGTTTTCAGCGATTTTTACATCGGTAAAAGGAACTTGCGACACCTGGTAGGATGCGTCAGCGGCAGCCTTGCCATTCGATGCGCCGGTACAAGAATAAACTGCAATCGCGGCAATCAACACCGCTGCGAACTTGATGTATTTCATATCGGAACTGTTATTTATTTTTCAAGCCAGGTAAGTGAGTCGACGTCTCCGGCCAGCCAGACAGTGTCTCCTGCGTGGAAGACAGTGTCTGGCTTGGGATTGGTTACGAACTTGTCGTCCCTCAATATACTTATTATCATGCAGCCGTAGCTGCGCAGGTTGAGGCTGCGCAGGCTCTGGCCGGTCATGTAAGAATTTTCGGTGAGGGTCACGGGCTCGACCTTGAAATAGTCTGCATCATCGCAGACATACTCCTTGTTTGACGACTGGAGCAGCGACCGCATCGCTTCAAGCTGTTCTCCAGTACCGACAGCATAGAGTTTGTCTCCGGGATACACCACAGTATCTCCGTCAGGGACAGTATAGCGTTTCGAACCGCGTGCGATCTTGATTATGTTGGCGCCGGAATTCTCCCTGAGAGGCAGGTTCTTGAGTTTCTGTCCCGCCCACGAGGACTCCGGGGCGATGACCATCTCTTCAATGTGGACGTCGTATGAGCCAAGGCTCTGCTTTACGGATGCCGTCACCGGACGCTGTTTCCGCACCGTCTCTTCCTTCTCGTTGAGGTTGCGAAGGAAGCGGTTCTCCAGAGTCTGGTAGCGTCTCAGGAAATTACGCGTGATGAGGAGCATCAGGAAACCGGCGAACAGCAGGACGACGACCACCCATCCGGACAACTTGGCGTAATGGGATATGGCTGCCAGCACAAAACCCATCGCCAGGAAAATCCTTGATATGTCAAGCCCCATCAGCGGCCAGGAGTTGGCTCTCTTTTCTGCAAGCAGCTTGGCTATGGACAGCTGTGACTTGTGGTTCCTCGAAACAAGGCCATACAGGAACGGGGCCATCACTGCAAGAGTCACAAGTATGCAGATCGTGTTGTGCAGCGGCAGGCTGATGTCAGGAAAGATTTTGTCCACGAGCCTGCCGAGGTATGTGCCGGACAGGATCATTATGGCAGACAGAAAAACTCCGTATATGAGGATACGGATCGCGAATGCAGTCAGAACCTTCTTCCATTCGCTCTTCTCGGCCTTGGAGGCGTTCAGCATCGAATCGGGTTTGTCGATTCTGGCAAGGAGGCTCGGTTTCAGGGTGCGCTGCAACCACCTGTAAACAGGACCGGCAAGCTTGACGGTATAGGGCGTGGTGAAGATAGTCAGCACCGAAACTGCGATGATTACGGGATATATGAAATCCCTCATCACCCCGAGGCTCACTCCGACACCGGCAATGATGAATCCGAACTCGCCCAGCTGAGCGAGGCTGAAGCCGGAATGGACGGCATTCTTGAGATTGCCTCCTGAGAGGATTATGCCGACCGTAACGAACAGGATATGGGTTATAACCACAGTCAGGGCAAGGACCAGTATCACCCACCAGTGGGCTCCGATTTGGGCGGGAGCAATCATCATTCCGACAGATACGAAGAAGATTGCGCCGAACAGATCCTTGATGGGCGAAATCAGTTTCAATATCTTCTCGTTCTCAATGGTCTCGGCGAGGATGGAACCCATCATAAAGGCGCCGAGAGCCGACGAAAAGCCCGCTTTTGTCGCAATAGTCACCATACCGAAGCACAGGCCGAGACTGATGATCAGCAATATCTCGTCGCTGAGGAAACGCCCGGTCTTCTTGAGCAGAGTCGGTATTACATAGATGCCAACGACGAACCAGATTACAAGGAAGAACACCAGCTTGCCGAAGTTGAGCAGCATCTCCCCTCCCGAGAAATTGTTCGAGACAGCCAGGGTGGACAGCAGCACCATCAGCAGGATGGCTATCATATCTTCGACCACAAGAGTGCCGAAGACAATACCGGCATATGGTTCTTTCTTAAGCCCGAAGTCTTCGTAAGTCTTGATGACGACCACTGTGGACGACATCGAGAGCAGACCTGCGAGGAATATGCTTTCCATTGTTGTCCATCCCAGGGCCTGTCCGATGAGGAAACCGATGACGAATACGCCCAGGAACTTGCTGAGCGCCGTCACGATGGCCTGGCTGCCGGCCGCCATAAGCTTCTTGAAGCTGAACTCCAGGCCTAGACCGAACATAAGGAAGATTATTCCGATGTCGGACCATTGCTCCACGGCTTCCTGGCTCGAAATGCCGAAGATGCCGAGATTGGGGCTGATGATGAAACCGGCGATAATGTAACCGAGGATCAACGGCTGTTTCAGCGCACGGCATATGATGGTGCATAGTCCTGCTGTAATCAGGATTATCGCAAGGTCGTTGACGAAGTTGATGCCGGTTTCCATTTACTTCATTCTCTGTTTTCCGCAGCACCCCGTGCCTTCATGCGCTCAGATCTTGTAGACATGGCGGGGAACCACATATCTTCAGCGGTGATGCCGCATTCACGGACCATCTCAGTACAGTATTCAAGGCGGCCGAAGTCCGAGTCCTTGTTGTTCGTCCCGAAGGTGAACTTGAGCCCCATATCTTTGGCTTTCAGAATTATCCTCTTGCTGGGAATCAGGTATCGTGCGCTTATCTCCAGAGCGACGTTGTTTTCCTTGAGAACCTTCAGCACACGGTCCACCCTTTCGTCGGTCCATAGCCTCTCGAAGTCGCCTGCCATCGCATCGGGCAGATAGAATGCGTTTGCCGAAAAGTCCGCCGGGTCATTCTCAAATATGTTGACCGTTTCGTCCACTATGAGGTCCATATATTTCTGGACCGGCATCTCCAGCCTCACCTCATCCGGATACCAGAGTCTTACGAGCCTGCCATGGTCGAATACGTACATTGCATCCGTGAAAATGTAGTCGAACTTGTCAAGCAGTTCCGGGGAGAAACTCCTCGACCACTTGCGGCCGTCGCCTTGCAGAGATCTCATGAACGGCCAGTCCTTGACGCTCTGCCAGTATGCTTCCATCTCCTCGTCGCTGGTCAGAACCAGACCGGATCCCCCCTCGCCTTCTTTCTTTGGGCCGTAGGCATTCGGGCCGATGCCATAGTTGATACCGTAGTTCATCGACATCGCGTGCGCCATCTCTTCCGTGAGGTCGCCCTTGAGATGGACGTGCCAGTCGATTACAGGGAAATCCTCCTGCTGAAGGCGGATTATGTCGTCAGTCTGCTCGTCGACGGGCGGCAGGCTGTCGGCCGGATTGAGCTGGTCTGCCGGAAGCTTTTCGACAGTCACATTCCGGAAAGAAACCTTGCCGTTACCTCCGGTGAAAATCACTTTGCCGCCGCCGAGCAGCATATGCTTGTGCTTTTCACTGCGATAAGGCTTTTCCGGCTCTGTGTAGCAGACTACATCCGTGCCGTTGATACGGACTGATATGTTATTTCCTCTTACTGCTATCTCGAAGGGAAACCACTCCCCGTCGCTTGCGAGACTGCGGTAAAGATTCCTGACCGAAGCCAGCGAGCCTGTCTTTCGGGTGCCGTCAATCGGCCCGTTGCGGAACAAGACCTGATAGCCTTTGGCACAGTCATCGTCGGTGTGGAACCAGACGGAAGCGTCGGCTCCGTCCTCCAGCAGCGCCTGTCCTGTCAGCAGGAAGTCGGTGTAAGTGCCACGCATCGGCTCGGAATCTCCGGACTGGAGTTCGAAGTCCTTCACCGATGTGCACGCCACAACAACGACCGCCATCAGGGTGACGGTCAGAAATCTTTTCATAATGAGTTTTCTACTTCTTGAAATATCTGTTGTAGAGGCCTTCGAATCCTTTTCCGTGACGGGCCTCGTCTTTTGCCATCTCGTGGATTGTGTCGTGGATAGCGTCGAGATTCTGCTGCTTTGCAAGAGTTGCGATGCGTTTCTTGCCTTCGCAGGCACCTGCCTCGGCGTGCATGCGTTTCTCAAGGTTGGTCTTGGTGTCCCATACCACCTCGCCGAGAAGTTCGGCTATGCGAGCTGCGTGGTCAGCCTCTTCCAGCGCATAGCGCCTGAATGCGTCTGCCACCTCGGGATAACCTTCGCGGTCGGCCTGACGGCTCATTGCCAGGTACATTCCGACTTCTGAGCACTCGCCGTTGAAATGGTCGTGCAGGCCTTTGAGGATTTCAGGATCCTTGACATCCTTTGCAACTCCAAGAACGTGTTCGTCAACGAAGACGAGCTTCTCTTCAGTTTCTTTGATTTCAATGAATTTTGAGCCGGGAACGCCGCAGAGGGGGCATTTTTCGGGAGCGGTGTCACCTTCGTGGATATATCCGCATACGGGGCATCTGAATTTTGCCATATTGCTTGTAATTTAAGTGTTATTGATTGTCGTTCAGTTTTTTCTTGTTTCTTGTAAAGCTTCTCAGCGCAAAGAATGCAAGGCATACCGTAACCACACCGCTGATGATGTAGCTGAGGGTGTAGTCCAGACGGAAGCCTTCCGGTGCGCAGAGTATGTATGATACGCTGACCATCGTCATGAAGATGGCAGGAATCAGCGTTATCCAGTAGTTTTTTCCGCGGGTGAGCTGCCAGGAAGTCATCGACCATAAGGCAATCATCGCCAGAGTCTGGTTGAACCATGCGAAGTATCTCCACAGGACATCGAAATTGATGGTCAGCAGGACTGCGCTGACAATGAACAGGGGAAGAGCCAGGACAAGCCTGTGCCATACCTTCTTCTGCTCGATTCCTATAAAATCTGAGAGTATCAGTCGGGCCGAGCGGAACGCAGTGTCTCCTGAGGTTACCGGAGCTGCCACTACACCGAGGACAGCCAGCACTGCTCCGACTTTGCCCATCCAGGTCTCGCAAATGAAATTGACCAGTTTCGCCGGATTGGATGCAGCAGTACCGCCATCGGTAAGATTGGCATAGAGCGCGTCGTAGCTGCCGGAGAACTTGATGGCTGCCGCAGCCCAGATGAGGGCAACGACGCCTTCAGTAATCATTGCTCCGTAGAACACAGGCCTTGCATACCTCTCGTCCTTGATGCAGCGTGCCATCAGGGGACTTTGTGTACCATGGAATCCGCTTACCGCTCCGCAGGCGATCGTCACGAACAGCAGCGGGAAGATGGGCAGATGATTCGGATGAACGCCTTTGAAGGCATCAGTCACCGACGGAAGGAACCCGTCATTGATGAAAATGCCTCCAAGGACTCCTACTGCCATGATCAGAAGGGCAAGTCCGAATATCGGATAGAAACGGCCGATGAGAGTATCGATCGGAAGAACCGTGGCAAGGAGAAAATAGACGAAAATCACTATGATCCAGAACAGTTTCGTTCCCAGGAAGCCGGTCGCTCCGGTCAGGTTGCCCAGCAGTCCGGCGGAAGTCGTAGTGAACACGGTGCCGACCAGGATCAGCAGAAGCAGAGACAGAATCCTCATCAGCAGTTTCATCACTGGGCCAAGCTCGTTGCCGATTATGTCGGGCAGCGACGCTCCTTTCGACCTGATTGACATCATTCCGCTGAAATAGTCATGGACTGCACCGATGAAGATGCTTCCGAAGACAATCCAGAGATATGCCATAGGGCCGAACAGGATACCCATTATCGCTCCGAAGATCGGACCGGTTCCGGCGATATTCAGGAACTGGATAAGGAATACCTTCCACGTCGGCATAGGGATATAATCCACGCCGTCCTTCAATGCGACAGCCGGAGTCGCACGCGATGCATCTATGCCGAAGCATCTCTCTACGAAACGGCCGTAGAAGATGTATCCGAGCACAAGAGCAGCTATGGCTGATATGAATGAAACCATTTTCTCAGAAAGTGTTGGGCAGTGCCATCAGATGGTACTGTATTGTTTTTGCCATACGCAGATGACCTTCGGCGCCGGGATGAAGCCTGTCTGTTCTGGCATTGTTGAAGTATCGTGTGTATTCGTCGAGAACCGGCATCAAGCCGCTGTCGCCGTACAGGTCGATTACCGGAACGCTCCAAATCTGGCCGCAACGGCGGATGGCAGCTGCATAGTCCTCGATATACAAGCCGAGGAAGTTGGCGTACATTTCGTCGGGCTGGACGTTGCGGGCGCCGAACCGTGCATAGGCCCTGTGCAGCGGGGTCATCAGTATTATCTGTTTTGTCGGAAATGCAGTCTTGAGCTGGTGCATCAAGATGTTGCAGCGGCCGCAGAATGTTTCTCCGTCATAGTTGAACTGTCTATGGAGCTTGGGCGTCATCATGCCGTTTGTGTTGACGGAATCCACAGTCTCTGTGAACCACTCTCCCATCGGTACGTCGTGGAAGAAGTCATTGGTTCCTGCAAGGATGATTATTGCGTCGAAGGTTGAATCGACTTTAAGCGCCTGGGTCGGCAGCTGGCTCATCTTCGCACCGTTTACAGCGAAAGAGACAGTCTGCATATCCATCAGTTCTGCCAGGAACTCCCACCAGCATTTTTCAGTCCCGACACGTATCGGATCGCTGATCGAGTCGCCCAATATGGCAACTTTTGAACCTTGCCACTGATTCTGGGCAAGAGCCGGAAGACAGAGGGCTAAAAGACCAGCAATTACTGAAAGGATTTTCGTTGTTTTCATAGCTAACAAATATAGTATATTTGCCATATAAAATCTAATTCCGGAAATGATAAATCCTGAACTTGAAGCATACGTAGAGAAAGAGATCATCCCCCGCTACCGTCACTTCGACAGCGCGCACTCGGAAGAGCATGTCCGCACAGTAATCAAGAATGCACTCGAGCTTGCGAAAAGATATGATGTCGATGAAAATATGATCTATGCCGCCGCCGCTTACCATGACACAGGCGTAGTCGAAGGCCGTGAGTTCCACCATATAGTTTCAGGCCGCATAATACGTGAAGACACGGAGTTGCTGCGCTGGTTCACCCCTGAACAGATCGAGACAATAGCTCAGGCCGCAGAGGACCACAGGGCTTCTTCGGACCGCAAGCCCCGCGGCATCTACGGGCTCATCATCGCCGAGGCCGACAGGGATATCAATCCGGTGAAGATTATCCGCCGTACGGTGCAGTATGGTTTCAACAAGTATCCCGAACTTGACAGGGAGGGCCAATGGGAGCGCACCCTGGAACACCTTATGGAGAAATATGCGGAGGGCGGCTATCTGAAACTCTGGATTCCGGAATCGGACAATGCGGCCAAGTTGGAAGAGCTGCGCGGCATAATCCGCGACAGGGAACGCCTGCGTGACTTGTTCGACCGCGAGTACCAGCGTCTGAGGGTGCTCGACTTCCTGAAGAAGAACGGCATCCCTTATGAAATATACGAGCATCCTCCGTTGTTCACCATCGAGGAGGCTCTCTCGTGGTGGGGCCAGATTCCAGAGTGCACCCACTGCAAGAATCTGTTCATGCGTAACCACAAGGGGAACCGGCACTACCTGATTAGTTTCGAGTGCCACAAGCAGATGGACATCCATGCCCTCGAGCACGCGCTTCATCAGGGCAAGCTGACTTTCGCCTCACCGGAGAGGATGATGCGCTGCCTCGGACTGAAACCGGGCTCGGTCTCCCCTTTCGGACTCATAGAAGATATGGACCTTAGTGCCGCCGACCCGAAAGAACTTTTCGAGAACGGCCACAGGGTGAAATTCTATCTGGACTCTGAACTTATGCAGTCGGAACGTATCAGTTTCCATCCCTGCGACAACACGGCCAGTGTGGTTGTCACAAAGGCTGATTTCCTTCGCTTCCTGCAACTCTGGGGCGGCGAATACGAACTTCTTGAGGTCTGACCGAATCTGCCAATATAGCCATTTGAGTTTGAGGACCCTGGCCACCCTCGGCCGATAGAGGGAGGGGCCCACGCGCAGCGTGGGAGGGAGACGCGAAGCGTCGGTCCGAAAAACAAATGGCTATATTGGCAGGTCAGTATAAGATCTCAGTGTTTGAAATATGGAGCGTCGCCGCTTCTGGGGACAAAGCCGGCCATTACGGGCCAGCCATCGACCCAGTCCACGCGATCCAGCCAGGCCTTGCGTCCCGCATCCGGATCATTCGCGTCATATCCGTGATAGAGAATCCAGTCCTGCCCAGCATCGTCAGTTATGATTTCACTGCAGTGTCCTGGGCCACGGACGAAGTTGTCTCCCGACACGAGAATTTCGTGGAAATTCGACAGCATAGGATTGCCGTGCCTGTCAGTGTACGGACCTTCCAGAGCATCGCTGCGGCCCACGACAAGGGTGTAACGACTTCTCAACCCTTCGCAGCAAGTGCCTATCGAGGCGAAGAGATAGTATTTGCCGTCGTGCTTGTGGATATAACTTCCTTCATAGGCATTGCCGGCGATCTGAATCTTGCGGTCGAAAGGTTGGCCGACGGTGCGTCCGTCTTCGCTGAGCTCTATAAGATAGATGCCATAGAAACTACCCCAGGCCATATAGTTCTTGCCTCCGTCGCTGAAGAAATTCTGGTCGATGGAGTTCCGCACGCCGGACTCCGGTGAAGGAATCAATATGTGAGCATAGCGGTAAGGGCCGGTAATCGATTCCGACTCGGCGCAGGCGATGCCGCTCTCCCAGTGCCCGTCCCACACTCCGTTCGAGAAATACAGTATGTACCTGTCCCCCACTTTTTGGATGTCAGGGGCCCAGTATCCAGCCCCTTCGACTAGATGCGGCCTGTCGTTACGGTCAAAGGCCCAGCCTGTGAAATCCCAGTCCACAAGGTTCTCCGACCGGTAGATCGGTATGTTTCCCTGACGCTGTGTTGAGAAAAGGTAGAATGCTCCGTCATCACCGCGTATCACGGACGGGTCAGGCGCATTTTCATTTATCACGGGATTGTTGTATTGTGCAGCCGGCTTGTGGCAGGCAGTGACAGCGAGGAATGCAAGCAGAAGCAGAAAGGCCTTTCTCATGGGAACTGTGTTTATTGACGTTGATGGAGCAAATTACTCAAATATTTCTTAACTTTATCAGGATTAAGACAAATTCTCAACATTATGCCAAAATACGTTATCGCCCTCGATCAGGGCACAAGCAGCTCAAGAGCCATAGTTTTCAACGAAAAGGGTGAAATCTGCTCTGTAGCTCAGAAAGAATTCACACAGATATTCCCTCAGCCCGGCTGGGTTGAGCACAACCCCAAGGAGATCTGGTCATCGCAGTCCGGAGTGATGGCTGAGGCCATCGCATCCATGGGTATCGGTGCTGCCGACATCGCAGCAATCGGAATCACCAACCAGCGTGAGACCACCATCGTATGGGATGCAGAAACAGGTGAGCCTGTATACAACGCCATCGTATGGCAGGACCGCAGGACTTCTTCATTCTGCGATTCACTCAAGATTGCCGGCAAGACCGACTTCATCCGCAAGAAAACCGGTCTTATCATCGACGCATATTTCAGCGGCACAAAGATTCGCTGGATTCTCGAAAACGTTCCCGGTGCAAGAGACAAGGCCAACAAAGGCCAGCTGCGCTTCGGAACCGTAGACTCGTGGCTGATCTGGAACCTTACCGGCGGCAAGGTCCACGTGACCGATGTGACCAACGCTTCCCGCACCATGCTGTTCAACATCCACACCCTGTCGTGGGACAAGGAACTTCTGGACCTGCTCGGAGTTCCTGAGTCAATGATGCCGAAGGTAAAGTCTTGCTCGGAAGTGTACGGCCATACAAGCACCAGCGTGCTGTCCGGCAACGTGCCTATTGCAGGTATCGCAGGTGACCAGCAGGCTGCCCTCTTCGGACAGATGTGTACTGAGCCTGGCGCTGTCAAGAATACTTACGGCACAGGTTGCTTCCTGCTTATGAACACCGGCGAGAAACCTATCGAGTCGCGCAACAACCTGCTGACCACCATCGCCTGGAAGGTCGGCGACAAGGTGAATTACGCGCTGGAAGGCAGCATCTTCGTTGCCGGCAGCGTGGTCCAGTGGCTCCGCGACGGCCTGGGCATCATCAAGTCCAGCAGCGAGGTTGAAGCCCTGGCGGCCTCTGTACCTGATAACGGCGGCGTTTATTTCGTGCCTGCCCTTACAGGTCTCGGCGCCCCCTACTGGGACCAGTATGCCAAGGGTTGCGTATACGGTATCACGCGCGGTTCCACTGCAGCCCACATAGCCCGTGCGGCTCTTGAGGGCATCGCTTTCCAGACTATGGACATCGTGGAGGCCATGCAGAGCGACAGCGGCGTGAAACTGTGCGAGCTCAAGGTTGACGGCGGCGCTTCCCGCAACAACCTTTTGATGCAGTTTCAGTCGGATATCCTCGGCTGCGACGTCATCCGTCCCCAGATTACAGAAACCACTGCTCTCGGCGCGGCATTCCTTGCAGGTCTGGCAGTAGGTTACTGGAAGTCAATCGACGACATCAAGTCTATCTGGGCCGTAGAGCGCCGCTTCTCTCCTGCCGACGAGCAGGCAGAAGCCAAGAAGGGCTGGAAGGACGCAATTTCAAGAACATTGTCAAAATAACCTAATAACTATTATGCAACAGTATCTATTTGAATTCCTTGGTACGATGATCCTCATCCTGATGGGTGACGGCGTCGTAGCAAACGTATGTCTTAACAAGACCAAAGGCCAGGGAGGCGGCTGGGTCGTCATAACGATGGCCTGGGGCTTCGCCGTGATGTGCGGCGTGTTCATCGCCGGCCCGATCAGCGGCGCCCACCTCAATCCTGCGCTGACTCTCGGTCTTGCAATACAGGGCTCGTTCGAGTGGTCGAAGGTATTCGGCTATATCGTTGCCCAGATTCTCGGCGGTATCGTCGGCGGATATCTGGTATGGGTTTTCTACAAGGACCATTTCAATGCAACGGAAGACCAGGCCACCAAGCTTGGCTGCTTCTGCACCATCCCTGCCATCCGCAATTACTGGCGCAACTTCGTCTGTGAGGTTATCGGAACTTTCGTCCTGGTGTTCACCATCATGGCGTTCGCAACTCAGGGCAATACAGCTGAAGTCGGCCTCGGCAGCTCGGGAGCATTCCCTGTAACTATGCTGATCATGGCCATCGGTATGTCACTCGGCGGAACCACCGGTTACGCCATCAACCCTGCCCGTGACCTCGGTCCCCGCATCGCCCACGCCATCCTTCCCATCAAGGGCAAAGGCTCGAGCGACTGGGCATACAGCTGGATTCCTGTTCTCGGCCCTGTTGTCGGAGCAGTTCTCGCAGCAGGTGTTTTTGCACTTGTGTTCTAAACGAAGACGTTACATAACAAGAACGGCCGGAGATTGTCTCTCCGGCCGTTCTTTATTTACACGTTCACAAAAACCTATTTGAAAATAAGCTGTGCGAAATTGAAAAGGCCATATTTCCATACGACAAAGTTGTGGCCTTCTCCAGGATACTCTATCAAAGTGCAGGGAACGCCGTGCTCGTCGCAGAAAGCTTTCAGGCGGGAACTGTTGTACATCAGGTTGTCTTCGCTTCCGCAAACCATCCAGAGAAGCTTGTTCTCGGCCTTGGTCTTCTCAACGTCTGGGATAAGGACTTCCGGAGTGCTGGTGTTGGGGGCAGAAGAGAAACCGCCCACAAATGCGAATACGTCCATGTGGCCCAGTCCGAAGTTCAGTGACTGGCCGCCGCCCATTGACAGACCGGCTATGGCGCGGTGCTCGCGGTCGCTGTAGACGCTGTATTTGCCCTCGATGAAGGGAATAAGGCTTCCTATCAGGTCTTTGTCGAACTCAGCAAATGCGGGGAACGTAGCCATCACGTTGCCCTCGGCACGGTCGTTGGCCTGTGCCCTGCCGTTTGGCATGACGACAATCATATCGGCAGCCTTGCCGTCAGCATAGAGGTTGTCCATGATGACGTTGGGGGCACCGCCCTTGAGCCATTCAAGTTCGTCTCCGCCGATGCCGTGAAGCAGGTAGAGCACTGAGTATTTCTTTGCAGGGTCATACTTCGGAGGCAGATAGACGGTAGCCTTGCGGACAGTGCCTACAGACTCTGATTTGTATTCTACGGTTTCAATGGTGCCGCGGTCGATACCGGGACGCTCCGCGTCAAATCCTGCCGGAGCCTCTACATAAGGGTCGAATGTCACGTCGACGGGAGCTATCTGGCCGAAACCGCCACCCCCGCCCATAGGACGGCCCATCTGTGCATTGGCCATAAAGACGGCAAGCGCGAGGGCCAGGATAGATAACAGTGTCTTTTTCATGATAATATCTGTTTTAAAGAATCAAAATTCAAATCCTACAGACGCATATCCCGTGAAACCAACAAGTGCGCAATACTGAGCCGCGATTCTGAGAGGCCCTACCATAGTCTGTCTGGAATATTCGGCACCGAAGGCATATCTGGGGTTTTGGTGAATCATATCCTTTATGGTAATGTCATCAAGAAACATTCCTGCTCTCGCTGTCACATAGTCCTTGCGGGTAAAACGGTACCTCAGGTCAAGCTGGCCTATGGTACTGTATTTATAACAGTTAATGTAATTGACAGGCACACCGAAGAATGACATCTGGCGCTCCACATAGCGGTTGGCCATAAAGCCGCCCATGGAAACTATGTGTTTGGGGTTCATGTAATCGACATCCACAGTATTCCATCCAAAATTAGCCCTTGGAATAACCGTAAAATTCTTGCCGAACGAGAAAGCGGCTTCCAGCCCGAAAAGGAAAGATCCATAGCTGGGCACGATACCCCCTTCTGTTGTCGGATCTTCCTCAGGGTGGATATAATCCGGGTCCAGGTCGATAGTGTACCCTTTGAATACATAGCGGCCGTCGAGAGTCAAACGGAAGCCGCGTGTCGGAAAATAGCCGTCGTCATAAGTGTCATACTTGATGTTTGCAAAGGCGGACAGCCAGTAACTTTTCCAGTCCCAGCCTACCCATTCTTCCTTACTGGACAGATACCTTTCGTATGGATCCATTTCAAACGTAAGGCCTGCCCTCATATTTCCGAAGCGCATACGGGAATCTTCCAGAAATGCATCAAGCGCGGTAGTGAACAGTTTGTCATTAGTATCGAACATATATCCGGAAGCCGCGTTTATCATACGGCTGCGGAAGGTCATTCCGACAGTAGGCAGGCCTACCTTGGACTTGATTGCACCTTCCACCGACAGCGCAGGGTTGGTTCCCAGTTTGAGGTCACCGGTCAGCCTGGGACCGGCAAGCTTGCGTGTTCCCAGTCCCAGATGAATTATGACAGATACTGCCTCATCTGTGTCAGCCCGGATACTCATTGCCGAATCGTTGGTCTGTCCTTTCGTACAGTCGAAGACAAGAGTGTAGGGCTCCTGCTGCCCTTCCATATGATAGGACACGGCCTCGAAAGCATTTGAACCATAGATACGGTTCAACATCCGTTCGATGATATCCCTGTCATACAGGCTGTCGGCAGGATAGTCGTTCTTGTGCAGAATCTTGTCACGGTCACCCTCCGATATTCCCGTAAACTTGACCTGGTCTACCCGTACCTTTTGCAGAGCAAGGTTGACAGCCTTATTATGATGTGCTACTTCAGGTTCTTGCCTGCCACCCGCCATCGCCGCAATTGTTTCGAACACTTCTTTGTTTGACAATGCGTTCTGATAGCCTTGGTCGATTATGTCGTCGACGCTCGCATCGTCGAAAGACAGCATATTGTATCCGGGAAGTTCGTGATGTACGCTGAGGTCAAGCATCTCCTTTGCCTGGGACACCGCTTCAGTAGAAAGGAGGACGATGGTCTGGAAAAGGAAATCCACCGGCGTGTTCAGTTCGTCAAGCGTGCGGGGAACTGACATCTCAGAACCGATAACTATGTCAGCTCCCATGGCCCTTGCAAGATCTACCGGGTAATTGTTGCGCATGCCTCCGTCCAACAGGACTTCATCATCCATACGTACAGCCCTGAAATAAAAAGGTATGGCCATCGTGGACCGTAACGCAGAAGTGATATTGCCGCTGGTCCAGTATTTGGGCGTCATGTTATAGAGGTCAGTTGCTACGCAGGCGAACGGGATCGGGAGATCTGCGAAACTGATGCTGTCCTGATATCCCACGCTGATCGAACTGAGCATATTGCGTACGTTCAAGCCATAGAGATAGCCGTCCGGCATTCCAAGTCCCATCCTGTTGAGGGCGGCCTGAGTCTCGTCGGTCGAATTGTATCCGGCCTCTTCCGCCATCTGGTCAAGGTTCTGCTCTTGCCTTGCACGCTCTTCCGCATCTTCGTCCTCATAGTGGAAAGGTACCCTGATAAGGAATTTCTCGCGATATTTTCTCAGTTTGTATGTGATGTATGTATTCGGAACCTTGTCGGACATCATAATGGGCCACTGGATGTCACGGACCAGCGAATCCAGCTGGTCGTGATTGTAGCCCATCGCATACAGTCCGCCGATGAGGCCGCCCATACTGGTTCCGGTGACCACATCCACGGGGATGCCGAGTTCTTCTATCAGCTTGATTACACCAAGATGGGCCAGACCCCTCGCTCCGCCTCCTGCAAGCACAAGGCCTACTGTTGGACGATACTGACGGATGGAGTCCATACGGGCCCTTACCTTTGCGAATGCTATCGAATCGGCTTGAGGGGTTGCACTGGGCAGGATTTGCGCATAGGCGCCGGAAGATAAGGCGCATACGAGACAAATCGCAAATAACAGTTTCTTCATCGGTTTTCAGAATACAGTTTTACATCCATACAAATATACAAAAAAAGGAACGCAACGAACCGGAAGTCCATTGCGTTCCTGATTTTGCCAAAGAAGTGAGCGCTATTTCTTGTCAGGAGCGATAGCTTTCCAAACAGGAACAGCGAATGCACCTCCTACCATCGGGGCTACGATGAATACCCAGAGATCCTTCAGGGCATCTCCGCCTGCGAAGAGAGCCGGTCCGATAGAACGGGCAGGGTTGACAGATGTACCTGTCAGGTTGATGCAAACCAGGTGGATCAGAATGAGTGAAAGACCAATGGCCAGACCTGCGAAGTTGCCGGCGCCAACCTTTGAATCGGTGGTTCCGAGAACGACGAGGACGAACAGGAAGGTTGCGATGAACTCGACGAGCAGAGCACCTCCCACTCCGCCGGCATTTGCAACACCGTTGGATCCGAGACCTCCGGTGAGGTCAGGAGCGGCAACGACCTTGGTGAGGAGAAGAAGGACGGCACCGGCGATGATTGCACCGATAACCTGGCCGCACCAGTAGCCGACAGCATCCTTCCAGCTCATACGGCCTGCAAGTGCAACGCCGAAGGTGATGGCAGGGTTGATGTGGCATCCTGAAACGCCGCCGATGGTATATGCCATGGCGACAACGGCAAGTCCGAATGCGATAGCTGTGCCGACTACGCCGGCAGGTGTGTTGCAGCCGAGGAACATTGCAGTTCCGCAGCCCAGAAGAGTCAGAACGAATGTTCCGACACATTCAGCAAAATATTTCTTCATATTAAAAGGTTTTAGTTAACCTAAAGGTAAGAAATATCTGCGGAAAAACAAAACTGTGCGAAGCGGCTTCTTACTTTGTGGCCGGGATGATTATCTTGTAGACCTTGTTCTTGGGGTTGCTGAGTTTCGTTCCGATGAGCCAGAGGTTGGCGTTGCGCAGTTCAGCATATGTAACGCCGTTGTCAGCTGCGAAATCCACCAGAGAAGGGATTGCGTAATCCACTGTAATTACTTTGCGAGGTTGTCTGTAAGGATAATAATCTTCCTTGGGAACAGAAAAGCCGAAAGATTCCGGATTCTCGAAGAACATCTTGGCCACCAAGATGCGGAACATATACCTCGAGGTCTCCTCGGGCAGGAAAAGGTTGAATGCAGACGACTGCTTCTGGTCGGTTATGCGCTTGCTGATTCCTCCCTGCCCTGCATTGTAGCTGGCTGCCACCGTCATCCAGTCGCCGTATTTTGCATAGGCTTCCTTAAGGTACTTGCAGGCTGCCTCAGTCTCCTTCTCTATGTTGTATCTCTCGTCCACTTCGGCCGACACTTCAAGGCCGTACTGGGGAGCGGTGCTTTTCAGGAACTGCCAGAGTCCGGCAGCACCGGAGGTCGACAGCGCCTTGGGGTCGAGGTTGCTTTCTATCGCCATCAGGTACTTCAGATCTTCCGGCACTCCATTCGCCTTGAGGATCGGAACCACCTGTTCGAAATACCTTGTCGACCTCTTGAGCATCAGGGTGGAGTTGGTGTGCATGAATGTGAACGCAATCAGTTCCCTGTCCATCCTTTCGTACATATAGTCCGTATCGAAACGGTAGGTCTTCCCTGCGAATTCTATGGATTCCGGCACTGAAGGAGCAGACGGATGCAGTCTCTGGAGCTCGTTCATGACTTCATCCATCACTTCGGCTCTTATGACAGCTTTCAGCGAATCGATATTGACCTGTGCGGGAGCCGGATATGAGGTCTCTCCGGCTGATGTGGCTGAGGAACATAAATTGACGGAAGCGAGAACCGCCAGCAGCAGTATCATTTTCATTGCAGTAGGTATTGTCGGGTATAGTATAAGCAAATATAATCACCTTTTGTGAGAAATGCGTATCTTCGGCCTTGAATGAAACAATCAAGTTTCGGATTGATGACCGTATCGATATTCCTTCTCGTCGCAATCGCATATGTGGCGTATTGCATCTATCGCGTGATTCCGCTTGCGACCGGATGGAAAATCGCCGCCGTGGCAATAATGATCCTGGCATTTGCCTGCTTCTTCATCTCATTCACGGGCAGGCTGGAACAGATGCCGATGGAATGGGCGGCCCGCACCTATGTCATAGGCAATTCGTGCATGATATGTTTCCTATACCTGCTGATGATGTTCTTGCTCCTGAGGGCGCTGCAGTTCTGCCACATACTGCCCGCCGGGATGCACGAGGACAGTTGGGCGGGGACGGCATTGGTGTTCGGCTCGACAGCCCTCCTGCTGATTTACGGAGGCATCCATTATAAACATAAATACAGGGAGGAGATCGACATCGCGTCCGGGAAGGTCACGTCACCTGTAAAAGTGGTCTTGATGAGCGACCTGCATGTCGGCTACCATAACCGCAGGGCTGAGCTGGCCAGATGGATTGATATCGTCAACTCCGAACATCCGGACATCGTACTCGTCGCCGGGGACATAATCGACCGTTCCATCAGGGCGCTGTATGAGGATGGCGATGCAGAGGAATTCCGCAGGATCGAGGCTCCTGTATACGCTTGCCTCGGCAACCACGAACACTATGCCGGAGATGCCAAATCCGAGCTGTTCTACCTGGATGCCGGAATCAAGGTGCTCAAGGATGCATCTGCCGAAGTATGCGGCATCGAAATCATAGGACGTGACGATTACCATAACAAAGAAAGGGCTCCTCTGCCCTCACTCGTCGAGGATATCGACCGCAGCAAGTTCATCCTGCTGCTCGACCATCAGCCGGAGAATCTCGACGAGGCGATGGAGTCTGACATAGATTTCCAGTTCAGCGGCCATACCCACAACGGACAGATATTTCCAGGAAATATCATCCTCCGCTTCAGGTTTGAACATTCATACGGTGAGTTCGTCAAGGGCAATACCCGTTATTACATAACCTCAGGTCTCGGAATCTGGGGTGGCAAATTCAGGATCGGCACCAGGAGCGAATATGTGGTGCTTAACCTGAAACCTGAATAAAGCAGAACTATATGAAAAGATTTCTGACCATCATTTTCCTGATTGCATTGGCTGTTCCTGCCACGGCGCAGGGCGGCGTTGACAGACTGTATATCGACACACGTGGCATCTACCACCTCCAGAGCGACGACGGGGACGTGAGCAGCCAGTTCCTGGCCGACCATCTCAATCTCAACATTTTCGGGCATATCAACGACCGGATCGACTATCGTCTTCGCCAGAGGATGAACAAGAAGGTCTTCGACGAGCACTATGTCTTCAACGCTACAGACTTCCTCTATGTCAACTGGCAGGCTACGGACCGATGGAGTTTCCGTATCGGCAAGGACGCCGTCCTGATCGGAGGCTATGAATATGACGCAGTGCCTATAGACGTATATTTCTACAGCAAGTTCTGCAACAGCATCAACCAGGGATTCACCTTCGGGGCGAGCGCAGCATACAAGCTTATGGACAACCAGCTTCTGGAGTTCCAGGTCTGCACCTCACCCCTTTCCTACGGATACCAGGGCGTCTATGCATACAACTTCGCCTGGATGGGCAAGCTCACCGATATCTGGAACACTATCTGGACTGTCAATTTCGTCCAGGACATGGACGGCAGGTTCATCAACTACATCGCGCTCGGAAACCATTTCCAGTGGGACAATTTCCTCTTCGACCTGGACCTGATGAACCGCGCTTCGTTCGAGCAGAAGAATTTCTTCGGAACTGACTATACCGTAATCTTCAAGACAATCTGGAGCGTCGGGAAATGGAACATCTGCGCCAAGGGCGGATATGAGTCGAACTCAATCCTGAACGTCGACAGATATGGAAGGGCTTTCGACGAAGTAATTGCTCCGGGAACGGAATACCTTTATGCCGGCGCCGGGCTGGAATATTTCCCGCTGGGGCGTGACGGCATCAGGCTGCATGCAGTATACTATCGTGACAATTCGATCCGCAGGGACAACTTCGACCTGGGAATCACCTGGAGGATCGACATCATCGATCACAGGCAATAAACGCTAGAAGTAGATTTCGCCGGCCACTATGGCCATGGCTATCTCGAGCATCCGGCGGTCCGTATCGTCGAATGTGGCGAGTCTGTCGCTGTCGATGTCAAGTACCGCCCTGACCAGACCTTCCGGACCGAACAGGGGAACCACTATTTCAGAGCGCGAGGCGCTGCTGCAGGCTATATGTCCGGGAAATTGCTCGACATCTTCCACCACTACGCTGGCAGCCCTTTTCCATGATGTACCGCATACTCCCTTGCCAAAGCCAATGCTGTAGCAGGCCACCGGTCCCTGGAACGGGCCGAGCGTCAGCCGCGTGTCATCGGCGACTATGTAGAAACCTGTCCAGAAAAACTTCATCGTTTCGTGCAGCAGCGCCGCCGTATTTGCCATCACCGCCACTTCGTCGTTCACTCCTTCCACCAGGCTTGAGAGTTCTTTCAGCAGGTCCGCATATCGCAGGGCTTTCAGATTGACGTGGCAGTAGCCGTCGGCGTGTTTGATGAGATAGTCCTGATGTTCTTCCTCTGCCGGATAGAAATTGCGCAGCGGCTCTTTTTCAACACAGAGAGTGTTGTCCTGCTCCATCTCCTCGCGTGCGTATACGGCTTCAATCAAGGCTATGTCTTCCGAATCCACCCAATAGATTCCTGTACGGTAGCGAGTGCCTTCGTCCTCGCCCTGACGATTCAGGCTGAGCGGGTCGATGATAACGAAAAACGCCTCTGTGAGTTGCGTCAGGGAGATCCTGGACGGATCGTATGTCACCTCTACGGTTTCTGCGTAGCCTGTTGTATCGGTGTAGACTTCGCGGTAACTGGGCGACGGCGTGCTGCCGTTGGCAAAGCCCACTAGGGTAGCTGTCACTCCCGGAAGCTTGCGGAAGAAATGCTCTGCTCCCCAGAAGCATCCCGCTGCAAAATATATCTTTTTTTCCTGCATAGTCTTCTTATGTTCTGTAAAGGTAGTTATTCTGATGTTACATTAAGTGACGCGAATCTGAAATCTATGGGATTATTTTTGTAGCTTTGCGGCCCTTATCAACATATCACGGATCTTACACAAATTTCAATATTATGAGAAGAATTACAAATTTGATGATCGCTCTTCTGGCGGTTATGATGCTTTTCTCTTGCAAAGGCAAGTATGAGACCGTCAAAGGCGATCCGCTCCAGACCAAGATTTACACGATGGACAACGGAATGAAGATCTATATGTCCGTCAACAAGGATGAGCCCAGGCTCCAGACTATGATTGCCGTCCGCTCAGGTGGCAAGAACGACCCTTCTGACAATACTGGTCTCGCCCACTATCTCGAGCACATCATGTTCAAGGGTACCGAACATTTCGGCACTTCAGACTATGCGGCCGAGAAACCCCTGCTCGACCAGATCGAGGCTCTTTACGATGTTTACAAGACCAAGACCGATCCGATGGAAAGAAGGATGATCTACCATCAGATCGACTCTATCAGCTATGCTGCTTCACAGATATCGATCCCGAACGAATATGACAAGCTGATGGCTCTCATCGGCTCGCAGGGCACCAACGCTTTCACTTCTGAGGACGTTACCTGCTATGTCGAGGACATCCCATCAAACCAGATCGACAGCTGGGCCAAGGTACAGGCCGACCGTTTCAAGAATATGGTGATCCGCGGTTTCCACACCGAACTCGAGGCCGTTTATGAGGAATACAACATGTACCTCAATGAAGACGGCGAGAAAGCGATGAATGCCCTCTCTGCAGAACTCTTCAAGAACCATCCTTATGGCAAGCAGACTGTGATCGGCACCCAGGAGCACCTCAAGAATCCGTCAATCTCTGCCATCAAGAAGCAGAAAGCCACATACTACGTTCCGAACAACATCGCCATCTGCGTGTCAGGTGACTTCAATCCAGACGAGTTTGTGAAGACTGTGGAGAAATACTTCGGAGACTGGGAGCCTTCAGCAGGCGTTCCCGAGCTGAAGTATGAACCTGAAGCAGAGCTTACCGCTCCTGTCGAGAAGGACGTTTACGGCACTGAATCTGAATTTGTCATGATCGGATGGCGCTATCCGGGCGCAAAGGACCTTGAAAGCGATGTCGCCGACGTGGTGTCAGCCATTCTTTATAACGGAATGGCAGGTCTCATCGACCTCGATCTCAACCAGCAGCAGAAAGTGCTTGATGCTGCCGCCTTCGGATATGGCAGGACTGATTATGGAGAATTCCTTCTCGAGGGTTATCCCAAGGAGGGCCAGAGCCTCCAGGAAGTCAAGGACCTTCTGCTCGCAGAAGTTGCAAAACTCCGCAGCGGTGATTTCAACGACGAGCTTCTGGAAGCTTCTCTTGCCAATTTCAAGCTCAGCCAGATGCGCGGTCTTGAGAATAACCGCAGCAGGGCTATGCGCTACGTGAACTCGTTCATCGCCGGCCGCAACTGGAAGGATGACGCGCTGGTTCTCGACAGGCTCGCCAAACTCACAAAGCAGGATATCTTGGATTTTGCCAACAAATACCTTGGTGAAAACAACTACGTTACAGTCTACAAGCACATCGGCGTAGACCCCGACATCCAGAAGATCGAGGCTCCGGTCATCACTCCTATCGCCACCAACCGTGATAAGCAGAGCGACTTCCTTGTAGAAATGCAGAACGTTGAAGTTAAGCCTATCGAGCCTGTATTCGTTGACTTCTCGAAAGATCTGTCGGTGTTCAAGGGCCCGTCTGATCTCGAAGTAATCTATAAGCAGAACGACAAGAACGACATCGCCCAGCTTACCTTCCTCTTTGACGAAGGCCTTCTCAAGGATCCGGCACTGAACCTGGCTCTCGGCTATGTAAACTATCTCGGTACTGAAAGCCGCAGCGCTGAGGACATCGCTATGGAGATGTACAAGCTTGCATGCAGTTTCAGTTTCTCTTGCGGTGACGAGCAGACCCGTATCGCCGTGACCGGTCTGAGCGAAAATGTCGGCAAGGCGCTCGAGATCATCGAAGACCTCGTGGCAAACGCTGTAGCTGACGAGAACATACTCGCCGCCCTCAAGGCCGATATGTTCAAGCAGCGCGCTGACAGCAAGTTCAATCAGAACTCATGTACTTCCGCTCTCAACAGGTATGTCATCTACGGTCCTGAGAATGTAAAGGCACGCACCCTTACCAACCAGCAGATCATGGACCTTACTTCAGAAGAGCTTCTTGCCAAGGTGACCAATCTCCTCAGCAAGCAGCACAAGATTCTCTACTACGGTCCTGAGACTGAGGCCAAGGTCAAGAACCTTCTCGCAGAATACCATGATGTGGCTGCTGACCTCGAGCCTCTCGAGAGAGTCCGCACCAAGATGGTTCGCACTGATTCTCCCAAGGTTATCGTTGCTCCTTATGACGCACGCCAGTTCAATTACATCCAGTATACCGACCGCGGTGACAAGTTCAATCTTGCTGACGAACCTGCAATCGCACTCTACAACGAGTACTTCGGCGGCGGTATGAACACCATCGTGTTCCAGGAGATGCGTGAGGCAAGGGCTCTCGCCTACTCTGCAGGCGCATATCTGATGTCTCCGAGCTACAAGGACGACGATTACGTCTTCTATGCAAGGATCGGTTCTCAGAGCGACAAGCTTCAGACTGCTGTCGAGGCGTTCGACGAGATCATCAACAACATGCCTCAGAGCGATATGTCCTTCGGTATTGCCAAATCTGCCCTTGAAGGCGTTCTCCGCACTGAGAGGACTACGGGCGCTGCTGTTCTCAACAGCTACATCGCTGCTCAGGAACTCGGCATCAGCGAACCTGTCGACAAGCTTGTCTATGAGAAACTCCAGGGCCTGACCATGGACGATGTCGTTGCCATCCAGCAGAAATATGTCAAGGACCGCACTTATATCTACGGCATCCTCGGAGATCCCAGGGAACTCGACTTCAATTTCCTGAAGACTCTGGGTCCCGTACAGAACGTAAGCCTCGACGAGATCTTCGGATACTAGGCCGACAGGTCTCTATTCACAGAAAAGCCGGCATCACTGCCGGTTTTTTTGTTGTTCGTCCCCGCAAAGCGCCCTTTCTCTGGACAGATGGGTTCCGAACGGGCTTCCATCCCGGCAAACCCGCCTTTCGCGGGACGGACGGACGGAAAACTGTCTCGTATCCCGGCAAACGGCCCTTTCACGGGCCAGACGGACGGAAAACTGCCTCGTATCCCGGCGAACCCGCCTTTCACGGGCCAGACGGGCTCATTGAAACGGCAGCTGCACGGAAAGCAAGGCCCTCGGGGGGTTCCGTGAGCTGATGCTCACTCCAATTCCTCCCATATATGGCGCCTGCAGGCGCTAGCGAAAGCCGTGTGGGGTGGCAGGTGCTGATAGCAGGCTGGAGCGGCAGGGTTTGGGACAGCGTCCCAGTAACACATGGCCAGCCCCCGCTCAGGCCTTCTTTCCGATGCCGCAGCCAGCCTTCATGCGGTCGCAGTGAACCGAACTTATCCTCGGACGTCAGCAGGAGACCTTAATAATCTCCTGCTGGCGGACGGGAGATAAGTTCTTTATTCCTCTGTTTCCGGGTGGGCGGTGATGATGCCTTGCGCGTAGGTCACGAAGTCATCCCAGCGGTAGTAAGGGCCGGAGACTGCCCGGAGTGCGGGAATGGACGCTTCGCTGCCGTTCCAGAGGATCTTGAAGAGGATGTCCTTGTTGCCACGCGGAGAATGGTAGAAGACGAACTGAAGGTTGGTGGCCTTGCAGATACGGTAGCTCTGGAACCAGTACTTCACATCATCCGCCTTTTCCGGAATGGTGCCGAACCCGTCGAGATTGAGCAGGGCGATGAATGCCTCCAGTACGTAGTCGTGTCCGAAGCGCAGGTCCGCTGCGGTATCCTGATTCACGATTGCGATGCCGGCATATTCGAGTATGTTTTCCAGCAGCGGAATCATTTGATACCTCTCTGTTATGTCGTTCAGATATGAACTATAGTTATATGTCTCCCATAACTGGGTGTACTGCTCGTCGGTAAGGACGTCTGAAAAGAGATCCGGATCGCTGTAGTTAGGATAGTTCCCCATAAACATATAGAGCCAGTAGAGCAGGTCCGTAGTGCCGCCGGTATGTTTCACTGCCGAAGGGTCCTTGAAGATATGACCCATTATTCCGTCCACATCCACCTTGCGCCGGATGAACTGGGACAGCTTCTCGCGGGTCAAGCTGTCGGGGTCGCTGCCCTCGAAATGGCGGACATAGCCTTTAGGCGCCTCAGGCGGGGCCACGATACCCATGCCCAGATGGTTAGACTTCACATGTATATCTATCTTGGGAAACTGCTTCTGCAGGCTTGTGGTGAAAGAAGCCATACTTACGATGCAGCGGCCGGACACGGACGACATTGCATCCACCCTTTTGTGCCCTGAAAACACCTTCGGGAAATTGCGCGCCATCTCTTCGGCTATGCGGGCGTGCTGTTCCTCGCCGAGCTGCACCAGGTCACCGATGTTGGCGATGGGCACTTCGCAGAACTTCAGGTAGCGCTCCAGGAACGATACTCCGAAAGGTGTGAGGTTGCCGGCCTGCTCAGCCTCAGTCAGCACGTCACCGATTTCAGTATAAGCCCTGGATGTCCAGGCGTAGCGGCTGCCGTGGCGCCCGTAGTGGCTTATGTAGAACGGCCTGTATCCTTTCGGCGAGGGAGTCAGCTTGTTCTCCTCGAAGCGGTAGGCGCCTTCCATTCCGGCTGCCTTAAGGCGGTCAGCCTTCACTTCCTCGAGTACGTTGTAGTTCTGGGCAGATACAGCCACGCTCAGGAGCATGGCCGCAAAGATCAGGATTCTTTTCATTGCAGACGGGTGTTTTCTGACACAAAGATATGTATCTTTGTAATAGAAGTACTTGAAACAAATCCATTTTCAATGAAAAAGATACTGACTCTCCTTGCCGCAGGCCTTCTGGCAGCCGCCTGCAGCAGTGTCGACGTGCCACAGGGCAACGTCCTCTTCGACAATTACTCCTATGAAGGCTGCGACGATTTCTACGCGCAGAATCCCCTTCCGGGCGACGACTATGTCTACAACCCCATCCTTGCTGGCTGGTATTCAGACCCCAGCATCTGCACCAACGGAGAGGGAGATTACTTCATCGTTACATCGACGTTCACCTTCTTCCCGGGAGTTCCGATCTTCCACAGCCGCGACCTTGTGAACTGGGAGCAGATCGGCAACGTCCTCGACCGTCCCGAACACCTGCCGCACCTCGACGGCCAGCGTGTCAGCGGCGGAATCTATGCGCCTGACATCAAATACAATCCCAACAACAAGACCTACTATATGATCACCACCGACGTGGCCAGCGGCAACTTCTTCGTGAAGACGCAGGATCCGTGGGGTGACTGGTCAGACCCGATCTACCTCCCGGAAGTCAAGGGCATCGACCCTTCGTTCTCCTTCGACGAGGACGGCCGGGCATACATTGTGAACAACGACGACGCTCCTGACGGCAAGGCCGACTACAGCGGCCACAGGACCATCCGCTGCATAGAGTTCGACGTGGCTAACGACCGCACCATCGGCGAGCGCAAGATCATCGTCAACAAAGGCTCGAGACCTGAGATGGAGCCCATTTGGATCGAGGGTCCTCACCTCTACAAGATCGACGGCACCTACTACCTGATGTGCGCCGAGGGCGGCACGGGCATCGACGAGAAGCACTCCGAGGTAATCTTCAAGGGTGCGACTCCTTTCGGCCCCTTCGTGTCATACGAAGGCAATCCGATCCTTACCCAGGTCGGTCTCGATCCGGCACGTCCCAACCCCATCATATGCGCCGGCCACGCCGACCTCACCAAGGATGCCAACGGCAACTGGTGGGCAGTGTTCCTTGCCGACCGCCCTTATCGCAACGACGCTGAGAACCTGGGTCGCGAGACCCATATGCTGCCCGTGACATGGACTGCCGACAAATGGCC
The DNA here is from genome assembly GCA_017561885.1 of Bacteroidales bacterium. Classification (GTDB taxonomy): domain Bacteria; phylum Bacteroidota; class Bacteroidia; order Bacteroidales; family UBA932; genus Equibacterium. The sequence continues at coordinate 3,066 of JAFZBF010000007.1, read as the reverse complement.
GGTGATCCTGCCTGCCGGCGAGCCTGTTCCTCTGATTGTGAGACATGAAGGCGTGAAGCGCGGTGACAAGGTCACCTTCGGCAACTTTTCATTCACCGATGATTTCTCGGCTCCCGAACTTGACCCGGCCTGGCTGCTTCTCCGCGGCCCGGCAAAGGACCACTACTCCCTCACCGACAAGCCCGGATATCTGGAACTCACCCTCTCTGAGAGCAAAGCCACGCAGCCGCACACTCCTTCGGCGGTGTTCCGCAGGATGCATCACCACAAGTTCAATGCTTCCGCCCGGCTTTATTTCAAACCTGCCGGGGAGACTGAAGCTGCCGGCATGCTCCTCTTCAAGGACGAAAGCCACCAGTACTTCCTCAAGGTCAGCGAGGGCAAAGTCGCAGTTGTCAAAGTCGAAACCAGGATGGTGCGCGTACCGGGTCAGAGGCCTACCGTCGAGGATGCCAGCAGCGAACTCGCGTCGGCACCTCTGGGCAACTTCAAGTTCATTGACCTGAAGGTTACTTCTGACGGCGACAGCTTCGGATTCTGGTTCGCTCCGAACGGTAAGAACTGGACAAAGCTCATCGACGGAGTGGACGCCGAGTTCCTTACTACGCTTCGCGCCGGCGGTTTCACCGGAACCCTGATCGGACTCTATTCGGAGAAGTAACATGAAAAAGATTGCGGTTGTCGTAGCCACCCTGATGTTGTCTTCTGCTGCGTTCGGGCAGAAAGCTGACGGCTACGGCATCCCCACAAACAGCATCAACATCCAGGCAAGCGACGGTCTGGGCGAGACCTTCATGGCTGGACTTGTGATGGCTTTCGCACAGACTGCAAGAGCGATATTCAAGCAGGATCCCAACGAAGAAACCACAGGTTGGATGCCCTATCTGACTGCAGGCTACGATTATCATTTCGCCGACACGAGATGGGCCATCGGAGGTGAAGCAGGATACTGGAACATAGGCGTAAGGAACAAGGAAACCGGCGTTACCAGTTACAGCCATGTAGCCACTCTGGCAGCTGCAAGCAAGATATTCTACAAGCCCGGCGGCAGCTTCAAGCTGTACGGCGGAATCAATCTCGGCGTTGGTGTTGCCAGCGGCAACGGTGACAACTCCTTCTTCCCTGCCTTCCAGATCAATCCGATAGGAATGAGGCTTGGCAGCGAAAGGATTGCATTTGTCCTTGAACTGGGCGTCGGCTACCGCGGCCTCATCCAGGCTGGCATTAATGTCGGACTCTGATAAATAATGATCTGAAAAAAAATGGAGCGGACCATTAAGGTTCGCTCCAATTTTACTTATAGAAAAAAAACTGATTAGAATGTACCGTCCCAGTCACCGACAACATTACCATAAGACTGCCAAGAATTATAGTTTTGAACATAATTCGAGAGAACGTGAATCTTCTTGAATTGGAAATTGGTAAATGTATTGTCTGATAATGCAGGAGGATTTTCGCCTGCCAGATAGACATCAATCACTCCGTTGGTGTTTCCATCGAAAAGATAATTGCCTAATGTTGACAAGCCGGAGCCAAGTTTAAGTGTGGTCAAAGACGTTGTGCCGCGTAATGCATAATTGCCGATCGAAGTAACTGCAGGCAGAGACAGCGATGTCAGCGAACTACAATTGTAGAAGCACTCATTTGGTAGTGAAATTACTCGAGGAAGCTCCGCACTAGCTATGGCAGAACATGCCCCGAATGTATTGTCTCCTAATGTTGTGACATTTGAGAGTGAAACAGCGGAGAGATGTGTACACATAGTAAATGCTCTAGCGCCAACAGCTGTGACATTAGGTAATACCACTCCGGTTTGGACATTGGCTCCTCCGACTTTTACAAGATTTGTGCACTTATAAAATGCATAATCACCGATTGTAGTCAGATTCTGAGTACCATCCAGTGTCACACTTTCCAAAGCAGTACATTCATAGAATGCTTTTTCATCGATTAATTGTGCTGCGCCTAAGCGGACTTCCTTGATGCTTTTGCATTCTTGAAATGCGTTTTTTGAGACATAGCCTTCATTTCCATCCGCGCGCATATAAACTCCAGGAAGATTGATGTAATCTTCTCGAGTTCGATTCCATATAGAATAGCTGTTGATAGTGACAAGCTTTTCACATCCTTGGAATCCATTAACAGACTTGATGACATTTACGGCATCATCGGTTGCCTGTCCATTGGGGCCGAAGAACAAGATATGAGTGAGCTTTTTACAATCCACAAATGTATTAGCCAGATAACCTATCTGCCCTAGGAAAATTATCGACTTATCACTATCAGACCCGAATGATTCACACCCATAGAATGCAATGGCGTCCAAAGAGGTCAGATTGCGCATATCTATGTATTGTGAATGAGGAAATCTCATTTGAGTACATCCCGAGAAGGCCATTGCTCCTACATATGTCAAACTAGAACAATTATATTCCATCGGGAACATCTGCAGCGAAGAACAGCCACGGAATGCAGTTGACGCAATACTCGTAATGCCTTCAGGCAAAGACAAATAATCGATGGATGTCATATTACTGAAAGCAGCTCCGGGAACTGATGTAACAGGACCGTCGAAGAGTTGCACAGCGATGGCTACATCTGAGGTGAGAGGAATGAAGTCGCACATCAGACTTCCTCGGGCTGCCTCACAGATATAATGATTCGGTTGACCCGCTTGATCCGGATTATACAAGACAGGATAGAAAACACCAGACGAACCATCTACTCTATGCACATTACTGCCAAAAGGACCGGTGCTAAAAGTAATCGTTCCATTGTTAGTCGTATGATACCAGATTTCATCCTTATCCTGTTCCACAATGATGCGGCACGCTTCCCTATAGAAGTACCATAAATTGTCACTGTTGCTCAAGGCAAGATTTGAAGCTATTGTGGCGTATCCGGTGATGTAAATCGGGAAATCAAGATCGTTCTCTCCACCACTTCCCATAGCGCTTTCTCCAAGCACAGGCAGGTTGTCCCCTTTGAATTGAACGTGCCCTATCGCAGATTCACTGAAAGCATACGCACCGATATTTGACACTTGTGCGGGGATTTCTACATGAT
>JAFZBF010000052.1 GCA_017561885.1 Bacteroidales bacterium | reverse complement strand
GGTTCCCCCATTCGGACATCCCCGGATCTACACCTGTTTGCGGTTCCCCGGGGCTTTTCGCAGCTTTCCACGTCCTTCCTCGTCTCCAAAAGCCTAGGCATCCTCCATCCGCTCTTCTTCGCTTCGCTATGCTTCTTGCTTATCTAAACTGTTCAAGCTCTTCTTTGTAACGCTTAAGTGAACCACTTCAGACTTTCATCTTCCATGTGTTCTCTTGAAATTGTAGTCCCTAATCCTTATGATTGAATTACAGACTATCTATTCTTTACAGTAAATTTTCTTTACCTCGTTATCTCTCTCAGTAAGTCAATGAACTTTGTCCTTACCCTAGCATCGCCTGCTTCCGTAAGGGACCGCAAAGATATCAATCTTTTTTGGACTGACAAATATTATTCAGATTTTTTTGAAAAAATCTTCAAAATATTTAAAATTACCTGCGAGGCCTTTTCCATACTTTCCACTGGAACAAATTCAAGTTTGCCGTGGAAATTATGGCCTCCGGCGAAGATATTAGGGCAAGGAAGGCCCATAAACGACAGGTTCGCGCCATCGGTACCGCCGCGGATCGGCTGGACCTTAGGTTTGATTCCCTCCATCTTCATAGCTTCGATCGCCGTCTCGACCACAAAGAAATGAGGCTCCACCATCTCGCGCATATTGCGATACTGGTTTTTGATCTCAGCAGTTGCGATGTTTCCGTATTTCTTGTTGATGAAATCGACGCAGTTCTGCACCATCTCTTTCTTACGCTCGAACAGCTTGGCATTGTGGTCGCGGATGATATAGGCTATGTCCGACTCCTCCACCACTCCCTTGAAAGATATAAGGTGGATGAAGCCCTCGTAGCCTTCGGTGAACTCAGGACGCTGGTCGACATTGAGCATGGCGTTCAGTTCCATGGCCACGAGCATGGAATTGATCATCTTGTTCTTCGCATAACCGGGATGGATGTTGCGGCCCTGGATATGGATCTTGGCTGAAGCCGCGTTGAAATTCTCGTATTCCAGCTCGCCGATCATACCGCCGTCCATAGTATACGCATAGTCGGCGCCGAACCTGGCGACATCGAAAGCCACCACGCCGCGGCCTATTTCCTCGTCGGGAGTGAAAGCGATCTTCACCGGACCGTGCTTGAACTCGGGATGGGTCATAATGTACTCGGCAGCGCACATGATCTCGGCTACGCCGGCCTTGTCGTCAGCGCCGAGCAGAGTAGTGCCGTCGGTAGTGATCAGCGTCTGGCCCTTGTAGTGGAGCAGCTCCGGAAACTCGGCAACCGCCAGCACCTTGCCGTCGCCCAGGACGATGTCCGAGCCGTCATAGTTCTCGACGAACTTCGGATGAATGTCATTGCCTGGAGCGTCGGGGCTCGTGTCAACGTGGGCTATGAAGCCGATGGCGGGCACCTTGCCCTCCACATTCGACTCGATGGAAGCCATCACGTAGCCGTCCTTGTCCATGGCGGCGTTGGCTATGCCCAAGGCGTGGAGTTCGTCCACCAGCTGCCGCAGCAGAACGAGCTGTTTGGCAGTGGAAGGCTGACTCTCGCTGTTCTCGTCAGACTGGGTGTCGAACGAAACGTATCTCAGAAACTTGTCAGTTATCTTTTCCATGATTATTCCTCTACTTTTTTAATCTGAAGGCACTTCATTATCATATAAAGTATGATGGCGATGTATGCAACCAGCGCAACGCCCTGGGCCGCGCCGGAACTCTGCCATTCCATATTGAGCACGTTGACTCCGGCGAAACGGAGGATTGCGCTCACCACGCCCATCAGCGCGCCGCCGGCGATAAAACCGCTGGCGAGCAGGGTACCGCGTTCCTTGCGGGCTGTATTGAGCTTTTCATCCTTGCTGCGTGTGCTGACATACCACGACACGGCGCCGCCGATCAGCAGCGGAAGGTTCAACTCCATAGGGATGAACATACCGAGAGAGAATGCAAGTGCGGGAACTTTGAAGATGGTAAGGATGATTGCGATAACCGCACCAATGCCGTAGAGCAGCCAGGGAGCGCCGCCGCCTGACATCAGAGGCTCGATGACGGCCGCCATAGCGTTGGCCTGGGGAGCCACGAGCGCATTGTCGCCGGTGAAGCCATAGGTCTTGTTGAGCACGATAATAACGCCTCCCACGGTAGCCGCAGCCACGAGGGTTCCGAGGAACTTCCATGTTTCCTGCACCTTCGGCGTAGTACCGATCCAGTAACCGATCTTGAGGTCGGTGATGAAGGCGCCTGCCACTGAAAGCGCGGTGCAGACAACGCCGCCGATGATCAGTGCGGCAGTCATACCTGCAGTGCCGTTAAGGCCGGCGGCCACAAGGATGACTGAGGTGAGGATAAGCGTCATCAGTGTCATGCCGCTGACAGGGTTGGTACCCACCAGCGCGATAGCCTGCGCAGCTACGGTAGTGAACAGGAAGGCTATGATTCCGACAACCAGCAGGGCTATTACGGCGTGCCAGATGTTGCTGACGACTCCGAATGCAAAGAACAGGAAGGTTACGAGCAGAGCCAGCAGGATGCCGACCACTACGACCTTCATCGACAGGTCTCTCTGGGTGCGCTGCACCTCAGCGTCCACCTCGCCCTTCTTGCTCTTTATCTCTTTGGCAGCCAGGCCGACGGCACTCTTGATGACACCGGCGGACTTGATGATGCCAATGATGCCGGCAGTTGCGATACCGCCGATACCGATGTGCCTTGCGTAGGTGGTGAAGATTGTCTCGGGAGACATCGCACCGACAGTCTCGGTCACGTTGCTGACGATGTTCAGCACGTCGGCGCCCCAGATAAGGTTCATCAGAGGGATGATGACGAGCCATACGAGGAACGAGCCGCAGCAGATGATGAAGGCGTACTTGAGACCAACTATATAACCCAGACCGGCGACCGCAGCGCCCACATTGAGCTTGAGAACAAGCTTGGCCTTGTCAGCCACGTGCGCACCCCAGGGCAGCACCTTGGTCGAAATGGTCTCAGCCCACCAGCCAAAGGTGGACACTATGAAGTCATAGATACCTCCGATGAGGCCGCTGACCAGCAGAAGCTTGGCATCCTTGCCGCCGTTCTGGCCGCTGACCAGCACCTGCGTGGTGGCAGTTGCCTCGGGAAAGGGATATTCGCCGTGCATATCCTTGACGAAGTATTTCCTGAAGGGAATCAGGAACAGGATGCCGAGCACGCCTCCCAGCAGGGAGCTGAAGAACACCTTGCCGAAATCCACCGTCAGCTCGGGGAACTTGGCCTGAAGGATATACAGCGCCGGAAGGGTGAAGATTGCACCGGCCACGATAGAACCGCTGCAGGCGCCTATAGACTGGATGATGACGTTCTCCGACAAGGCGTTCTTGCGCTTGCAGGCACTTGAGAGGCCTACGGCAATGATGGCGATCGGAATGGCCGCCTCGAACACCTGCCCCACCTTAAGCCCCAGATAGGCTGCGGCGGCGGAGAAGATTATCGTCATCAGCACACCGATGGTCACGCTCCATGCGTTGGCCTCGGGATATTTCTTTTTGGGAGACAGGACAGGCTCATAGCTCTCCCCCTCCCTGAGCTTCCGGTACGCATTCTCCGGCAAGCCCTTGGGTTGCATTTCTTTATCTTCCATAACAGATTTTGATATCCTTATTCTTCCGGCACATCTCCGGCCTCTGCGGCTTCTACAGCATCTTCAACTGCATCTGCAGCCTCATCGAGCGGCTTGCTTTCCAAAACCTCTGCTTCTGCCTCTTCGGCGGCAGCTTCGATGGCCTCCTTTTCATTCTCCTTGAATACCTTCCTGAACCTGAGCGCCACAATGAATTCGTATATTGCATATACGATCAACGCTATACCGAACATTACGAAGAGTGCTTCGATAGTCTTGTAGGGCTTTGCAAGAAGCGCCACGCCACCTATGAAAAGAAGTATCGGAACCACATAGAAGGTAAACTTGACTTTGGTGAACTTGCCGGCAGTCAGGAGCATCACGATCTGGCCGATACTGAAGAAAATCATCAGGGCGCCGAACAGGTAACCCTGCAGTTCTACGAAGAAATCGGGAAAAGCCAGCAGGATGATGCCGAAAACGACAGCAATAATACCGGAAACGGCGAACATGGCGCCGAGTCTCTCTTTGCCGAGGTAATTGATTCCGAGCGAAATTCCTCCGACAAGTATCATTGCAGCACCGAGTACTCTTACAGAAGCATTGACAGCGATGTCAGGCCATATTACGAAAGCCAGACCGAGCAGCAGTGCAATGACACTGCGGATAATGCCGTATGTCGGGTTGAAAAGACTTGAAAGTTTCATAGTACAATAATTGGTGTAAGGATTCCAAATATAGCACAAAAAAGTTAATTTTGTTGAGGGTAAAAATCAATATAAAACCGACAGTATGAAAAAACTGGCAGTACTTTCAGGAGCAGGCATCAGCAAGGAAAGCGGCCTGAGCACATTCAGGGACAGCGACGGTCTGTGGGAAAACTATTCAGCCCAGGAAGTCGCATCAATAGAGGGATGGTATCGCAACAAGCAGCTGATGCTCAAATTCTATAATGAACGCCGCCGCCAGATCGAGCACACCGAGCCGAATGCGGCCCACAAGATTCTGGCCCAGATGGAGAAGGACTTCGACGTGGATATCATCACCCAGAACATCGACAACCTCCACGAGAGAGCCGGAAGCACGAAGGTCATCCACCTTCACGGCCTGATCACCCAGGCCCGCGGCGAGAACCACGAGAACAAGATTTACGACATAGGCTACAAGGACATCCACCTCGGAGACCTCGCTCCTACCGGAGACCAGCTGCGTCCCCACATCGTATGGTTCGGTGAGGCAGTGCCGATGATCGAGCCTGCTATTAAGATTGTGGAGAAAGCCGATATACTGCTTGTGGTCGGCACATCCCTTAACGTCTACCCCGCTGCCGGACTCATTCAGTACATAACTCCCGGCACGCCGATCTATCTTGTAGACCCGACTCCGATGAACCTCCATTATGCGCACTACACCCAGATCCAGGACGTAGCCACCAAAGGCGTGGCCAGGTTCGCAGAGATGGTCGCTCCTCTTGCCAGCAAATCCAGCCGATGAAAAACATAACCTGCTTCATCCTTGCCGGCGCCGATGCAGACGCCACCCGCAAAAACCTTCTTGAATGCCCGCTCGCAGGCGCAGTGTCAGTTACCGACAGTTTCCGTTCTTCAGCATCCATACGCAGGATAGCGGAGGAAGCCGACAGCGAATATACCCTTTTCTACACCAAGACCTTCCGTCTTGACTGGGTGCATTATTCCCTCGAAAGGATGGTCCAGGTGGCCAGGGACACCAGGGCGGTGATGCTCTATTCCGACCACTTCATAAAGATCGACGGCGCTGTCCGCAACGCTCCTGTCATCGACTGCCAGATCGGCTCCCTGCGCGACGACTTCGACTTCGGCAGCGTGCTGCTGTTCAGGACTGACGCGCTGAAGGCCGCTGCCGCCACCATGAACGAGAACTATCAGCACGCAGGCCTTTACGACCTCAGGCTGAAGGTGTCCCGTCTCGGAAGGCTGGAACATATCAACGAATATCTCTATTACGAAGTGGAGACCGACTCCCGCAAGAGCGGCGAGAAACAGTTCGATTATGTGGACCCGAAGAACCGCGAGGTCCAGATAGAGATGGAGAAGGCCTGCACCGAGCACCTCAAGGCCATCGGAGGCTATCTGGAGCCTAAGTTCAAGGACATCGACATAGACGAAGGCGACTTCGAATACGAGGCTTCTGTCATAATCCCCTGCCGGAACAGAGTACGCACGATAGAGGATGCGATACGGTCGGCTCTCAGCCAGAAAACCGATTTCAGGTATAACGTGTTCGTTGTGGACGACAACTCCACTGACGGAACAGTTGATATCATAAAGAAGCATGCTTCAGACAGCAGGCTGGTCTATGTCGCACAGGATCCCACCTGGCACGCCATAGGGGGCAACTGGAACGCAGCGCTTCACCACCCGAAGTGCGGCCGCTTCGCCTTGCAGCTTGACAGCGACGACATATACAGCGACGAGAATACAGTGCAGAGGTTTGTCGACGCATTCAGGAAATTCCGCTGCGCGATGGTTATCGGCACCTACCGTATGACAGACTTCGAAGGCAATCCCCTGCCCCCCGGAATCATCGACCACCGCGAATGGACCGAAGTGAACGGACGCAACAACGCCTTGCGCATCAACGGCCTGGGCGCTCCGCGCGGATTCTGGACTCCGCTGGTCCGAAAGCTGAACTTCCCCACCACGAAATACGGAGAGGACTATGCCGTCGCACTGCGCATATGCCGCGAGTACCGCATAGGCCGCATCTATGAAGTGATGTACAACTGCAGGCGCTGGGAAGGCAACAGCGACGCCGACCTCGACATCGAAAAAGTCAATGCCAACAATACTTACAAGGACCGCATACGCAGCTGGGAACTTGCAGCAAGGATAGCAGCCAACAAGAATGGATAAGCCCCAGAGACACATAACAGTCGGCATCCTGACGGCAGAAAAGGTGGAATTCGTGCTTTACGGTCCGTACCGCTGCTGCGGAGAGACGGCCGAAGGCAGCATGACCGCAACCCTGCAGGACGGCCAGGTATCCTGCGGCGGAAAGACAGCCCGCAGGCTTGTGTTCGAAGCAGATGGTCCGGACTCCTTCTTCACCCTGAAAGACGTGACTATCGGCGTCGACTTCCACTGGCAGCGCAGGGAGAACCAGAGTTTCAAGGGAAACCTTATCCTGCTTGCCGAAGCCGAAGGCATCATAGTCATAAACGACATCGGCATAGAGGATTACCTCACCTGCGTCATATCGTCCGAGATGAGCACCGAAGCCCCGCTGGAGTTCCTCAAGGCCCACGCCGTCATATCCCGTTCATGGCTGCTGGCCCAGATTACCGGCAGCGGCAAATCCTCCGGTGAAGGCAAGAAAGACACACCGAAGGAACTGGTCACCTGGCAGGATCACGAAGACCACGAATTCTTCGACGTGTGCGCCGACGACCACTGCCAGCGCTACCAGGGCATCACAAAAGTCAAGACCGGAACTGCCAGGGAAGCGATCGAAGCGACCTGGGGTGAAGTGCTCGCATATGAGGGCAAGGTCTGCGACGCCCGTTTCAGCAAATGCTGCGGTGGCAAGACCGAAATCTTTTCCACCTGCTGGGAAGATGACGACAAGCCCTATCTCCAGTCGTTCAAGGACAAGTTCTGCGACACAGAAGACGCAGCCATACTGGCCAACGTACTGCCGGATTTCGACCAGGAGACCAGGGATTTCTACAGATGGACCGTCAGATACACATACAGGGAGCTGTCAGACATAGTACGCGAACGCACAGGCCTGAACTGGGGCAAGATCGTTGACCTGCGTCCCATCGAGAGAGGTCCTTCCGGCAGGATAAAACGCCTGAAGATCGTGGGCAGCAGGAAATCCCGCATCGTAGGCAAGGAACTGACAATCCGGCGTCTGCTCTCACACAGCCACCTTTACAGCTCTGCGTTCGAAGTCGAGAAAACCGAGGAAGGCTTCGTGCTCCACGGCAAAGGCTGGGGCCACGGCGTAGGAATGTGCCAGATAGGCGCCGCCGTGATGGGCCATCTGGGATATACATATAAAGATATCCTCCTTTACTATTACCGCGGTGCGGAAATAGTGCAGGAGGACACTCTTTCTTTATAGTTGTCTGAACTGTTACTTCTTCTCAAGTTCTTCCTTGATGGCAGCCTGTGCAGCAGCGAGGCGTGCGATAGGCACCCTGAAAGGAGAGCAAGACACGTAGTTCATACCGATCTTGTGGCAGAATTCCACTGAAGCGGCATCACCGCCGTGCTCACCGCAGATACCGACCTTAAGGTTCTTGCGAGTTGAGCGACCGCCGTCTATACCCATCTTGATAAGACGGCCGACAGATTCCTGGTCGATGCTCTGGAACGGGTCGAACGGGAGGATCTTGTTGTTCAGGTAGTCGTTCATGAACGAACCGATGTCATCGCGGCTGAAGCCGTAGGTCATCTGGGTAAGGTCGTTGGTACCGAATGAGAAGAACTGTGCGGTGCGGGCCATACGGTCGGCGAGCAGAGCGGCACGCGGAATCTCGATCATAGTACCGAACATATACGGGACGTCCATATCGAACTTCTCTTCAACTTCCTTGTGTACCCTTTCGCAGATACGTTTCTCGAAGTTCAGCTCGTTTACTGAAATGGTGACAGGGATCATGATCTCGGGATGAGGATCGAAACCTTCGAGGATAAGCTCGGCTGCAGCCTCGAAGATTGCCCTGAACTGCATTTCGTTCAAAGTCGGGAAGGTGATGCCCAGACGTACTCCGCGGTGTCCCATCATAGGGTTGATCTCGTGGAGAGCCTTGCCGCGTTTCTTGATCTCGGCTACAGAAACGCCAAGTTCCTTGGCCAGTTCTTCCTGTTTGTTGCGGGTCTGAGGCACGAACTCGTGCAACGGCGGATCGAGCAGACGGAAGGTAACTGACTTGGCACTCATCACGCGCATCGTGTTCTTGGCAGCTGCCTTTACGTAAGGTTCAAGCTCGTTCACAGCGGCAGCGCGTTCTTTTTCGGTAGCGGTGAAGATAACCTTGCGGAGTTTGGCAAGGGGTTCTTCAGAGTTCTTGCCGTAGAACATATGCTCGATACGGAACAGACCGATACCCTCGGCACCGAATTCGATAGCCTTCTGTGCATCCTCAGGATTGTCGGCGTTGGTACGCACGCTGAGACGGCGGTATTTGTCAACAATCTGCATGAACTTCATATAACGGACATTCTCAGTAGCGTCGATTGTGCTGACTGCAGTATCATATACAAGGCCCTTGGTACCGTTGAGAGAGAATATGTCGCCCTCGTGATACTGCTTGCCGGCGATGTTCAGGATCTTCTCGCCCTTTGCGCCTGAAGTGAAGGTAATGGCCTCGCAGCCTACAATGCAGCACTTGCCCCATCCACGGGCTACCAGAGCGGCGTGTGAAGTCATACCTCCGCGTGCGGTAAGCAGACCTACGGCTACTCTCATACCTTCCACGTCCTCAGGAGATGTATCTTCACGGACGAGGATAACGTCTTCCTTGCGGGCAGCAGCTGCAACAGCATCAGCCGGAGTGAAGACTATCTTGCCGACAGCGCCGCCGGGACCTGCGGGAAGGCCGTGAGCGATAACTGCAGCATTCTTTTCTGCATTGGGATTCAGAATCGGGTGAAGCAGCTCTTCAAGCTGACTCGGGCTGACGCGCAGAACGGCAGTCTTGTCGTTGATGAGGCCTTCCTCGATCATATCCATCGCCATGTTCAGGGCAGCCAGACCCGTGCGTTTGCCGATACGGCACTGGAGCATCCAGAGTTTGCCTTCCTGAATTGTGAACTCGATATCCTGCATATCCTTGAAGTGGCTCTCGAGCCTCTGACGGATGTCGTCAAGTTCCTTGTAGACATCAGGCATTGCTACTTCCAAAGACTTCAGGTGCTTGTTGTGAGCATTCTTTGTAGCTTCATTCAAAGGGTTGGGGGTGCGGATACCGGCAACCACGTCTTCACCCTGGGCGTTGATGAGCCATTCACCGTAGAAGTTGTTGTCTCCGGTTGCGGGGTTGCGTGAGAATGCAACGCCGGTGGCAGAAGTGTCACCCATGTTTCCGAACACCATTGACTGCACGTTTACTGCAGTACCCCAGTTGTCGGGAATACCCTCGATGCGGCGGTATGCCACGGCACGTTTACCGTTCCATGATTTGAAAACGGCGCCGATTCCACCCCAGAGCTGATCGTGGGCATTGTCGGGGAATTCAACGTGGAGGACTTCCTTGATCTTCTTCTTGAACGCCTCGCAAAGATCGATAAGGTCTTTCTCCTTGAGGTCGGTATCGCTCTTATATCCTTTCTTTTCCTTGAGCTCGTACATCATATTCTCGAGCTGCTCACGAATTCCCTGTCCGTCGGCAGGCTCGATGCCTTCTGCTTTTTCCATAACGACGTCTGAGTACATCATGATCAGACGACGGTAAGCATCATAAACGAACCTCGGATTCTTGGTCTTGGCAATAAGACCGGGAATTGTGGCGGTGCACAGACCGATATTGAGGACGGTGTCCATCATACCGGGCATTGAACTTCTGGCACCTGAACGGCAAGATACGAGGAGAGGATCCTTGACGTCTCCAAACTTCTTGCCCATAGTTTTTTCAGTGGCTGCAAGGGCTGCCTTCACATCGGCCTCAAGCCCTGCGGGGAACTGACCACCCAGATTGAAATACTCGGTGCAGCACTCGGTAGTGATGGTGAATCCTGCGGGAACAGGCATTCCGAGTGTACACATTTCGGCAAGGTTCGCACCCTTGCCACCCAACAAATTCCGCATTGAGCCGTTTCCTTCGGCTTTTTTGCCACCGAACAAATAAACTCTTTTAGTTGTCATAACAGGTCAGTGTAAATTTTTAATTAAAACTTCTTAGAACGGGCGCAAATGTAAGCAAATATTTAGAAAATAGAAATTTATAAATTTGTATATAATTTGTTTTTTCAATGGAAGAAGACAAGATAGCCTTAATAAACGCAGGGTTCCCCTCTCCCGCCGAAGATTTCATTGATGTCGCCCTCGACCTCAACAAGGTCCTGGTGCACAATCCTGCGTCGACTTTCTTTGCAAGAGTGCGCGGCCTGTCGATGATCGACGACGGAGTGGACGACGGAGACCTGCTGATAATCGACAAGAGCGCAGAGCCGTACGACGGCTGCCTGGCAGTATGCTTCGTGGACGGCGAATTCACCCTCAAGAAATACAAGAGTATGGGCGACTACGCCCTGCTCATGCCCGCCAACAAAGACTTCCAGCCCATCCGTGTGGACGAGAACAACCAGTTCGCCATCTGGGGCATCGTGAAGTATCTCATCAAGAAAATGTAACCCTTCCGCGACCCGATGGTTGGCCTTTGCGACTGCAACAATTTCTTCGCGAGCTGCGAGAGAGTCTTCCGTCCCGATCTGGACGGCAAGCCCGTGGTGGTGCTGTCCAACAACGACGGCTGCATCATCGCGCGCAGCAACGAGGCCAAGGCCCTCGGCATCAAGATGGGCACTCCCCTTTTCCAGGCGAAGGATGTGATAGAGAAGAATGGCATTGCTGTCTTTTCGTCCAATTACCAGCTCTACGGAGATATGAGCAACAGGGTGATGTCAATCCTCAAGGAGACCGTTCCTTCTATCGAAGTCTATTCAATCGACGAAGCCTTCCTCAATCTCGAAGGCCTGCCGCTGGAAGGCCTTCAGCAGAAAGGCCGTGACCTTTCGGCCCGTATCCGCAAAGACACAGGCATCCCGGTCAGCATCGGCATCGCCCCCACCAAGACCCTTGCAAAGATTGCCAGCAAGCTCTGCAAGCAATACCCCAAGCTCCGCGGCTGCTGCCTGATGTACCGGCCGCAGGACATCGAGAAGGTGCTCCGCAAATTCCCCGTCGGAGACGTCTGGGGTATCGGCCGCAAGTACCGCAAGAAACTGGAATTGATGGGTGTTCATACGGCCTGGGACTTCACATCCCTGCCCCGAAGCGAAGTGAGCCGCCTGATGAGCGTCACCGGCGTCAAGACATGGCTGGAACTGCACGGCGAGCCTTGTATCCAGTTCGACGAAGTTCCCCGCGACCGCCAGACCATCTGTGTGTCCCGCTCCTTCGCGCACGATATGACCGACTTGGGCAAGCTCGACGCAGCCGTTGCCACATTCACCGCAAAGGTCGCCGAGAAGCTCCGTGCCCAGCAGATGAAGGCATACGTACTGCACGTGTTCATCCTCACCAACCGCCACAGGGAGGAGAAACCGCAGGACTACAGCATCCGCACCACAGGCTTCGAGGTGGCGACCAACAGCACCATCGAGATGACCGACGCTGTCGCCGCGGCGCTGAAGACGATATTCAAGAAAGGCTTCGGCTACAAGAGAGCCGGCGTGATGGTGACCGACCTTGTGGACAGCGACAAGGTGCAGGGCGTCTTCTTCGACACCGTCGACCACGAGAAGCAGGACCGACTGATGAAGGTCATCGACAGCATAAACAGCACCAACGGAAAATCCACGGTGCGCATAGCTTCCAACGGCGAGATGGACCAGTACTCCACCCGCGCCCACGTCTCGAAACGCTACACCACCCGCTGGGATGAGCTGATGGAGGTTGTAGTCTAGCGTTTTTTTACTAACTTACAGCCCGATTGCGCTAGTGCCATGAAACTGTCAAAAGGCTGGAAATGGATTCCCACCCTCTACTTCGCAGAGGGCCTTCCCTACGTCGCTGTGATGACCGTCGCAGTAGTGATGTACAAGAAGCTCGGCCTCTCCAATACTGAAATAGCCCTGTATACCTCTTGGCTCTACCTTCCGTGGGTCATCAAACCCCTGTGGAGCCCTTTCGTCGACCTCATCAAGACCAAGCGCTGGTGGATCAACACCATGCAGACCCTGATGGCCGCAGCCTTCGCAGGAGTGGCCTTCTTCATCCCCGCCGACCATTACGTGCAGATAACGCTGGCGTTCTTCTGGCTGCTGGCCTTCGCATCCGCAACCCACGACATCGCAGCCGACGGCTTTTATATGCACGGCCTCGACGAAGGCGGGCAGAGTTTCTTCGCAGGCATCCGCAACATCTTCTACCGCGTGGCTATGATTTTCGGCCAGGGCGTGCTGGTGATGTTCGCCGGCTGGATCGAGCAGGGCAAGCTCTTCCCCAGCCTTAACGGCAACATAGCTCTTTCGTGGAGCCTGAGCTTCTACCTGCTGGCCGCCATATTCATCGCCCTCACGGTATGGCACCGCTTCGTGCTTCCAAAGCCCGAGAGCGACGCGCCCCGCAGCGACATTTCCGCAAAGACCATCTGGAAGGAGTTTGTCACGACCTTCGTAACCTTCTTCAAGAAAGACCATATGGGACTGATATTCTTCTTCCTGCTGACCTACCGTCTCGGAGAGAGCCAGCTGGTGAAGATAGCACAGCCATTTATGCTTGACACCACGCAGGCGGGAGGCCTCGAGCTGGCCACTGCCACCGTCGGAGGAATCTACGGCACTCTCGGCGTGATAGCCCTGCTGCTGGGCGGTATGCTGAGTGGCATGGTAATCAGCCGCGACGGTTTCCGCCGCTGGCTCATTCCGATGGCCCTTGCCATCAACCTGCCGGATCTCGTATACGTGATAATGTCGCTCTGCGGCACTAAAAGCGTTGCACTTATATCATCCTTCGTATTCCTGGAACAATTCGGGTACGGTTTTGGCTTTACCGCATACACGATGTTCCTCATATACATAGCCAAAGGCGCACACAAGACAGCGCACTACGCCATCGGCACCGGCTTCATGGCGCTGGGTATGATGCTGCCCGGAATGGCGGCCGGATGGATTGCCGACAGCGTGGGATACGTCCTGTTCTTCGTCTGGGTATGCATCTGCACCATCCCGGGAATCGTGGCGTCATTCCTTGTGAGGGAGAAACTTCCGGCAGAGTTCGGACAGAAGAAAGATTGACAAAATGAAGAAACTGCTTATCATACTGGTATGCCTGGCCTCAGCACTCAGCGCCTCAGCGACCGTCAAGACCGGACTCGAAGTGCTGGTGGAGAACAACTTCTCTGTTCTGGAAGGCAAGCGCGTCGGACTGGTGACCAATCCGACCGGAGTGGACCGCAACCTGAATTCCACCGTCGACATTCTCTTCAACGCCCCGAACGTCAAGCTGGTGGCCCTCTTCGGCCCCGAGCACGGAGTGCGCGGCGACATCCAGGCCGGCGGCTATGTAGCCCAGAGCACCGACAAGAAAACAGGGCTTCCCATCTACTCCCTCTACGGAAGCACCCGCAAGCCCACTGCCAAGATGCTGCAGGGTCTGGATGCCGTAGTATATGACATACAGGACAACGGATGCCGCTCATACACCTTCATCAGCACTCTCGGACTCGTGATGCAGGCCTGCGCCGAGCAGAGCATCGAGGTTATAGTGCTGGACCGTCCCAATCCTCTGGGAGGCCAAAAGGTCGAGGGCAGTTTCGTGGAGCCAGGTTATTTCTCGTTCGTCAGCATGTACGAGATTCCCTATGTATATGGTCTGACAGTCGGCGAGCTGGCCTATATGCTCAACGAAGAAGGCATGGTCCGCGGGCAGAACGGGAAGGAAACTCCCCGCAGGTGCGAGCTGACTGTGATTCCTATGGAAGGCTGGGAGCGCGATATGAACTTCGACGACACCGGCCTGCCCTGGGTGCCGACATCCCCCAACATTCCTCACCCCAAGACTGCGTTCTGCTATCCGGCATCAGGCATTATCGGAGAGCTTGGCGGCTATCTCAACATAGGTGTGGGCTATACCCTGCCTTTCGAGTGTTTCGCTGCGACGTGGATCACTGACGCCGACAAGTTCGCAGCCGCGCTGAATGCGCTGGGGCTTCCGGGCGTCAGCTTCCGTCCCACTTACTACCAGCCAACATCCGGATCATCAGCCGGCAAGACCGTGGGCGGAGTGCAGATATTCTTCACCGACTACGATGCGGCGAGGCTTACCGAGATCCAGTTCTACGTGATGCAGGAGGTCGCCCGCCTCTACCCTTCCCGCAAGCCTCTGGGCGACACCGACGCCTCAAAATACTCTATGTTCGACAAGGTGCTCGGCAGCAACAAGATCCGTGAGTCTTTCCGCAAGAATTACCGTTTCGACGACATAAAAGAATACTGGCGCAAGGACGAGGCCTCGTTCCGCGCAAAATCCGCAAAATACTATCTATACTAATACTATGAAACGCTTTTTTACGGCCGTATTGTGCCTGACCTGCCTTTCCTGCATCCTCTCGAAGGCAGACGACAATCTCAAGCTGTGGTACGCACAGCCTGCGCAGCAATGGGTTGAAGCCCTGCCGCTGGGCAACTCCAGTATGGGAGCGATGATATTCGGAGGCACGGCCACCGAGCGCATCCAGCTCAACGAAGAGACAATCTGGGGCGGCAGCCCTCACCGCAACGACAGCGATAAAGCCCTGGCTGCACTGCCGGCTGTCCGTGAAGCCATCTTTGCGGGCGACGGCCGTCTTGCATCTCAGCTCCTTGAGGAAAACTTCATGACCGGCATCAACGGCATGCCCTACCAGACCATCGGAAGTCTTATGATCGACTTCGAGGGCCACGACCAGGCCAGCGACTATTATCGCGACCTGAATCTCGAGAAAGCCCTGGCCACCGTACGCTACAAGGTCGGAGACGTTACCTATACGAGAGAGTACTTCACCTCGTTCCGCAACAACGGAGTGTATGTGCGCATCAGCGCCGACAAACGCCACGCCATCAGCTGCAAGCTCCGCTACGAGACTCCATTCAAGGAATACGAAGTTTTCTCCAAAGGCAAGGACCTTGTGCTCACTGCGACCGGTTCGACCCACGAAGGCGTGCCCGGCAAGGTGCGCTTCGCAAACCGTACCAGAGTGAAAGCCAAGGGCGGAAAGGTGAAGGTCAATGACGACAGCATCGACGTGCAGGACGCCAACAGCGTTGTGATATACATCACCGCAGCCACCAACTTCGTCAACTACAACGACATAAGCGCCGACGAGATGGCCCGCAGCGCAGCCCTGATGAAGAAAGCGTCGAAGCAGAACTTCAAGCGTGAGTACAAGGCCAGCCAAAAGCTGTTCGCAGAGCAGTTCGACCGCGTGAAGCTCGACCTCGGCAAAGGCTCCGACGAGCAGACTCACATCCGCGTGACCAACTTCAAGGATGGCAACGACCAGGCCCTCGTAGCCCTGATGTTCCAGTACGGCAGGTATCTGCTCATCTGCTCTTCTCAGCCCGGCGGTCAGGCTGCCGGCCTGCAAGGCATCTGGAACCAGAGCCTGCTTGCACCTTGGGACGGCAAATACACTGTCAACATCAACGCCGAGATGAACTACTGGCCTTCTGAAGTCACCAACCTCACGGAGACCTCCGAGCCTATGATCAAGATGGTCCAAGAACTCGCAGTCACCGGTCAGGAAACCGCAAGGAAACTGTATGACTGCGACGGATGGGTTGTGCACCACAACACCGACATCTGGCGCGTAACCGGCCCTATTGACTTCGGAGACTATGTATGGCCCATGGGCGGCGCATGGCTCAGCCAGCAGCTGTGGCAGCACTACCTCTTCAGCGGCGACGAGAGCTTCATCGCCGAGAACTACGATGTATTCAAGGGGCTTGCAGACTTCTATCTCGACTATCTGATTCCCCATCCCGTTTACGGCTGGCTCGTGACTGCGCCATCCACCTCTCCTGAACAGGGCCCTCCCGGCTGGGGAAGCATGATAGTTGCCGGCTGTACTATGGACATCCAGCTGATCCACGACGTGTTCACCAACGCCATCGAGGCCACCAGGATGGTTCATCCCGAACAGACTGAATACATCGACAGGATCAAGAAGACAATGGCCGCCATGCCGCCTATGCAGATCGGCAAGTACGGCCAGCTGCAGGAGTGGCTCGAGGACCTCGACGACCCGAAGAACGAACACCGTCATGTGTCGCACCTCTACGGCCTCTATCCCGGCAACCAGGTGTCTCCATACAAGAATCCGCAGTTGTTCCAGGCTGCAAAGCAGAGCCTGATTTACCGCGGCGACATGGCCACCGGCTGGTCTATCGGCTGGAAGGTGAACCTCTGGGCCCGCCTGCTCGACGGCAACCACGCCCTGAAGATCATAAACAATATGCTCACGCTTCAGACATCCGAAGGCTGGGGCCGAGCATCGGGCAGGACCTATCCCAACCTCTTCGACGCACATCCACCGTTCCAGATCGACGGCAACTTCGGCCTGACCGCAGGTGTGGCCGAGATGCTGCTTCAGAGCCACGACGGCGCGCTGCACCTCCTCCCCGCCCTTCCTGACACCTGGGCAAAAGGCAGCGTGGAAGGCCTCAAGGCCCGCGGAGGCTTCGAAGTAGCCATCAAGTGGAAAGACGCAAAACTCGCTGAGGCTGACATCAAGTCGCTCATCGGCGGCAAGGTCCGCATCCGCTCATACGTACCCCTCAAAGGCACCGGCCTCACCGAAGCCACAGGCGAGAACCCCAACAAGCTTATGGAGAGCGCCGACATCGCCACTCCCCTCGTAGCCGAGGGATTTGACGCCCCGATGCCCGAGCTCCAGAAAGTTTACGAATACGATTTGGAGACCATAGCCGGGAAGACGTATAAAGTCAAGGCCGCGAGATAGCGATTATCCTTCCTGCAGGAATATCCAAACTTCGACACCTTCATACTCAGGGCTGCCAAGACCTCTTCGGAATCTGGCAGCCCTTGGTATTACTTTGTCTAACCAATCAATATCAGAAAGGCTCAATGACGAGCCCTGCATGAACACAATTACACCGCTCCAGTTCTTCAGGCCGAGCTCATTGATATCATGCTCAATCTGCCTGACAGCGCTATCTGAATCAGCGGCCACGACGTGGATCATATACGGATTCGGACACACCTCCCGGAAATCCGTCTCCCTCAGTGGCACATAAGCCTTCTGTGCCACGATTTCTGCAATAGCCTCAGCCACTTGTTCCTTCTCAAAGTTCGGCATCAATGTCATTGTTTCTCGGTTATATATACCGAATTACAACTTGATTATTTCAACTTTTTTCAATTTTATCTAACTTGAGTTGATACTACCGAAACAGATTATCACCGTCAAGCCGTAATAATCGTGTACTTAACAGGTATATATAGTAGAAACCAAAAGATTATCCGATTAATATGATGACTGAAGTAGCTTGGAACGAGTTCTGTCGGCTTTACTACAAACCGGCGAAAAAAGCCGCCGACATCCACCTGGCGCGCCAGCGTGCGAAACTGGGCGGATTCGACAAACACGTCGATGAGCAGTATGTGGTCGATGCCGCAGTGCTTTCCGCACTGGAAAAAGCCTATGCCAAATATGATTCGTCAAGAGGCGTGAAGATCACTACATTCCTGTCGAACATCGTCCACAACGAACTGGTTGACGAGATAAAGAAAGAATCAAAGGAAGCCTCAAAGCAGGACAGCATCGACAACCTTAAAACGGCCGTAATGGGCGATTCCCGCGACACCTCTTCCGGTGCGCTCGAGAAGATGATACCGCGTCTCAAGAAGGCCATCCTCAAACTATCCCCAAGCGACCAGATTATCCTAAACTACTATCTGGAAAACAAGTCGACCTATGTGGCACGCTCGGCGGAGACTCTCAACATACCTCAGAGTTATATCAGCGTCAGACGTTTCCGCATTTTCGAGAAACTCCCGAAGCTGATGGAGATGTCGCGTATGGACTATTTCAAGCAATGCGAAGAATTCGAATGCAGAGACTTCGAGATTTACAATCGCAGCATTTTGGGCGGACCAGATATCATTGCCATAAGCAGCGAAAGCACATCTATTGAAATTGCTGTGAGCAATCCCATCCTCCCGTCGCTGGATTACGACAAGATGGCCAGGGATGTAATGAAATTGATAGAAGCCGGTATATAGTTATATAACAGCAATCCCTACAGATATGTTCAAGGTAACGAAATTCTTTCTGAAGATCTTTTTTGGTTTCATTCTCGCAATTGCCATAGCAGTATGGTGTGTAACACTTGTCGTCACCTGGGTAAGAGGCCCAGAGAACCCGCACGACAATATGTCATTCGTAATCAAGGATGTCGAAAGGTGCGACGACTATCCCGCCGGCACCGGGCTCCAGTGCCCCATCTGCGGAAAGAACTTCTACAAGCAGGACATCAACTTCTGCAGCACCAAGTGCGAGCAGAAATACCTTGCGATGAAAAGAGAATACGACACCGCCCTCCAGTCCGAGAAGAACCTCAACAAGATGGGGAAAAAGTATAAGTAGACTGGACCAGGTTAAAGCGATTGTCCTAACTATTTCTTACCTTTATACAAAAACAGAGATTATGACATTAGATGAATTTTTAGAAGAGTACTCGGAATTTCAAGTTTTGGAACCATGCGATGAAGATGAGTTCGATGGCGGAGAAGAAATTAACCCCAAGGAAGTCTGCCGGCGCGACGACGGACTTACACTGCTTGAGTTTGACCTTACTGTGATGGATTCTCCCGTATCAATAGAAACAGTATGTGAGTTGTTCCCCGACTATGATGTGGACATTAACAAGGGCTATATGCTGAAGTTTGGGAATAGAATAATAACTGAGTAACTGCTTATTTTCAATCTGCTTATGGCAGAAGGACAATCTAGGAAAGATTCCTTGGAATTCGAACAAGTCGCCAGGAAAAAGATAGCCGGATGGTATTCGAAAATAGAGCATGAGGATCAGGCTTTAACAAGAATGGTCGCTCAAAGGGCAGAAATCATAGACCTGCTTAACTCCACAAACAGGGATGGTATGGCCAATGTGATACAGTATCTGGACGACAGCGGGTTTTTCTATCGTGCTTCCTCGCCCCATGGACATCACAACTACCCCGGGAGGATTGGCCGAGCACTCTATTGGCACATACAGACTAGCCAAAACACACGGAGCCGGCCTGCCGGCCGACAGTGTCATCATCGGAGCCCTTCTTCACGACATATGCAAGTCGGACCGTTTCTGGTTCAAGGGCCGCTCTATTCACCAGCATACCCCAAAGTGTGAAATGGACAGCAAGCATAGCGTCCGCTCCATCCAGATTCTTAGAAGCTGTGGCCTCAAGCTATCAGAAGCAGAGCGCAGAGCAATCCGCTGGCACATGAAGGGGCCAAAATACCATTCCAGAGACAAAGAGAATGAACTTGATCATTCGAAAGCCGTCAAGGATCGACTCTGGCATATTGTGTTTGATTCAGACAAAAAAGATGCTGCAGTGCATCCTGGACAGAAATACTAAAAGACAGATTGAAAAATGCACTTATCCGTTACGATAAGTGCATTTTGTAATAGTTGCCAGGATTAACCTAACGAGCCATATCCTCCAGACCCGGAACTGAACGGAGCAGAGGATGACGGTTGATTTGCGGAAGTAGGACTTACTCCATTTTGAAATGATGGTGTCGCATTAGGCGCAGGGCTTGTAGTGCATTTAACAGGATTTGATTTAACTGTTCTCTGTAACTTGAAAGAATTCTGGGCTCTACACCCGTTAATCGATTCCTGGTCACTCACATTCCATAACGGATGGACTAAGTGCTCTACATGGGAAACGCCCCGTTCCAAAGTCGTAAAGTATCCGGAATGCCAATCATGTAAATCATTCTTGGCATATACGATATTTCCGGCCGGATGTGCGTGTTCAACACGTTCTCCAAGTTCGTTCAAAATCTTGGCTAAGTCACCATAAGGAGTAGATGATAAATCGGAGTAGCCCATATCATATGTCCCATCTACCATCAGTTTAATAATATCCATCCCCAATCTCCAATCCAAAACGTGATGAATGCCTCTGTTATAGAAAGTGTCTAAACACTTGGGACATGCGGTAGCGCATTCATCTTTATGGCTCAATATTGCACGGATAAACTTGCTCTTTGGATTAGGAGACACGATGTCTTCCATAATAGATTGTAATCTGAGCGTCCCCGTGGTTGGATCTGTTTTACAGAGTAACGAAATGAAACCGGCTCCATTTGCCGCTTTATCATTCAAATATATGGATGGCATTCCACTCGTAGGATCAATTTTAACCTCACTTATCTCGATCTCTTCTGGTTGGATATCTATTTCATCCGCGAATGTCCTTTGTATTAACGTGGCAGCTGAGTAGAATGCGGCGACAATTGCGGAGCGATTACCCGTAAGGCAGTTTAGATTAATCACGTGAGGGATTTTGGATACATCCATAGAGAGGCACAGGATATCTGTGACCTTTTTTGCTCCGATTGCAATTCTCTCAGGATTATTATCCGTGCTCCAATATTCCTTCTTATAACAGCCTTCTACCATGAAGTTGGGTGATGAGCCAATAATTTGGGCTTCGTTCGTCGGGGTAATTTGCTGTGAGAAGAAACGAGGTTCCACTAGATACGATCCGGCATTTTTGCGAATAGCTCGTTCTCCTCTAAAGAATTCTCCATTGTTGGTATTAATATACCACACATCACCCTTTTTATTATCCCCGTTCCATACCTCCCATAACAAGGAACCACCGGTAATGGACGCTGGCGCAGAGGATTTTGCATCTACCCAAATCTCCACCGGCGTATAATTGCTCCTTGTGTCGTCTTCCTGGTTATATTCTCCCTTGTTGCCAATAATCCGGTCGGTTCTGAATGCCTTTGGAATCACCAATCGAACTGTCGATAAATTAATCGGGTCAATAAAACTCTGATTATATGGCTCAACAGACACGATCTCCGAGCCATTCAAGTTAAGATTGTAGCTATGTTGGAGAGGGTCTAACTCTTCAGGGTTGATCGATAAATCACTGAATGCTTTTCTGCGAGCAAGAAACTTTAGTGGAATCGTGAGACCGGCAGACTGGTATTCTGCTGCATCCTTAGTCTTAATAGCTCCTGGCGCGAACTCAGTTATTGCTTGTTCAATGGGGCGGTCTATGATTCCAGAATAGATTTCGGTATAACTATCATTATTGGGCTTGCCGACAGATAATCCGCCATGATATAAGGGTCTGATAGAAGAAGGCAAGCCATACATCGGTAAGAGTCCTGCTTCAGCAAAGGATTGCGCGTTATCATCTTGTGTACTACTGTCTATCGCTCTATCCATTAATGCTAGTATGTCATTATTTATCCATGACAAGATATCGGAATTCAATTGATCTGTTGGCGCAACAAACTGTGAAGTATAATAATGAATAATATCATTAATGTCACTTTGATGGTTCTGGATCCAGTCCTTAATATGGGGACGAACAACTGTTTTCCAATTACCAGTATTCCCTAACTGCCCCGCAGTACCGGTTTTCGTCGCCCAGCCTTGTTCCCTTGAAGAAATAGCCATTAGTATGTGCTTGAGCACAATACGTTTGAGTATAACAGCATTAGGGACGCCGTCTACGATCGGATTGACAGAGATAGTAGGATATGCAGGGATCCCACCTGTTATTTCTTCAGTCGCCTGATAATAGTAATAGTTGTCATGACTTCTGCCGCGGCAAAAAGTTAGGGCGGCGGAGAAGGCCTGACCTCTACGACCCGCTCTACCAACTCTCTGCTGATAATTGTAACGTGTTGGAGGCATATTGCCCTGATAAATGGCCTGAAGACTGCCAATGTCCACGCCAACTTCCATTGTCGTGGTTACGCTTAGCATATCGATGCAATTTGACAATGGATTCTTTCCTGCCAGCATTATATCCTTGAAGCATAGCAGTCGTCCCATCTGATCATCCGTCTGACCTGTAAGTTCTTCAGAATGTAAACGCCTTGGATCGTGAGGCTCCATTCTGACATCAAATGAAATATAGTTGCTCGCCCATAAATTATCTACCTTCCCCGAAGGCGCTACTGGCAATTCGCTTAGGCATGCGGTGTTGGTGCAAAAGCCGATACCTCTATGAAGATGAACACGGCCGCACTTAGGGCAAACATAGTATTCGTCTCCAGAATGCATAAGAATAAAACGCAACGGCTTATTCAGTTCCAATTTTCCATTATCACTGGTTGCGACAGAACGCATTGCGCTGCAGACGGCATCTCCTAATGTATTCTCATTATTCCCTGTCAAAAGGGCCAGATGTCGAACCACCTTTTTCAGTGGCTTTGAGAATACAGGATAATTAGGCATATCTTTGGCCTCAAAATCACCATCATATCTGTATGCATCACCATAAACACGAATCATAGCGTTAATCACGCCATCTATTGACAGGTTATTAGACGTCAAGTATGGTTGAATAAGTTGACGTAATTGATTAACTGCCAGCGATTGGCTAATGTCTGATGAAGCTACATAACCCAAACCCGCAACTTCAGTGTTTACATTAATATATTGCCCAAAACAGTTATTAAAAATATTAGATTCAATATTCTTGTATACTACTTCGCCAAACGCAACATGTTGATTTTGGCCATTCCTATTAATCTTGATTACCTTATTGAAGGAATCTTTTTTCATCATTTCTCCGCCGGGGGTAAAAACATAATTATTATCCCAATACTGTTCATCTATAGGATACATGTCGGAGTACTCTGATCCGGCCGGATTAATGCCAAGTTTCAACAACTCTGATACCAACTCACCATCAATCATATTGTTGCTCTTGGACACCATTCTATTGAGATCAACGCTATCAATAATTGGAGAATAAGAATTAATCTTTAAAACAATAACATTCGCTGGTAATCCAGATGATATTATTCCGCAGAGAGAAGTGATGTCTGAGGTTGAAAGGCCAGGCCAGTTATTGATGGTACTAATAATGGTACTTGATGGAACTCCACCCTGCACAGCAGGCACAATCATCGATTTTAATTGATTCAGCTGAGCAGATGCAACGCCTTTTGATTTTTGTGCGATTAAATTGATAAAACATAGGCGCAACATATCACGGTAGTGCTCTCTCGCAATTAACTTTGATTGCTCAGCCGCATCTTGTCGACTATCTGAGAACCCGATTAGTTTGGAATGATGAGAGCCGTGAGGATCCAGCTGATATAGGAGTTCTTTGCCGAATATCTGGTTGTTTCGTCCCATACCAGTTCTAAAACTGCGTATCGGTGATTGTGTATATTTCCGATTTAAGTAGTCCTTCTCGCATGCGGGGCACTTACAAGGAATCGCTTTGAGCACTCTTGTATTTAAATCAGTAGCATCTGCTCCAGCAGAGTTTCTTGGACAATATAAATAGCCATGGATGTATTCATCGCGTGCGACCTTGGGGCCAAGAGCGAAAGTGATAGCACCATCATATGGATTCAAGAACCCTTCTTTCCAAGCCCCGTGCCTGTCATCGGAGCCATTATCTCGAGTTGATTTCTCTCCAATACAATTCACCACACCAAAACGTTCATATTTACCCGTTGCGGGTTCGCTACTATACCATCCATTGAGTGAGCGAGCTTTACTTGGCCAGAATAAGGCATATTCATCAAGAGTCTTTCTTTGAACCATAGGTGTCGCTTGCATATTGGGAATCTTGTCAAGCTGAGGGCTATTAAGAGACAGGCCCACTTTACCTCTTGAAACGCTATCGGCCCTATTACCACCAATAAACAATTCGCCACAACACTCGCATCTTAATAATTCAAGAACCCTATGTTTTCCGTTAGAAGACACCTCTTCGGGATGAAACAATACTTCGCCTATAGGCCCCATTGAATTCTTATCCGGTAGTAGCTCACCCCAGAGGCCATCAATGTATCGGTAGAATTGATGAAATCTTATACTAGGAAGATACCCGTGATTAACAGCTCCTCTGAAGATAAAAAAACCTCTGATCGCATCATCGGATGGGGCACCTGGTAGTTTTTGTAAATCTGATAAAGCGAATGTAGTGCAGGCTGGCGAGACAAACTTTCGAAGGTCCTCGTAGATTTGGGGTGAATACTCGTCAACAAACTGGTCGAACGTTTTCGAGTATCCCGCCTTGTTAAGGAAGAGGCTCTCCGTGCTTACCTTCTCAGCCGCACTCTGTTCGTAATAAAACTTTCCGAAAGTGTTATTCTTGCAGAAAGTGTCGAAAACAGAATAGTCAAGCGTGGCCTGCTTTGCTGACGGAATACTTAAATCATATCCTTGCTGAATCGCAAAAGGCTTTTGTGGATCTGATATGCCAAAAAAATCAGCAAGATACTGTTGGGCGCCAAGGCCCAAAGAGGCACTGGATGCATACACGCGTAATTGTGGATTCGCTTTCCCATTCTTCATGGGAGAAACACCGATGCGATCTAAGAACATTCTTAAGAGATAGGATACTTCAGCTCCAGCTGTTCCTCGATGTAAGTGCAATTCATCCACGATTAAATGGAAAACAGCATCGGGATGATTTTGATAATAATTCCTAGTCTGGTCCAACATATCCTGCTCTTCAAAACGCATTAGCATTATGCTCAACATACTAATGTTTGTAATGAAGATGTCCGGACATGCCTTATGCATATCCTCTCGAACCAGCATTTCCCCTGTGAATTCCTGATCAGATAGGCGGGAAGATACATAAACATCATCGGGCTCGCATTCCCCATTTGATGCTGCTTTGGACAAGACTTGAGCTTGGTCAAATGATGCTGCCAATCGGGCAACCGCCTTGTATTTGTTCGGAGTCTCGCTATTATAGCTTCCGAAAAAAATACGATTCCCATTACAATCCTTGTCGAGAAAAGCCCTCACGGCCGGAGAGTCCAACGCCTTTCTTAATCTGGCGACCTGATCTGCAACAAGGGCATTCATCGGATAAAGTAGGAGTGCTCTCATGGCGGCCAGACGAGTTTCGCCATTTCGTTGGCACGGCACATAAACTCCTTCCTGGTCAACAGTCTGCCACCAAGTAGGATTGTACCCGACAGCGGGAGCTGACCACTTGTTATTAGCCTCATATAATAATTCTGCAAACAGAGGCAACAAGAAGGATTCGGTTTTTCCAGAGCCGGTTCCAGATGTGATCAAGACATTCTTTCCTTCACCGTATCCCTTGCAGAGCATCTCGAACTGATGCTTGTACGGAATGTAGTTCATTAAGCCGTTTGTAATAAAGGATGCGTACCCATCTGGCAAGGGTTTTAACCCATTATGCTTTGTATAATAATCACCTGTAGCTGGCTTACACAGGGATGCAAGATCGCAACTCTCTGACTGATACTTCGGCAAAAGCTCGCAATAGGGCTCTTTTGCAAGGTTGTCGGATTTGCGGATTTCAGCATTCTTTTTCTTATCGATGCTCTGATCTTTGAAACGGTACATCGTCTCAAAATACCGCAGATAGTCTTCTTTGATTTTGTCGAAAGCGCCAATAGGATCCTTAGACAAAAGCTGCTCGTATTGTGCCATATTTATCGTTTAAATTGTTTTACAATTACAGGAATTGTTTGGGTCTTGTCTCCTTGGGGATGAACCGGAATATCTTTGACGTATTTTTCCATCTTATCAAGGTTGTTCTTATCGAGGTTGACTGTATTGCAAATAATACTGGAAAATACCTCATTGAGATTGCTTCCTTCTAGACGGTAAAAGACTGAAGCCGGCGAAGCCTTATAATAAACATGATTACCGATAGCAAATGCCAATAGGTCAGATCCGTAGAATAGCGACAGTAAGCCAACTCTACCATCATAATTCCTGGTGTATTTCATTTTATACCAATTGTGCACTTGATATGAGAAAACGATGGATTCGTTTGAGACCAAATCGGAAACTATCCTTCCCGATACTTTTGAAATAGCCCCGTGCAAGTATTGATAATTCTGCGATGTCGCTGTGGTGGCATAGTTCTTTTTCTCTATAGTAGGATCATGAGCATTACTGGGGAGTCCTATAGTTTGCTCTTGATGGACAATAAATACCCTTTCTATACTGGGCATTCCTAATGACAGATCACAGAGTGCCACATCGAGAACCGCTGGCAGCCCCATCCCAGACACAAAAGATATCTTCGCCAAATTCAGGCCCCTTAATGCGTTGGAATACTCCAACAAACAAATAGGGGTATTCTTGGAATTCTGACAGAAAGCACGAGCTAAGTGTTTAGGAATTGGCCTTAGTTTTCCCTCTACTTCGTAATACTTATGTGTAACATACTTTCCACTCTTATCTTTAGTGCACAAAACCTCATTCCCTTTGTTATCTTTAACCATACAAGGGACTGTGCGTGAAGGAACTGAGAATAATGATTCCCCACCATTATTAATCCCGAACTTTAGTGCAAAGCCCTTCATGTTCTCCATATTCGAGATTAGGTAATCCGCCACTGGATAATCTAATACCGGCCATTGTTCAATGGGCTCACCCTCAAACAATACAACGTCGGGTAAACAAGCATATTCTGGTCTGGTAATTAATGCCCCATTATCATATGGCCGCTTTCGATAAATGCTACTAGGACTGATATTATCTAATAAGGAATCAATGTCAGACTGACTATAAACACCCTTGGCCACATAAGCATTTGCAAACTGAAGAATGCTATAATTACTCCTTTCCACATATTTGGAAACCAGCTGATTAATATACTCTTTGCGATCAATGTCATAATAGGCCATGATATACCCTAGCCGACGTAATGCATAGATAACAGATTTTCGATTTGACTCTGTAGGGACAATTCCAAAAAAGGGCAACGCAAACTCAATGGCTGCACGCATCTTTCTACCAGAGACACACCCGGAAGAGTCTGCAAGGTCATATAGAATCTGTATCAGAATATCAGAGCCAATAGTTTTGCTCCCCAAATTGTTTTGGAGATGCTGCTTCCCGGTGACAATATTCTTAACGCTTTTATCATCGACAGGGGAATTTGTTATTTCGCCCCATCCATTCATGCGATAATTCGTTTGGAGCCCACCCCACTCGAAATCACAGGATACCTGTTCGGATACCACATCCTTTTCACCTTCTCGAATAATAAGATCTCCGCTCAAATGTTGTGATGCGGTAGGCGGAAGCCTGAAATAGTACTTATTATTCACCCCTTTGATTAGACCATCCAGGCGTTTGAAATCCTGCCCGAGCTGATTGGGACGCCAAAAAACGCACTGTCCTTCAGAAAGAGCCACGCTAAACCAAGACCCAAGTTCGTTAAGTTGGAATGTGTCGTCAGCTTTTACACGATTCCGTCGCTCCGTCGTGGGCGCGGAAAATGATTGCACGGAATACACATTGTATTCTTGCTCTAGAATATCAGAAAGACGCCACTCTTGTTCAAACGTCTTTAATCGTGCTGTTTTCTTGATAAAAACATAATAGTCCTTCCCACATACGGGTGCTTCTACCTGTCGATATATGTCGTCTGAAATGCGTTCAAAATAAAACCGTGAACCATATTCTGCAGTACCATCACCCACATTGCTAATCGTATACTTATTGCCCTCATAACGAAGTTGTTTTGAAGACAATGCCGCCAATGGGACATTCTCTGCAACATAATCTAAGGATGACGGCTCTTCGGATATTTCAAAGGCGCCCTGCTTTAGAGCCAAATTAAAAGGAAGGTTATAATACTCGCAGAAAACAGAGAAAGAATGTGACCCGTCAAAATCAAAGTATAACTCATATCCCCATTTGGCAATTTTATCCTGAATGTCGTTACCACATTTAGAGAACTTCTTTCCGAAGTTTAATTTGCCTCGAAGAATGTTTTTAACATAAGGTATATTCTCTTCTTTGATGATAATCCGAGTAAGATCATTCTTCCCAGCCTTTTCAAGCGCAGGGATTAAGATGTTGTTTACAAAAAAGGAATAGGACTCATACTGCCAATGAAGATTGTTGACTTCAAGGAAATCAACGAAATCCTCCCTCATAGATTTTTTAAGCACCAAATGATACTTAATGCGGCTCATATGTCTTTGGCTGCCACAAATCATTCGGTCTGGATTAAAGCATGGATGATCTGTATGTAACTGTTGCAAGAGAGGATCTATCAACCTTCCGGGGCTGGAGGAGTAATCGTTCCCTAAATACTCTCTAGCCTTCTCTTTAATCTGAGGATGATTGGCCCCCTGAAGACTTGCTAACAGCATTATCGCACACAACATTGCAAAGTATGCCGGATAACCATCCGCTTTCAAAGGTATCAACCGTTCAACCAGACTATCCCAAGTCCTTGCAGATGGTATACGTGTTTTCCTATCGCCCGTGCGATCTTCCCAGTAAAGTTTAAAACGTTGGAAGTCATCGGCACCAAGGAGAGTACATGACAAAAACTGGTGAACCAAATCTTGGCCTTCTTCGCGTTTAATGCGATAGAGTTCCGTGACTTGAGTTAAAACAGTTTCATCTATATACAATATAGCATTTTCCTCCTTTGTTGGGAAAAAATAACGCCATAGTGCGCTGTTCCACTCGCAATACTTATTGACAGTATCAAACATTCTTTTCCTCCTATTGTTCCTCAATAGTAACAAAGTCAGGATTCTCGCGGGCAATCTCCTTGAGAATACTGTCAATTGTTGAACCTTTTTGGACTCCTAGAACAAGAGTATCGACGGCTCGTGTTAAAGGTATTAACGACCATAACGACAACATATACTGTCTTGCGGGAGAAAAAGGAATCTCGTGATAATCGTGAGGATGAGGCTCTGTAAACAACTCATCAAAACGCAGGCAAACAGTTATCCAGGCCTCTAACCCTCGGCAAGACTCGTAAGTATATACACGGCATTCCTTATTCTTGTAATTAACATCAGAGTACAAGCTATCTCTGTTGGCAGGGTCCACACCATCAAACAAATGGATGCCTTGCGCATTATACGCATCTATCAAGTCAAAATGGCCAGACTTTGTTAGGCTATTTGGAGCAAGCAACATTAAATCATATGCAGAGCAACCGTGTTGAACAGCCTCATTAAAAAGACGTTCATGAAGGTTTTGATTATATGCATTTGTAATAATAACATTCCCGCCAGGCAGAGAACGGGTAGAGTCCACATCCCAATACACGCCTAATTTACTGGCAAAAATCTTAGCGAACGAAACAAGATTCGATCTCTGGCGAAGACATTGCTTTAATTTAGGAAGAGCTATTGGCCCCCAATATGTATGCTCGCTGGTTTTCATGAACTGATCAATCCCATCAGCAATAACGATGTGGTTGTATCTGTAATAGTACTTGAGTATCTCCGCCTCATTGGTCTTCCAGTCCTGCGCTTCGTCAACGAAGATATAATCATATGCTGGCGCAACATCTTTTGAGTCTTTGACTTTCATCAAGACTGATAAGGATTGGTCAAAATCAGATTTGATGTCAAATGAATTCTTCCATATACCCGCCTTACGCATAAGGCTGATCATGAATGAACTCATCGAATCTATCTCGAACACGGGTAGGCTATTACCGAAGAAGCGCATTGTATGTTTAAGATCGGCTATTAGTGCTCTGTTATAAGTCAAGAATAAACACTTATAGCCTTTCTTCGTCATATTAATTGCTCCCTGCATCAGCATAACAGTTTTTCCTGTACCGGCATGACCGGATAATATTATAACAGATGAGCAATCCTTTTCTAGATCTAAAAGAGCATTGTTATTAGTATTTAGGATATTAATACGACGAAGAGTCATCGTGTCTGCGCCGTTACTCTTTGCACAAAAGATATTGGCAGTATACTCGATAGCTTCTTCTGTTCCAAACTTTCCAAAGGCGTTTACAAAGCCATTATCAACTAAAGAGTACTGTCGTCCAATTGCTACAAAAAAATCTTTGGCAGTAGAATCGCTCACCAAAATATTGCTGTCGACTAATCCTATCTCTTCGTTAAAATCATTACTATCAGTCCCTGTCAGCCATATTAAGTTTGAAATAAAAGGAACCCGAATAGACTCCTGCTGAAGAGGTCCTGATAAGAAACGCCTAATCGAAGAGTTCTGGTCATTACTTTGCATCGTGACGTCCTCATATCCATCGGGATACTTAACTAACAGATGCGTGCCACTCCTTTTAAGCCCTACACCAGAATGGGATTTTATCTCAATAGTCGCAAAAAAGGACTTTATATCAATATTGCACTTCCCTGCAATATCGTCGATATAATAGTCCTTCAAATAACCAATCATGATCAGATCGACATCATGTCTTCCAGTCGCAGGATGAATGTCTATACTGGGGACAATCCAAACGCGGCCTTTTATATCTGCCAGTTCAATGTCCAAGAGTTGCCTCAATGAGGCTGCTGCTTCCATTTCACTTGAGGCAGTCCCAATTTTGTGAAGATAAACATCTGCCATGATATCAAAATTCTTTGGTTATTATTACCGATCAAACAATAAAACCTTTCGCACCCATAGATGTACTGTATACAAGAACTGCATCTAAGTCCAGACCAACTAGTTCGTTATGAATGCCCTGAATTATTATCAAATTTAATCATAATAAAACAGGATTCCCCCATTTGTTAACTAATAATTAAACTTCTGTAGAAATTTTAAAAAGCATATATTCCGTAATCTGTGCACTTTTACCAAACTTAAAGCCAAAGGAAACTGGCCCGTCTGAAACTGTAGTGAGATTACTATCTCGTATATAAAATGCACTATCATAGCCGAGGAATACTGTATGTGCACCGTAAGCAGTAATATATAAGATTAAGGCAGCATAGTCATACATATCGTCCTCTTGCGTAAGAAAACAAGAAATCTCGTCATAGGCTTGCTTAATAGGCTGTGAGCGGTCCTCTCCAGATGGCGGCATAAACTTAATCAATTCTATTCCCGAAATATCACCTTGTCTTGAGAGATAGTCATGAAAACAAGCAATCTGCTCATATCCAGCAATATCGCCATGAGACAGACAATAGTCGTTAATCATTTTGCATATTACAGATTCGAAGTAGAACTTGTTAGAGATAATCTCAGCAGTCGTTAATCGTAAACCTGGCTCTAACGTGTTGTGAAAGTCAGTATATCTAGACAGCACATCATATACAGTTGAAAAAGATCTAGATTTCTGAAAGACACCACTAAATTCTAAGAGAAAGGCGTAACTAGCAAGTAGGCATACGCCTCCTTTTTGCTGATAATCCGAACAAAGAGCCATTCGATTCCTCTTTGTTTTCATAGGGGAAAGTCTGAACTCTTCCTCAAAGGCCCTCAAGTTCCTGTTATTGGAGTTGTGATCCTCGATGATAGAGAACGTGATGAGCCGGTATTTGTCTTTGAACTCAGGCTCCTCCATCACTTCGTGGAAGAGCCCGGCAATCTCTGCCGGAGGATTCTTGAACGCTCCGCAACCGAAAGCGCCGAGGACCAGGGCATCATGGCCATAGGTAAGGCCTATACGGAAAACAGTCCGAATCTTGTTTCTGGTTATATCAACAGCCGCCTTTGGCATATGGCCATCCGGCGTCAGTTTGATGGCATACTTCCCATTCAGGTTCAGCGCAGCGCATGAAACTACCGCAACGTCATACGGATTCTCCATCAAGAGGCAGTCAAGCCCTTCTCTAAACACCGTGACATTGGGAGAATATACCGCACAGAAATCGTATACGATGGGATACTGGTCTCCCTCCTGCAATGCATAACCATATTTGGCGGCATACTTGGGGTCGAACGTATAGATGGATCGCGTCAGTGTACTTCTGCGGCAGATTGTTTCCTCCTGTGCCCTGGCTCCGGTCTCAACACCACCTCCGGGATGGCCGGCGTTGGCAAAGTTGAGAAGAACAGGACTGTAACCTTCTTTCACCAGGCGTTCGGCGGCGACAAGACAATCATTACATTCGACTATCACCTTGGTTTTCCCCGGGACATCAGGGGCTGAAACGGCAGGAAGCTCTTGATGGAAACATTTCCCCATCTGGAGCATCCTGGAATAGTCAAACTGTATCTTTTTACCTGAAAGTGTGGTATAACCACCAGCCTTGATATACTTTGTAGTCTCGCGGAAGATGTCCGCATTCTTCTGTTTGCGTGCAGCTATATTTTGTATGCCATGTTTCTTTATATTTAACAATATACTAGTTTTTCTAAAACAATGCAAATCACTTTGTGCAATCCGTACTCCCGGAGCACAGTTCCTCTCCATGGGCACTGCCGTCCGGATTTGTGACAGTCTTGAAGAGAGTCCAGTCAATCACGCCCTTGCGGGAGATGTTCCACGTCCGGATTGAATAGTTATCGAAGCAATCGTCGTCATCGACCGTCGGCTCTTTTGTCAGGGAGATTCGGTCCAGATCCCAGTCAGCAACGTAGAGCTTTGCGCCCATGCCGTCAAGGACATCATCGGGCAACAACTCTGCAGCATCTCTCATAATGGCCCTGCACCAGGGGCACTCATCGGTACCCTCTATGACCGGAGATTTCATTATGTCGGCCAAAGTGAGGGGGCCCTGTTTTTTCAGTTCCGCCATGAAAGGAACCCAGATGGGTTTTCTCTTGTCGATCCGGCCGGGATTCTTCGGGCTCTCCGGGTCGACTCCGCAGGCGCTGCAGATTTCGTGGTAGAACTCCGTAGAACGGATGAGCAGGTCCAGCGAAGCTTCAGGTGCGTCGTGCTCAGTCTCGATGATGACGAGACGGGTGGCCATAGGCAGGAAATCTCTGGTACGTTTAACGATGTCACGCTCGCGGGGTGATACGAGGAGTATGACCACAGAGTCCTCAAGGTGATTGGAGGTGAAGATGAAGCGGCCGTGACAGTAATTCCGGTAGTCATAGACACCGGCAGAGGCTAGTCCGCACTCGACCAGCTTACCTTCGAGGTTGTTCGCCACCGGGCGGCCCCAGCTACCTTGGAGGATAATGTAGCTCCTTACTGGACTGAAGTCGGCTGCTGTGAGAGGAGTACCGTCGTTGCGGCAGAGGGTGAACGGGTTCTCGGGAATGGTCCTGTACTTCTCAAGATCGACATCGGGCTGGAAGATCTTCGTGAAGATGGCGAAGTATGACAAGGATGTGCCGGTCGACACGAATCCGTCGTGGACATCCTTCATCGGAATGACGAAACACTTGTCCGAGCCTGCTTTCTGGAACACCTTTCTGGCCTCGTTACGGTCCGAGTCCGAGAAGTTGACGGCTGCCGTCCTGCCGGGATTGACCGCCAGGGCGCGCTTTGTGGCGAAAACGATGTCGTTGTTATGGCCACCCTTGCTGACCAGCAGGATCTTGGCTGTCTTCAGAGCTTCATCGCTATACGAGTTGAACGTGTATGGTGTGACACTGGTCGCCACCCCGCCGCAGGCCCCGTAGAGCAGCGCTGCGAATTCGCCGGAAGTCTCGGCTCCGCCCGAGCCGGTCGCTATCAGAGGTTCTGAAGGGTTGGAGAAGAGAAAGTTCCTGAGGGGATTGAGGTCGGCCGAAACGGTCTGGTCGATAACGGCCTGGAGAGTTGTTCTTGTGTCTGTCATATGTCTGGTGTTTTCTATATATACTCCAGACATTCTGATATATTTCAGACAAGGTCAGAAAAATGCATCGTATTACATATAGTAAAGTTTAGTTTATCCTCGATATTAGTAATTAATATAAACTTTGCTATAGATGATAAGAATGTCATTACGCCAAAGCGAAAACCTGGCAAATAATCATGGATGCCGGCTTCAACCGCATGGCAGCTGAAATGAAAAAGAAACTGGTTGAAGAGTATATTTTGTAAAACAAAGCCCGCAAGGCTCTCAAGAGAGCTCTGGGCAGCAGATTCCTCTCACAGTAGGGCATTGTCGCATAGGCATTCCGAATCAAACCATCGGACCTTAACCGGTCCGGTGTTTTATTGTTTATGGCGGGTAAGAAAAAGAAGTTGCAGGAGTATACACTAGTAAAAGCATGCATATTATTTCCCTTTTTTAATGTATATTAGTATCGTTCTAACTAACAATTCCTTTAACTAAGATTATTATGAAAGAACTCAGATGTCCTAAGTGTGGAAATGTCTTTTCCGTGGATGAAGCCGATTACGCATTCATCGTCAACCAGGTAAAAGGCGCAGAATTTGATGCCGAAGTCAATCGCCGTATCGCTGAACTCAACAAGCAGCATGAGGCTGAACAGAGTGCGCGCGATGCACTTACATTTCAAGCACATAAAGAGGAGTTGTCGGAAAAGGACCAGGCAATTGGAGAAAAGGACAGCGAGATAGAACGCCTCAAGCAGCAGATAACCGCAATGGAAGAGAAAAAACAGTTGGAGATAGATGCTGCCGTGAATGATAAAGTCAGAGAGATTGATGCACTTAAAGCAACAATTAAACAAGATGCCCAGAATCTGAAAATAGCCGTGATGAAGGAACAGCAGATGGCCAAAGAAGCAGCTCAGGCCAAGGATGCGGAAATCGCCGAGCTCCTCAATCAGGCCAAACTGGCAGCATCTGAAGCAGAACTCCGCGAAAAGAACATTCAGTCAGAGTACGAGGGAAAGTTACAATTGGTTCAATCTGAAGCCGATTCCCGTTTGCGTCTGGCCGAAGAAGAGGTCGAGCGTCTAAAGGATTTCAAGACCCGTTTGTCTACCAAGATGGTTGGTGAGAGCCTGGAAGCGCACTGCAGTACCATTTTTGAAAGCGAGATGAGGGTATTACTGCCTAATGCATACTTCGAGAAGGATAATGACGCATCAGGCGGCAGTAAGGGAGATTTCATTTTCCGTGACTATGAAGATGGAACTGAGTACGTATCCATTATGTTCGAGATGAAGAACGAAATGGATGAAACTGCAACCAAGCACAAGAACGAGGACTTTTTTAAGAAACTCGATGCGGACCGTAATGCAAAGGGTTGCGAATACGCAGTTCTTGTGTCTTTGCTGGAGCCGGAAAGCGAGCTGTATAATAGCGGCATCGTGGATGTATCCCACCGCTACCCCAAGATGTACGTCATTCGCCCACAATTCTTCAAGGCCATCATCACCTTGTTGGTGAACACCTCAAGGAAATCGATAGATTATAAGCGCCAGCTTGCTATCGCCCGCAGCCAGAGTATCGACGTAACCAACTTCGAAAGCCAGCTCGAAGCCTTCAAGGAAGCATTTGGAAAGAACTATCGCCTTGCAAGCGAAAAGTTCAAGAACGCCATCGACGGAATTGACAAGTCGATTGCACAACTTCAGAAAATACGGGAAGCCCTCCTAGGTTCGGAGAATAATCTACGCCTGGCCAACGAAAAGGCAGACAACCTCACCATAAAGAAGCTCACCAGAGGTAATCCTACAATGAAAGCCAAGTTTGACGAAGCCAGACAGAAATAACTATAAGGAAACAATATCCTATAATACATGAAGCTTTTTACTAAATCCGCCTTCAAGCAGGCCCTGTTCTGCCCTGCATCGTTGTTTTACTACTACGACAGGGAGCATTACGCCAACCAGATGAATGAAGACGATTTCCTCCAAGCTCTTGCAGAAGGTGGTAATCAGGTCGGCGATCTGGCCAAAGTGTACTATGATGTCCACGCGGATGCTGATATCCGAGTTCTGGACTATGACAAGTCTAAGGAGATTACAACCGACCTGCTCAAGCGCGACGAGGTGAATATCGCAGAAGCAGCCTTCAGATGGAAAAACTGTTTCATCCGCGCCGATATCATAGAGAAGAAGGGCGACCAGATTAACTTGATCGAGGTCAAAGCAAAGTCATGGGACCCGTCGAAGGACAGTTTCGTAATGAAACGAAATCCCAACAAGGTAGATCCCGGTATCTTGGAATATGTGTATGACGTTGCTTTCCAGAAATACGTCATTCAGAAGGCACTGGGGCCCGGGATTACCGTTAAGGCATTCCTGATGATGCCGGACAAAACCATTTTGTCAGATGCAGACGGTATCAACCAGTACTTCCGCGTAGTTAAAGATGGGGACCGCGTATCCATAGTCCGCGAAGCCGGAGCTGAAAAGCTTCGCAATTTCACGCACGTTCTTAAACCCTTCGACGTGGACAATCTCTGTTCTCGCATAATTGAGGGAAACACAGCAGAACAGATGGAACTTATGGGATGCAAGTTCACAGATTTCGTCGACAAGATGTCCGACATCTATGTCGAGCACAAGCACGAATTCCTTCCTGTCAGCGAGCGTTGCTTCAAATGTCCATTCTATTCCAACGAGAAAACGCCTGGCATGCTGGACGGCAAACGCGAATGCTGGAAAAAGATGGCCGACTTCAAGGATGCGGATTTCTGCCGTCCTTCTGCAGGAGACCTTTGGTGTGGCCTTATGGGAGCCAGGTCTTTGAAAAAAGAGCTGTTGGAAAAGGGGAAGATATTCATGTCAGATATTACTACAGGTGATATTCCCGCCTCCAGAACCGGCAGTGCCGGGCTTCTTCCTTCGGACAGGAGACTCCTCCAGATCGGGCTCACGACCGGCAATCAAAGTATGCTTTCCCGCTTCAAGCCGAACCTGCACAACGGTGTCTATGTAGACATACCAGGGCTAAAAGCCGAAATGGCGAACTGGAAGTTCCCGCTGCACATGATAGATTTCGAAACCACTGTAGTTGCCCTGCCTTTCTATGCTGAGATGCGTCCCTATGAGCAGGTTGCCTTTCAGTTCTCTCACCACATCATCGAGAAAGACGGCACCATACGTCATGCCGGTCAATACCTCAACACCGCCAAACACCATTTCCCTAACTTTGAATTTGTGAGGGAGTTGAAGCGCCAGCTTGAAGGAGACAATGGCACCATCTTCCGTTATGCCGCCCACGAAAACTCGATTCTGAGAGCAATCCATGAGCAGCTGGATGCCAGTTCAGAGCCCGACAAGCAGGCACTGATGTCTTTCATCGACAGCATAACTCACTACAAGGACGGAAATACCGAAGTTGCCGGTTCCCGAGATATGGTGGATTTATTGGTAATGGTTAGAAGATACTACTATCATCCCAGCATGAAAGGCAGCAATTCAATCAAGGTTGTACTCCCTGCCATCCTCAATTCCAGCAAGGCCATTCAAGCCAAATACGAGAGGCCCATCTACGGCAGCGAGATTCCCAGCTGTAACTTCGACGCCGCTTCTGCGAAGGCATGGATTACTTACGCACAAGACGGATCTGTGGAGAATCCTTACAAACATCTGGACACCATTGCGTCCTTCCTGGAAGTAACTCCTGAAGAACTGGAGCATTTCGATACAGAGCGCCAGATGGCGGACGAGTCGATCGCCAACGGCGGAGCCGCACTGGCAGCCTATACAAAGCTTCAGTTCAGCGATGAGGTATGCACCGATGCCCTGGCCAAGGCCCTGCTCCGCTACTGCGAGCTGGACACCATGTCCATGGTCTTCATCTGGGAGTATTTCCGTGAAATGACGGCTTAGGCCTTCTCTTTCACCTTCTGCTCATAGGTCGCTCGTTCCCGGGCGGCCTTTTTAGTGTCAGTAAAGCCAATCCTGCCGGCAGTATTCATTTACGATATATTCATACGATTCAAAGACTGTGGCGATGAAATATGCGGCAGTATCGCTGCCGAAGTATGTCAGGTCGATGGTGCTGTCTTCGCGGATGCAAGGGTTCTGTTGCGGCTGGAAGAAACTGAGGAAGACGTCACCGGCTTCCGTTTCGGTCAGCCAGAGGCGGGCGGAACCCCGCTTCAGTTCATAGCACTCCCCTGTAGTCCGCCTGATATTGCGCACCTCCATTCCCGAGAGGCTTTTGTAGCGGCTCGCCAGAGACAGGGTTGCGAATGCACCTTCATTGGCCTCCATGCAAGGCTCCGCATCGTCCAGCACCGTCCAGACATAGCTGAGCCAGAGACGGGTGATTGTTTCCGCCCTGCGCGCGCTATGTTTCACATTGAGTTCTGTTTGACTTATGACCTTTGCCGGGTCGTACAGAGTAAAGACAACAGGGGGCTTTTGAATCATCTGGAGGCGCATAAACATATACCGTTTTCTTTCGCTTTTAATACATATACCTGAATCCACGCAGATTCTTTCAGGTAATGCGCGACAAAAACATCGACGCTCTATTGAATAGTTAATTCCGGCTAAACCTTGCTACCCTTTCTTTTACGATACGCAGATATGAACGCCTCATCTTCTCGGGAAGGAAAGAATCTTGAAGCAAGGACAGCGTAGCCTCAGGAACGGCCATATACCGGTCCAGCAATCTGGCAGCACGGACGGGGACAATCCCTATCAGAGATGCAAACTGTTCGAAATCCACTCTGCATGGATGCCCGGTACGGTCGTACTCGTCGCTGCGAGTAAGATTCGTCGACAGACCGCCATCCAGACCAAAGTCGTCTCCCAGCACATGCAGACTAGTGTTCAGCAGGTCATAGGCCGGAGCCAGCCTATAGTCCTCTCCATGACGGATCAGAGAGAAATTCTTGAGGTGGTCGTCTCCGTTCCCATAGATGTAGTTGAATACCACCAGGTCAAAGAACCGTTCCATATCCACCATCCAGCCGGAAACATACTGCCGGAGTCCACGGGCAATGTCTTCATAGGTTCCACTGTACTTGAAATGGATTCCGTCGGTCTGTTCGTTGCGGCCGCAGACTGAAGCGAAATCCTCCATCTCTGTCTTAGTTCCATCCTCAAGGATATCAAAACGGCGTGTGATATACACAAGCTGACCGTCCGACGATACGCAAAGGCCGTTGGCTGCCGTCTGGATGCCATATACCTGAGCGGCTATCTGCATAGTCAGATGCTCGTTTGCAGGGATGTGCCGACGCGTTGCGATGGTCTCATCCCAAGGAGCCGGTTTCAAGATGTGCGTTGAGCGCTCCCCTTCCCGGGAAAGGCGGATCTTACCGCCGTCAATGACGGCCGGGAATTTTTCCTGGACACCCGAAACGGAAATACGTTCGACGGCAGAAACTGCCTCGTCAGATTTCTTCAGCCCTTTTATACTGAAATCCAGATATGGCGACACTTGCTTCCCGAAAAACAAAGTTTTCAGGACGTGCGGACTATATGCTTGCATCTCTATCATAACTCTTTAACATTAACGGCGCCTATAAAATCCTGACCCGACATGACAGTCAGAATGCCGAAGAAATCATCCTCATCGATTCTGTAATTTCTGCATATGACGGTCCTGTTAGCGCCTTCCGGCAACAGGTTGACAAAAAAAGGAAACATGTTTTCCGACTCATAGGAGGCCTGCCGGAGCGGAAGCGTTACTGAGACCGGGTTTCCGCCCGAATCGAGATAGGCCTGGTCGTACGTAAACACATAGCCCTTGCCTGGGTTCTGTTCGGTTAGTATTCCGGCCATCATATCATTATTGTATACACCTAGCTGTCTCATGATTCATTCTGTTACCGGTTATCAAATGGACTACGTACTTTGAAAAGCATTTCCATGCCCAGGATCGAAAGGATCTTGTTAACCGTCTCGAAAGATGGATTTCCTTTTCCCCGTTCTATGTTTTTAATGGTAGCTAGTGACACGCCAGACATCTCCGACAGATCATTCTGGGAGATGCCGAGGGTTTTGCGGCGGGCAGCAAGAGTTATAGCAAGAGTCATAGGCTAATATATTATACTTTCTGCCACAAAAATAAAAAAAGTACACTTTAATAGCAAGAAAAGTCTAATAAATTATACTATTAACTCAGTTGAAAGAATTCGCGCAATGTCGAGTATATAAACATGTATTGATGTAGTAGCTAATTCTGTATTAAAACAACATAACAAATAAAACATGGCATACAAGAAAAACGACATTGTAAGGATTATTACTAACCAGCCGGGCGTCCATCTGATGGAGATGTTCGGCCACTGCGAGTTCAATCCTGACGAGATTGCGCCTGAGGAGTATATTGCCCGCGTAAAAAGTGTAGTAGCGGATGGGAAAGCATATGTGGTTGCTGTAATCTCAGAATGGAGCGGCAGCATCTGCATCCTCAATCCAGACGAAATAATCGGACAGCTTGAGGAATCCGATCTTACGGTAGACCAGCGCAAAAGATATCACGAGCGCTGCCATCTGGACGCCCCCAATGTCTATGACAACGATCCGTCATGGCTGGACACCTCGATGACCGTGGAAGAGAAGTGCGAAGCTGTTGCCAGAAAGGCAATGTCAGAACTATTCCCGGATGAAATAATATGTGATATCACGATGGATAGCGGTTTTCTTCTGGAAAACTACATCAAGGATCTTGATTATTGCCTGGAAAACTCCGGGAAGGCAAAATCAAAAAGGATAGAAGAGAAACTGCGCAGAAAAAGAGATGAACTTGAATCCTGGTTCAGAAAGATGAGATTCAAAGAGTATTACGCGGTGTACGTCGGTATTCGGTGTTCAGCAACCACCATTAAATACTGGCTTGTTGCAATTGATCTTCATTTTGAGGAGGTCTCAATCATGAGGGACGGAACCGAAAGAAATCATTTCTTCCTGAGTCTTGGTGCAGAACACGACAATCTCTATCATGCGAAAATAGATTTTGCAATGCAAGTTTCAGAAAACTTCACCTAGATGATTCGATTCAGGCTCGATTTTTGTGGGATAAAATCTTCTGAGGAGAAGAAATGTCAGGTCAACGTGCCTGACAGGTAATTAAAATCAATTTTAATTTACTGAGAGTAGCTCAAAACCTGCAACAGCGGTTTGAGTGACGCCAACCGAGTCCGAAAAGACCACGGTGGACTATCACGTGATTCGTTTAACGTTTACAATAAACTATCGTTTCTATGGTCACATTAACAGTTGCTCAGCAACACGAAATTCTTAAATGCGCCCACAATGCCGTTTTCTGTTTTTCCAGCCAGTATCTTGGACATCGCGGCAGGGCACCTCACTTCACTCTTGACGAAATCGACGACATAGTCGGCGAAACTGTTTTCAGGGCCTGTCGTTCGTTCGGGCATTACGACCCGGAAAAAGCCAGACTCTCAACCTGGGTCAGCAGCATAGCTCGCAACTGCGTCATAGATGCTGTTGGCAGGTCAATGAAACAGAAACTCGTCTGCGATCCGTTGATAAGTGAAGATTTCTATAGCGAATACGAAGCAGACAGGAGCATCTCAAGCGCAGAGTTCGAGAATCGTATCGAGTCCGAGATTGGCA
The DNA here is from genome assembly GCA_017561885.1 of Bacteroidales bacterium. GTDB lineage: Bacteria > Bacteroidota > Bacteroidia > Bacteroidales > UBA932 > Equibacterium. The sequence goes on along the minus strand of JAFZBF010000052.1, from coordinate 9,146 downwards.
AGCTGAGCGAAAGAAATCAGCACGTTGCCCATATGGTCATGGAGGGCTATTCCAACAAAGACATTGCCGCTGCAGACGACAGCAGCGTTAACGCTGTTGCAAAGCGTGTCTGCATGATCAGAAAGACTCTTGCCGCGCAGGTTTCCGGGATTGCATGCGAATTTGACATCTACTATCCGAAATTTGCCAGCTGATCAGGAGTATATATAGACATGAAACTGTCAATGAACATGAAACGGCCTGTTGTCATACCGGCCACAAGCCCGGAACAAGTCAATCTAAACTCCGGAGCCACAACTCTCGAAGAATCTCTCCTGGCATACGCCAGCATCCTTCTCGCATCCAACGAACCTTGTCTTGAGGCAAGCGAATCTGCTTTAGCGGTAGCCTGCACCCTTTGTCGTCTTGACAGCAGGATAAGCATCATTCTTGTAGGCAATACCGATACCATCCTGCTTTACCGCGGCGGACAGCCGTTTTATCTCAGAAAAAAGCAGGATGGTTCGGTCAGGCTATCATTTTCGTACGACGGTGACGAACTTGATATATCCGACTATGGTCCCGACACCGTTTCAGCCTTCATAGTGGCACTGTTCGACTACTGCGACAAGGCCACCATGCCATTCTGGCGAAGTCCAAAGCAGCACTACTTGTTTGCCTCCTGAGCGTTGATGTGCATTATTTTCAGGTCGATTTCGTAGCTGAGATAATCCAGGGCATTAGAGCAGTTGAACTCAGCCAGTCCGGAATCAGTATATTCTTCCGGCTTAGCCTTCTTCCAGGCATCTTGATCGATGTATTCCTCCTTGAATCGTTTTACAAAAGAGGCTTTGCCCTCCTTCTCGTCACCCTTCTTATCTCTCCACCGGTAACCTTTCGGAGCCAGGACACTGCACTTGATCTTACTGCGCTGCGCAGCAATAATGCCAGCCTCATCCACTCCTGACTGGCCACCTGACCGCACTTCCAGGATCTTGACGCCTTCTTCTTTGCATACATCAAAGACAGTTTCGATAAAAGAAGCCACAAGTCCGGTATCAACTCCGCTCTTCAGCAGAGTCACCAGGCCGTTGCCTGCAATATTCAGGCGTATACCATCTTCCTTATAGCAAGTATGGCTGCGTATCATCTGAGCAATCTTCCTCGCCTCTCTTTCTCCATCCCGACTGAATATCACAATGTTTTTCAGATTGTGGGTCAGCTGATAGCGGAGGTACTTGTCCCCCGCAGCATTTCTTGTCGTAATCTCCCCGGGAGAAGAAAAGTCCGTTGCCAGAGCCAGCGTAATATCTGACCAGGCAGCATTCGCCCTGGTCCGGTGGCCGTAGTTCCTCGCATGATCTTCAATGAAGACTGGTTCCATGTTGTTGATCCAGTACCACTTTGTATACGGGCGTGCGGCCTCGACCATCTTGCGTTTTCCTTTTGAATACACATCGTAGTTGTGCCTGTACTGTTTCATCAGTTCCTCAAGAGTTTCTTCTGGCTCTTCTGTCAGTTTTCCATCTTCATAGAAAACGGATGTGTCTTCGTAAAATTTCAGTTTCATCAATGTATGTATGTGTGTTAAAGATATTGCACTAGTTTAGACCGGACGGCTGGATGCGACAGCTTGTGGAGAGCCTTCATCTTCAGCTGGCGCACGCGCTCACGGGTGAGGTCCATCTCAGCACCGATCTCATCAAGCGACATAGCCTGGCATCCAATCCCAAAATTTAGCTCCAGCACACGGCGCTCGCGCATATTCAGCACTGTCATCAAATTATGGATGTCGTTGCGGAGAGACTCCACATCCATCTGGCTGTCCGTCGCAGGAATGCTTCTGTCAGGGATGATATCGGCAAGTGTATTGTCCTGATCCTCCCCTATCGGATAGTCAAGAGACAGCATAGTGATATCTGTACATTCAAGTTTATCGGGTGAAATATCCATCAATGCAGCCAATTCTGCATCACTGGGTTCGCGCTCATTTTCCTGCAGGAATTCTCCCCGCGCCTTGTTCATTTTGTTGAGGACAGCAATTTTGTTTAACGGGAGTCTGACGATTCGCACCTTTTCGGACAGCGCCTGCATAATCTGCTGGCGTATCCACCACACAGCGTATGAGATGAACTTGAACCCGCGGCTCGGGTCAAACTTCAACGCCGCCTTCATCAGACCGAGATTGCCCTCAGCAATCAAATCCGCCAGATCAAGCCCCTTGTTCTGGTACTGCTTTGCTACGGACACTACAAAACGGAGATTGGCCTCGACGAGACGACGGTAAGCCTGCTCATCTCCAGAGTGGATCCTGATGGCAAGCTCAACTTCCTCTTCAGTAGAAACTAGCTCCAGCTGATTGAGATCGCGAAGATATGCATCGACAGTATCGGAACGGACTGTGACGCAAGGTGTGATTTTTATCTGTTTCATGGTCGTATGTCAACACTATATACTCTCTGCCCTTCAATTTCTTTCGACAGTCAAAAAAAAGGAAAAGGAAGTAAGAACAGCACGGCACTGGAGTATATAATAGCGAAGAAGCAGAATAACCAACAAGTCATTTATGCCTATGCCCAGTAGAAGAAAGTCATTCGTTTCCGAGGATTTGAATCAGCAGACTCAGACAGCCTGCTTGAACCGTATTTACAAGAAAGTCAGCGAAACCGGCTTCTCGGCCGAAGCCAGGGATAAACTCAAGGACGATATCGACTACGTGTCCTCCTTTTTCAACATTGACAACTACTGCACGGTAATGATGGCGGCGATTCTTGAAAAGACCAACACTCACAATCTTATGGACAATGAAGACATTGCGGACTTTCTTGGCTGTACCAACATAGAGTTCATACCTTTTCATAAGAAGCTGAACGATATGGAAAGACTGGGCATCATACAGATTTACGGCAACCGTATTGGACGCAAGTGTTTCAGGGTGACGGCTGCTGCTCAGACAGCCATCGAGAACAACGAAGCCTTCGTACCCGTCAAGCTATCCGGCCTTACTCCGGCTGAGTTCTTCTCACGTCTGAAAAAAAACTTCAAATACTGGTGGGACGATATATTCGACGACGAACGTCTTATTGAGGAGCTTGACTGTCTGGTGAAGTACAATTGTCATCTTCAGTTCTGCGAGAAAGCGCTGAATTCTTCTCTCTACACAGATTGCTCCCCTTCGGAGCGCAGAATGTTTTTCTTTCTGTGCAACTGCTATGTCAACGACGGGGAAGAGTCGATAAGCATCGATGTACTTACCCGATTTTCAGATTGCCTCGACATCGAAAACTCTATTGCAGACGAGCTTCTCCCAATGCAGATAGACGGACTGGTCAATTTTGCCATCGCAGACGGAATGGCCGACACCAATGCTCTTACCCTCTCGGACGAGGTAAAATCCGAGTATTTCTGCGATGTTAAAATTTCTCAAAAAAGAGCCGTTCACCATAAGGACCTGATAAGCGCCCAGTTCATCCAGGCCAGACAGTTGTTCTATAACGACGCCGAGGCCGCGCAGATTGCCCGTCTCGAGAGCCTCCTGGAAGCAGAGAACTTCACGAATGTGCAGAGCCGTCTTTTATCGACCGGTATGAGAAAGGGTTTCAATGCAATATTCTATGGTGCTCCGGGAACTGGGAAGACAGCCAGCGTGTATGAGCTGGCCCGCAAGAGCGGACGGGATATCTTGCTGGTAGATATGTCTAAGCTCAAGAGCAAATGGGTAGGCGACAGCGAGAAGTCTGTGAAAGGTCTGTTCGAGCTGTACCGCTCCCTCTGTCGCTCGAAAGAAAAAGCGCCCATACTGTTCTTCAACGAAGCGGACGCCATCTTTAGCAAGCGCTTCGAAAACATCGAGCACAGCGTCGACCAGATGAATAACTCTCTGCAGAATATAATATTGGAGGAAATGGAGAAAATTGATGGCATACTGATAGCCACAACAAACCTCTTGACAAACCTCGACCCTGCCTTCGAGCGCAGGTTCATCTACAAGGTGGAGTTCAAGCTGCCGGAGAAAGAATCCAGGGCAAAAATCTGGAAGTCCATGATTACCAGCCTGTCGGACAATGACGCAGATACTCTTGCAGGCAGATACACCTTTTCGGGCGGCAACATAGAAAACATTGCCCGCAAGAGCACTGTGGAGTATGTCATTTCGGGCAACAAACCGACACTCTCCACTCTGGACAGCTACTGCAGGGAGGAAATACTCAACCATGGCAACAAACGCACAAAAATCGGTTTCGGACAGTAATATGGCAAACATAAATGTAAACACCACCGAGCTGCTTCAGCTCCTTGACATTACCCCTGCCGGCCACAACCTTATGCTGGTTGGAAAGCACGGCATAGGCAAATCTGAGATATTGACAGACTACTATGCACAGAAAGAAATGCCCGTAGTGGCCCTGTTCCTGGGGCAGATGAGCGACCCGGGAGATCTCATCGGCATTCCGACCAAGAACGAGGCGACGGGCAAGACGGATTTTATGCCGCCTTACTGGTTTCCCCTCGACGGCAAACCCATCGTACTGTTCCTCGACGAGCTCAACCGCGCCCGTCCCGAGATTCTCCAGACCATAATGGACCTTGCGCTCAACCGCAAGCTGGCCGGGCGCCGGCTCCCGGAAGGCAGCCGCATCATCAGCGCCGTGAACGCAGGCGACCAGTATCAGCTGACTGACCTTGACCCGGCGCTGGTGAGCCGTTTCAACATCGTAAATTTCCGTCCTACGGTGGAAGAGTGGCTGCTCTGGGCGAAGAAAACCGGTGTCGACAGCCGTGTCATCGACTTCATCCAAGAAAACAAACTGTGGCTGGATATGGATCCGGATTCCAGGGAAGGCGAAGACACCGGCCTGGACAAGACTCCGGACCGCCGCGGCTGGAAACGCGTATCAGACATCATCAGCGACTCCGAGGAACTCAGTCCGGTGCTCACAAAGGTCATTTCGAGCGTAGTCGGCCCGAAGGCTGCCAGCGCCTTTATGAACAGTGTCGCAAGGCAGAAGATTGTACCTGCCCGTGAAGTCATAATGAACTTCCACGATGTGCAGAGGGAACTGGAGAGCTACCAGTTGCATCAGCTCTCCGTGGTCAACGAAGGCATCTACCGTTTTCTGGAGGTGGAAAAAGTGCCGGCTGAAGACAAGGTGAATGCCAGAACCAATCTTGAGGACTACTTCACCTTCCTCACCAAGTCGAAGAAGGAGGCTGCCGCCCACTTCGCCAACCTGTTCGTCCAGAAAACCTATCCCGAAGCAGTGTCATATATTGCCAGGGAATGTCAGGTGCTGACTATGATGTTCATCTCGTATGTAAAAGGCATAAAGTAAAATGGAGAAGCGCCTCGCGGACATACTCGAACACTGGTTTCTCCAGGAGCCGGCTCTCTTCCAGGTGCTCTGCACTCACGAACTGGTGCCCAATCCTGAAATGGCCTGCCCGGTAAGGTCCGGCCGGCGCCGCATCGAGTACAATCCCGATTTCATAAAGGAGATGAGCGACGCCGCCCTGGACGAGGCGCTGCGCACCGAGGCTGTCCGCATCCTGCTCAAGCATCCGTACGAGAGAAAGCCGGAAGGCTGCAGCCTTGAAGCCATCGCACTTGGTTCCAATGTAGTTGTCGGTGACAACTACGAGTATCTAGCGTTCAATATCGAAAAACCGGCCGATTTTGACCTGCCTGACGGAATGCCCTATGAATGGTATTCACGCAAGATCCAGTCCCTGCTGCCCGAAGGTGACAATGACAGTGGCAGCGGCACCAGCGACAGGCAGTCGGACAAAAACAAGGATCTCTCCGAACTGTGGGAAGAAGACGAACTTACAATCGCTATGATAAACGAGGTCATCGAGGGCTGCACGGACTGGGGTTCCCTTGCCGGCAAGTTTGCGGAGCATCTAAAAGCTTCGACCAAAGCCAGAATCAACTGGCGGAACGTGTTCAGCGGCTTCCGAGCCAGCATCCTCTCATCTGAGCGCAAACTCACCAGAATGAAGCCGAACAGGAGAACCGGCTACGAGAATATGGGTTCGATACGTCGTTTCAACACAAAGCTGCTGGTGGCAGTAGACGTGAGCGGATCGATCTCGTCCGAAAGCCTCAGCTATTTCTTCGGTGTCGTGAACAGCGCGTTCCGCTATGGCTTCGAGTCGGTCGACGTCATCCAGTTCGACCAGGGCGTGAGGGTGGTACAAAGTCTCAAGAAGGCAATGCAGGAAGTCATTGCCATAGGCCGTGGAGGAACCAGTTTCCAGGAGCCGATTGATTATGCCGCAGAGAAAGGATATGAAGGCCTGGTGATCCTGACAGACGGATATGCACGTATGCCCAAAATACCTGAACATATGAGTTGCAAGATAATCTGGGTATGCCAGGACGAACACTGTTATGAGATACACCATCACTGGATGGAGAAATCCGGCCGTGTATGCACAATAGAATTACAATAAATAAAGAATATCAAAATGATCATTAATCCATTAAGCAACTTGAAAGTCGAGCACCTGAAAGTCGAGCACCTGATTTCAGAAGCGTTTTCTGATATTCTCAAGGATTTTGAATCGAATGATGACTGGACCGTTAATCCGGGACAGGTCAGAGATATGTTCGTTCTACGCGTGTTCAACAGCCGGTTAGGCTGGATCGCTCACAAGCATCCAGACAGCCGGAAGCTAGCGGCTGAAAAGGTAGTTGCGGCTCTGATGAAGAACGGTATCGGCAAAGATAAAGTCCGTTTTTCAAAGGGAATATTCCGTGTGCAGCTATCAAATATGGAATACTGGATTTACAAGAAAGACGACGGATGCTATGTGCGTCCTGGCAATTCTGCAAATTGCAGTCTTAGCTTTCAAAGGACTTCCCCCAGGGGAATTGCCAATTATATTATTAATTTTGACAAGGATGTTCCAGAACTTGAGAGACGTTCGAAACTGTTGTTCGATGCCATACAGGAGCAACAGATACAGCAGCGGCAGGCAGCGATGGTAAAGGAGTTGAGTGAAAACATCCTCATGCCTCTCGTCGAGCAGTATCTCAAGCCTTTGGGGATATCTGTCCAATATGACTTTGACGACGATTGCTCCAATGTATCTCTGTATTTGCGGCAGGTTTTCAGTGCTCACCTGGATATTCCTATGGAACAGTTGGCAGAGAAGTTAAAGGACACTGAAGCGATTCTGTCAGAGCTGACACCTGAACCCGCAATGATATCCAAACCAACAATGAAATTGCACCATATATAATAAAAAACGCATCCTTGCAGGATGCGTTTTTTATATTGTCTTTCGCTTATCAGGACTATTCCACGAACGCGATGATTTCGTTCTTGGTGACTTTGTCGCCCTGGGCGGGGTAAACGGCTACGATCTTGCCTGAGTAAGCTGCCTTCACGTCTTCGAGGGCGTAAGGGGTTTGGATGCGACAGATCACGTCGCCGGCCTTGACTGCCTTGCCTACGCGAGGAGCCATAGACTTGTCGACAACGTCATATTCCCAGATAACCTGACCCTCGGCCTCTGCCTGGACGGCGTGGGCCTTCGGATGCTCTTCCTGGAATTTGGGAGCGTCGTTCTTGGGAACTTCCACAACAGGGCGTTTCACGATGATCGGAGCACCAGCCTTTGCCTTGGCAGCCTCGAGATCCTTGTTGAAACGGGCCTCGGCAGCACCGCTCTTGTAGTCACGGTACTGAGTGGGGTGCATTGCCAGCTCGAAGAGTTCTTCGTCGTCCTCGCCGAGTTCCCAGCCGTTGTCAGCCATTTCCTTGCGGTACTGGTCCATATCGTCGGGATAGAGAGCCTGGACATCGCCCTCGAAGAATTCCATACCCTGCTGCTTTGCGAGTTCCTTGATCTCCGGTGCAACCGGGCCGGGAAGGACACCGCTTCGGCCGAGAATCATACCCCAGATGCTCTTGTCGGTGAGCAGGCTGTAGCGGGGTTTGCCCTGGGCTTCGGCCATGATGTTCATCAGAGCGATGTTCTTCACATACTGGCTGAACGGGGTTACCAGCGGCGGATAACCGACCTTCGGCCATACATATTCTACCTCTTCGAAGAGTTTTACAACCAGGTCGTCGAGAGCAACTTCGGGCTTGCCGTTGTTGCGCAGGTACATATTGACTGCCGGATGTACGCCCTTGAGGTCTGCCATCATGGATCCCATCATACCGCCGGGAAGGCCGCAGCCTACGAGCAGCGAGGTCAGATGATGGTTGGTCGGCTCGATGAAGTATCCCAGGAAGTCGTCGATGAACTTCTGGGTGAGGGCGCGTGCTTCCATATAGGCCTTCATGTTGATGTCCTTAACCTGGAAACCGGCATCCTTGAGCATCGCGCGGATGGTGATTACGTCGGGATGGATCTTGCCCCACGACAGCGGCTCGATGGCAACGTCAAGCACGTCGCAGCCTGCCTTGGCAACTTCAAGCATTGATGCTACGGAGAAACCGGGGCCGCTGTGGCCGTGATACTGGATCACAGTCTCGGGATGGCGCTTCTTGATGTTCGCTACAATCTGTCCGAGCGACCAGGGACGGCCGATGCCGGCCATATCCTTGAGGGCGATTTCCTGTGCACCGGCCTCGATGAGTTTCTCGGCCAGGTTGGTATAGTACTCTACTGTATGAATAGGTGAATAAGTGATACACAGGGATGCCTGGGGAATCATTCCTCCTTCGATAGCATATTTGATCGAGGGGATTATGTTGTTGGCGTCGTTCAGTCCGTCGAAGATGCGGGTGATGTCGACTCCCTGAGCGTGCTTTACCTTGTACATAAGCTTGCGCACGTCGACAGGGCACGGGTACATACGCAGGGCGTTGAGGCCGCGGTCGAGCATGTGAGTCTGGATGCCTGCCTTGTGGAGGGGCGCCGTGAAGGCTCGCACGGCCTTGTTGGGGTTCTGTCCGTAAAGCAGCTGTACCTGTTCGAAGGCACCGCCGTTGGTCTCGACGCGGTCGAAGCAGCCCATATCGATGATCACAGGAGCGATCTCTGCAAGCTGGTCGGCACGGGCGGTGTATTTGCCGGACGATTGCCACATATCTCTGTAAACCAGAGAGAACTTTATTTCTCTTGCCATATACTGTTATTTGTTGTTAAATCAAAACTGCGGGAAATTCGGACAAATATAAAAATTGTTTTTCCAAAATGGAAAAGATTGT
>JAFZBF010000051.1 GCA_017561885.1 Bacteroidales bacterium | reverse complement strand
GATTCTGGAATGCACCGAGCAGAAAGAAAGCGGTGTTCCGGGTATCTCAAGATACGTAACCACCAAGAATAAGAAGAATACCACAGAGCGTCTGGAGCGCAAGAAATACAATCCTTATCTGAGGAAGGTAACCCTCCATCGCGAGATTAAATAATTATAAAATCCAAGTATTATGGCAAAGAAAGCAGTTGCAGGTTTCCGCGGTGACAAACAGCAGAAAAATGTAGTAAAGTGCATCCGTATGGTCAAATCAGAGCGCACCGGTGCTTATGCTTTTGACGAGGATCTCGTTCCGACAGACAAGGTTAAAGACTTTTTCGCAAAGAAATAATTTTTTAACTGGGATATCATAGAAGACGGCTGATTCAGCCGTCTTTTTTTTGTATATTAGCACAGGTCAATATGAAACTCGCGCTTTGTCAGCTTGATTCTTCGTGGGAAGACCCTGAGTGCAATCTGAGGGCTTTCAGTTCTGCTGTCGACTGCTATGTGGCCGAGTGCGGAGCTCCTGACATTTTTATTTTTCCGGAGTTCTTCAATACGGCCTTTACCTTCAATCTGGACTTTGCCGAACCTCCCGCAGGCAGAACGCTTGAAACAATGGTTGCAAAGGCTTCTCAGGCCGGGTGCGCGATTGCCGGTTCAATCCTTGTCAAAGAAGGAGGAAAGGCTTTCAACCGCCTCTATTTTGTTACTGAAGACGGAGATGTATATCAGTATGACAAAAGGCATACTTTCTCGATATCCGGCGAGTCAGAAGTTATAAGCTGCGGAACCAAGAAGACTGTGCTGGATTACCGGGGCTGGAACATTGCTCTGTCGGTCTGCTATGACCTCAGGTTCCCCGTGTGGATGCGCAATGCCGGCAATGCCTATGACCTGATGATCACTGTGGCATCCTGGCCTTCGTCCAGGGTGGAATATGCAACCATAATGGCCAGGTCCAGGGCCGTCGAGAATATGTGCTACCAGGCATTCTGCAATCGCCTGGGCAGCGATCCTCAATGTACTTATGACGGACATTCCGACGTTTATGATTTCGGAGGGACTCCACTGGGACGTGAACTGACTGTGGCGGGAGCAAGTTTCGTCGAGGCTGTGATAGAGAAAACCCCTCTCATCGAGTACAGGGAAAAGTTTCCTATTTGGAAAGACAACGATTCGTTCACTATAAAGATATGATCAAGAGAATACTAATCGCAGCACTTTTCGTCATTACGATGGCGTGCTGCTCCTGCAAGCCGAAAGACGGCGAATATAAAGTAGATATCTACGCCGTGTCTGATATTCACGGCAGGTTCTTCAGCCAGAGCTATACCGGCGGGGAAGACCAGCTGTCCCTGTCGAACGTATCCGCATTTATCAAGGAGATGCGCAAGAGCAATCCTGACCTCATCCTCATTGACAATGGCGACCACCTTCAGGGTGACAACGCTGCGTTCTATTTCAATTATGAAGAGCCGCGTTCGCCTCACATTTTTCCGAGGATCGCCAACTATATGAAGTTCGATGCGGTAATAGTAGGAAACCACGATATAGAGGCCGGACATCCGGTTTATGACCGTACCAGAAAGGAATACAAGGCTCCGCTGCTTGCTGCCAATGTCGTTGACGAAAACGGCAAGCCTTATTTCGGGGAATATACAGTCCTGAAGAGATCTGGACTCAAGGTAGCCATAATCGGTATGATTACTCCGAGAATCAAGAACTGGCTGCCGGAAGAGAAATACAAGGGACTTGATTTCCTTGAAGCAGAAGGGTTCGCCCAAAATCTGGTGGACAGGGTCATTGACAAGGAAAAGCCCGATATCGTGATTATTGCAATACACGCAGGTACTGGTGACGGAACTTTGGACGATGTCGAGAATCCTGCACTCCGGATTGCAGAGAATCTCAGGGGCGTCGACCTTGTCATATCAGGACACGACCATATCGCCAATATCGTGGATCCTGTCAATTTCCACCAGAAGTCTATGCTTATGAATTCCGGCGCAAGGGCCCAGAATGTTGCCAAGTGCGAAATTACTCTTGTCTATGAAGGAGGCAGGCCGGTTGAAAAGGAGATAGAGTGTTCTCTGATACCGATGGCAGGCAGGCCAAGGGATGCGGAATACGATGCCACGTTCGCGGCCGACTTTGAGAAAGTGAAGGCTTTTACCAACAAGAAGGTCGGTACGCTGACTTCAGATATAGACCTGAATGATGTGTTCGACGGCCCCAGTGCATATGTCAGCCTTCTCCATAAGGTCCAGCTCGACGCTTCGGGCGCTCAGCTGTCTTTCGCGGCTCCGCTGGGCCGCACCGGCGTCATCAAGAGCGGAGACATCCTGTATAACGACTTGTTCTCTATCTACCCCTATGAGAATATGCTTTACAAGATTAAGCTTTCAGGTCGCCAGGTCAAAGATTATCTGGAATATGTATACGACAATTGGGTGAATGGAAGAGGCCCCACATACAACCTGGATTCAGCGGCCGGAATCAACTACAAGGTTTACAGGAACAAGCCCAAGGGCGAAAGGGTTGAGATTGAATCGCTCGAAAACGGCGAACCGTTCGACATGGATGCAGAATATACCGTTGCTGTTACGTCTTACAGGGCAATGGGAGGCGGCAATCTTCTGTCGGAAGGCGCCGGCGTGGATACTTCTGACGAGAGTGCATATGTCGTCGACATTTACGAGGATATAAGGGACTTGATTTTCAAGCAGCTTGCTGATAATCCAGTTCTCGATCCCGCAGTCAGAACAAACTGGAGCTTTGTCGAGAAAGATGCAATATCGCAGCAGATTGCAGATTTTTTCGGGGTGCATTAGAAACATCTTCCAAAATTTACTAAATTTGCCAAGAACATACTGGAGGTAATCCGATGGAACAGGCGCTTATCGAAGGACTTAACGCAAAGATAGAGACTCTGATTTCGATGTACGAAGCCAGCAGGAAGGAGAATGAACGTCTTGAGGCTGCGCTTGAAAGTTGTCAGGATAAACTTCTGGCCAAGAACACAACAATAGAAGAATTAAAAACACAAGTAGATCAACTAAAACTCAAGAACAAGAATTTACAACTGGTCGATGCTTTCAACATCTCTGCCAATGACAAGGCCCGTGCTAAAAGGAGTGTGGAGAAGATTATACAGGAGATAGATAATTGTATTGCAATGCTGAATATGTGATGGAGAAACAGACAATAAATATCATCATAGGTGGGAGGAGCTACAAGTTTCAGGTAGCGCCTGAAAATGAGTCCAAAGTACGCGCCGCTGCCAAGAAGATCGAGAACAAGGTTACTTCTTATCTTCAGAGATACGAAAATAAGGACATGCAGGATATATTGAGCATAGTGTTGTTGGATACTACGTTGAGCCTTATCTCACTCGAGAACAAGGACGAGATATCGGGCGTGATGCAGCAGCTGCATGATCTGGATGCTAAATTGGAAAAATATATCTCTAGCCGTTAGTTTTTGCAACTTTGCCAAAATCAACATTTTTAACTTTAAACGAGTCAACTCGGAAGCCAAAAACAGGCCTAGGTTACCTTTCGGGGGATTCCTTTCTGGGACGGAGGAAGTTTGCGGCGCATTTTCCGGAGCTCAAATCTTAATTATTTAAGATTTTTGGACTTAATTACGCATAGCTAACGGCTTTTTTTCAATATTACACAGGACCGGTTGTCATTTGAATTTATTTTACAACTAAAATAATTTTCACCAAATGACCGCAACAATCATTATCACCGCCATTTTGGCCGCTGCCATCGGCATCCTGGTGTATATTTTCATTAATAAGATCATCCTGAAGAACCGAAGTGAACAGATTATCCGTGAAGCTGAGGCAAAGGGTGAGGCTATAAAGAAAGACAAGATTTTCCAGGCCAAGGAGAAGTTCATGCAACTAAAAAGTGAGCATGAAACTTTCATAAACGAAAAGAATCTTCAGCTCCAGCAGGTGGAGAACAAGCTCAAACAGCGTGAGATGGTTCTCAACCAGCAGAGCAGCGAACTCGGAAGGAAACAGAAGGAGACAGAATCCATCAAGGAGAACCTCAAGGTTCAGATGGAGATTGTAAACAAGAAAGCTGATGAGTACGAGAAGCTCCGCGGAGCCGCCATCCAGAAACTCGAGGAGGTTGCCAGGATGACTGCTGAAGAGGCCAAGGCCCAGCTGGTCGAGGCCATGAAGGCTGAGGCAAAGACAGAGGCCCAGACATACATCAACGATGTGATGGACGAGGCCAGGCTGACTGCAAGCAAGGAGGCTAAGCGAATTGTCATCAACACCATCCAGCGTACTGCTCCTGAAACTGCTATCGAGAATGCCGTCACGGTATTCAATATTGAGAGCGATGAAATCAAGGGCCGTATCATCGGTCGCGAAGGCCGTAATATCCGCGCTCTTGAGTCTGCTACGGGAGTCGAGCTTGTCGTCGATGACACTCCGGAGGCTATCCTTATTTCGGCATTCGACCCTGTACGCCGCGAGGTGGCGCGTCTTGCCTTGCATCAGCTGGTTACTGACGGCCGTATCCATCCGGCCCGCATCGAGGAGGTTGTTGCCAAGGTGCAGAAGCAGCTTGATGAGGAGATTCTGGAGACCGGCAAGCGTACCTGCATCGATCTTGGCATCCATGGCCTTAACAGCGAGCTCGTGCGCCTTATAGGACGTATGAAGTACCGCAGTTCATACGGTCAGAACCTTCTTCAGCACTCTCGTGAGGTTGCCAATATATGTGCGACTATGGCGGCCGAACTTGGCTTGAACGTCAAGGCTGCCAAGAGGGCTGGTCTTCTTCATGATATCGGAAAGGTCTGTGAAGACGAGCCTGAGCTGCCGCACGCTTTGATGGGTATGCGTATCGCCGAGAAATACAAGGAGAAAGCTGAGATCTGCAACGCTATCGGCGCTCACCACGAGGAGGTTGAGATGACTTCTCTGATAGCTCCGATCGTTATGGTCGGCGATGCCATTTCCGGCGCCCGCCCGGGTGCCCGCCGCGAGGTCATCGAATCTTATATCAAGAGGCTCAAGGATATGGAAGGCATTGCCCTTTCTCATCCCGGTGTTACAAAGACCTACGCCATTCAGGCAGGCCGCGAATTGCGCGTGATCGTAGGTGCAGAGCAGGTGTCTGACGCTCAGTGCGAAGAGCTCTCGGCATCGATCGCCAAGAAGATCCAGGACGAGATGGTATATCCCGGTCAGGTCAAGATAACCGTAATCCGCGAGACGCGTTCTGTCGCCATCGCTAAATAATCACAGGCTATGGAAAAGAAGGAACTCAACATTGAGCTTGCTCCTGACATTGCACAGGGCATCTACACCAATCTTGCTATCATCACTCATTCTCACAGCGAATTCATAATGGACTTCGTGCAGATGATGCCTGGCGTTCCGAAACCCAAGGTGGTCAGCCGTGTCATTATGGCTCCTGAGCACGCCAAGCGTCTCCTCAAGGCTCTTCAGGACAATGTGAGCAAGTACGAGCGGGAAAACGGCGAAATAAAGCTCCCTGACAGGCCCGCACCTGTCGTTCCGCCTCTTGGATTCACCGGCGAAGCATAGAAGGGAATGAAGAGAACGTTTCTGTTTCTTGTTCTTCTTCTGTTCACCTATTCTGCGCAGGCACAGATACAACGGTATCCTCACTATCTGGGTGGAGATTTCGGATTGTCTGTCGGAAACGGCAGGACGTCTGTCATTGTCTATCCTGAGGTAGGATGGAGAATAGGGGATAACCTCTATGCCGGTATCCAGGCTGGTTTCGGATACTGTGACAACGGCAGCTATTCGGATTTTTCCTTCGGTGTAATTCCTAACCTTCGCTATTACTGGTATATCTACAACCGCTTCGGACTTTCGGCTGAGGCGGGATGTGCTTTACACCTGACACGCCGCAGCAACTGGGATTCTCTGATACGTTCTTTCGACATAGGAATCCGTCCCGGTGCTGTCATTCCCATAGGCTCAAGATATGCACTGACCGTGCAGGTCGGTTTCCTGGGCTATGAGGTTGACAACTACGGTGACGGTGTCATCGACAGCCGTTTCGGCTTCCGCTTTCAGCAAAACGATTTCCGTGTCGGCTTCCTGATGAATATCTGATCCGTCAGTCTTTATAAAGTAGCGCAAAGCCTTTCCAAAGGTAGTCGATGAGGTCACGGCTGCAGTAGGCTTCTGTAGTGAAGCCGGCTGTGAGCAGGTCGCCGGCATAACCGTGAATCCAGACTCCTATGGCTGCTGCATCGGCAGGGGAGTAGCCTCTTGCGAGCAGCCCGCCTGTCAGTCCGGTCAGCACGTCGCCGCTGCCGCCTTTTGCCATACCCGGGTTGCCTGTCATATTGACGAGGCACTCTCCTGAAGGGGTGAAAACTTTTGTGTGATATCCTTTCTTGACAAGAACGCTTGCTGTCTCTTTGCAGAACTGGATTATGACCGAATCCGGGATGTCGCCGTTTTCCGATGGGAACAGCCTTTTGAGTTCTCCGAGATGTGGAGTCAGTATGGACCCCTCAGGAACCAGCTTCATCCAGCAGTCTGATTCTGAAAGTATGTTCAGGGCATCTGCATCCAATACGGTTGGAATCTTCTTCTTCCTGGCAGCAGATAATAGTCCGGCAAGTGCTTTCCTTGTTTCAGGCTCTTTCCCAAGTCCTGGACCTGTGGCTATTGCTGAGTAATTCCTGATGTCGAGATCAGGTATTGCACTGAAATGTTTTGCAGGGTCTTCAGAAAGCATTGCAGAAGGATAGTTGTTCACCACTGCCTGAACTGCTCTGCCTGTGGAATGCAATGTGACCAGGCCGCAGCCCGACTTGAGCGCGGCACCAGTCGCCAGTACCGCTGCGCCGGGCATACGTTCACACCCAGCCACGATCATCAGATGGCCGTAGTCTCCCTTATGACTGTCATTCTCGCGTCTCTTTACAATATTAGAAAGCAGTTCTATGTCGATTGTTTTATTCATATTTACGTACAAATATAAAAAAACAAAGCCTCGGATGCAGCTTCCGCAGGAAAGAAGGGTCTGAGCGGGGCTGGCCGCCCACGGCATGCAGAGTGGGAAGGACCCGACGACAGCGAGTTATCGCGCAGCGATGACGATGATGGCGTTGGGAGGGATTGGAGTGAGCGTCAGCGAACGGAACCCCCGAAGACCCTTCTTTCCTGAGGAGGCTTCTTACTGCTTGTTCAGCAGATTGCAGTTGTCCAGGAAGTTGTAGAACAACGTAGTCCAGATGTTCACGGACTGACCGTTTTCTCGGTAACCGAAACCATGAAAGCCTCTTGTGAAAGAGTGGACCTCAAGAGGCTGCCGGGTCTTGTTCCAGGCGTTATAAAGAGCAGGCGTGTCGCCGAAACCATTAGTAGAAGCAGCTTCTCCCGTACTGGCGGCGATGAAGAGCGGCATAGGATCGTCAGGTACCTTGTCCTCGAACCAGGCGGGATAGATCATACCCAGGAAATCCGGCCGGCTCATCTCGTCGTGGTCGAGCGCCACATTATAGACGATGTTGCCGCCGGCCGAGAAACCTATGATGCCTATAGCCTTGGGGTTGAGGCGGTATTTCTCCGCATTCTTGCGAATGTAGGTAATGGCGACACGGGCGTCATCCCACGCCATCTTCCTGTCATAGCCCTGCTCTTCGGCAATCTTCGCGTGTTTCTCCGAAAGCTCGCGAAAACGTGCATCACGTCCTTGGTTGCCGTATGAATGGTCAGCTATGTATTTAGCCTCCTCATAATCTGCGCCCGAGTAAGCGATGCGGTATTTAAGGACGAAAGCTGCAATGCCGTGCGCGGCCATCCATCTGGCCACGTTGGGACCCTCCTGATGCCAGGACAGGGCGGTGAATCCGCCCCCGGGGCATACCACGACGGCAGCGCCAGTCTCAGTGCCCTCGGCCGGAAGATATACCCACAGTTCGGGATCCACGACGTTCAGGATGCATTCTCCGACTTCGCCAGGATTCATCGGTGTCGTATATTCGAAAAGAAACTCCTGCTGCGTCCAGTTCTCAGAGCCGGGAGCCTTGCCCTCATACAGACGGATCTTTTCCGCCTGGGCAAATGAGCTTGCGCAGATCAGCGCAAGCATAAGTGAAACAAATATCCTTTTCATAATCAGATTATCTTCTTTGGTGCCTGTATATTATGTTCTGCAGGTGAGAATCAAAGGCTTCGCGTTCCTCGACATTGATGTTGAAGATCATGCAAGGCTCGTTCGCCTCGGCAAAGGAGTGCCAGACAGGAAGCCCCTCGGCATTGGGATTGCCAGTGTAGGCAAAGGAAACCCAATAGTCACTCATTATCTTCTCCAGCCTTTTAAGTTCCGGCGTGACCTCGGGGACCTTGCGCTTTTCAGCCTCAATCGTATTGAAGAAGAACGGAAGCTCGTCGCCGTGAGCCGAGTAATGGTCGCTGGGCTTCTGCCAGGCAAACAGATAGTTCCAGGCAGGAGCAGCATTGTTGGCGTTGACACCCCGGCAGGAAACGACGCTGTTGAAACGGAACATACGGTCAAGTGAAAGCATGTCCTGAAGCGACCCGTCCGGATAGGCTTCATAGTAAGCCTCGATGAACTCATCCGTGTCTTCGCCGAAGGCAGGGGCCAGGATGTTCCGGGCATCTTCGAGAGTGATATCCTTGCCGTAATAGTTGGTACCGAACTCGTTCAGGGTCGTACCTATGATAATAGGAATGTCTTTGGAAAAATCGGCGAATGCTGGCGTAAAGGGCTGCGAAACAATAACTTCCCCATCCATGGTCGGAGCAAAGCCACCGGCGATGCCGCGAAGGCCTGCCGTGGCACGCTGGCCCGCGGCGTTCAGCTCGTCATAGGGAACAGTCTGGATCTTGTCAATCTCCTCCGGAGCGATGCCCAGTTCCCTCACGACGGCTTCTCCCAACTTGCTGGAAGTGGCAGTGGTGTTGGTGCCGACGATTACGCCGCTATATACGATAGCCTTGTGAAACAAGCCTCTGGCAGAAGGCATGCACATGATGGAGCCCACCTTGCCGCCACCGCCTGAGTGGCCCATGATTGTTACGTTACCAGGGTCGCCGCCAAAGCGCCTGATATTGTCCCGGATCCATTCCAGAGCGGCAACGATATCGAGTTCTCCGACGTTACCTGAGTATTTGTATTTATCTCCGAAGGAAGAAAGGTCCAGATAACCGAGGATGTTCAGGCGATGGTTGATGCTGACGAAAACCACATCTTTCTGCGCCAGACCGTAGCCGGGGTTCCAGGAAGAATGGCCGGTGGCATATCCTCCGCCGTGAATCCACAACATTACAGGCATCTTGGCGTGAGTGTCTTTGGTCCAGACGTTGAGAGTACAGGTGTTTTCTTCAGACATTACTGTACCGGGGAAGCCGCCAGTCTGCATGGCATAAGGGCCATACTTGTCGCATACCATCAACGTATCCCAGGGATCCGCCTTCTGCGGAGGCATGAAACGTTCGATTTTCGCATAAGGAATACCCTTGAATGCAATAGTGCCTTCTTCCATTACACCTTGTACTTTGCCTGTGGTCGTCTTGACCACCATAGGGTCGCTTTTGCAAGAGCAGATAACTGCAATCAAACTGACTGCAAAGAGTAATTTGTATAATTTCATGGCGATAGATTATCTTATTTACCGAGGAGAAAGACGACGGGAACGTCGAGGCGCGATGCCCAGGAACTCTCGACGTGGGAGAGACCAGGGAATACCTTGCTGACATAGTGGGCGTCATCCCATCCGGCTTCCCTGAACATCCTGTCCAGCCGGTCCTGATATTTGGGATACTGGGCGTCGAGAGTCTGGTCGCCGCGGTCCATATATATCTTGCAGCTGTTGGGCTTCAGGTTAGCCTTGAGATAGTCGACATAGCACTGGTTCGCGGGGTCGATGAAGTCCTGCTCCGCATCATAGTTGGTGATATAGAGGACGGAGTGGGTTGACAGGCAGCCTGCACCTCCGAATACTTCGGGGTATTTGGCGACGGCATAAGAGGAGATCAGCCCGCCCATGCTGGACCCCATATGGAAAGTGTGCTCCCTGTCTTTGCGGGTAGAATAGGTCGAGTCGATGAAGGGCTTCAGATCCTCGACGAGAAATTTCAGATAGTTGTTTCCAAGAAGGTCATTTTCGCCCATCCGCTTGCCCGCAGAGTATTCCTTCAGTTCCGGTGAATAGAGTTGGAACACGTCCTGTGGAAAATATTCCTGGCTTCTGGTGCGGATAGAATTGGCAACCCCGACTACGATACAGTCCTGGATCTTTCCTTCGGCGATAAGACTGCCGAAGACCTCGTCGACGCACCATTCCTGATGATTGAACATCTTCTCGGCATCGAACAGGTTCTGCCCGTCGCTCATATAGACGACGGCATATTTCTTTTTCTTCGAATAGTTTTCCGGAAGCCACACATATACGTTTCTCGGCGTGACGAGTCCCGATTTGGATTCGAAAGCAGGATAGAAATCCAGTCTGCCCACGGAAACATTCGGTTTGTCGGGATTTCCGTCACCTGCTGTGCCCGGCGGTATTGTCTTGCGGGCTGAAACGCAGGAGGCTGCCACTGCTAACGCAAGGGCAAGGACTATCAGTTTTTTCATAACCTGAGCGCTTTAATGTGTGGCGTCGTGAATCATGTCCAGAAGGCCGTTCACGACGGCACTCTGCGCATACCCCTGCTTGTAGCGGGAGCCCAGCACCTCGAATACCTCGGCACCGTAGGATTCGTCATCAGGCATATATCCGCCGCCGCGGGCGCCGAATCCATAAGTCACGGTCGTCATCATAGTGCGGGCATACGGAGATTTCTGCTTCAGTTCCACAGCGATAGGGTTGTATACCTCGGATGCGACGCCGCACACGGGAATGTCATCGAGCATTATCAGGCTGAGGCCGATCTGGACATCGGGACCGTCCTCATACTGGCCGGCATATCCGGCACGGCTACCGCCGTTCAACTGGCGTCTGCCCGGTACTGTGACGACCTTGCGGGCGCATTTAAGGGTTACATCGGTCTCGAAGCGGCGCATCATCATAATGACGTATTTCACCTCCTCGCCCAGGATCTGTCCGTAACTTTGAATCATACGCTCCTGTTCGCCCAGCAGACGCTGAACTTCGGGTTTTGTGCGGTCCAGTCCCTGGCCTCCGGGAGGCATACTGTTCGAAATGTCCTCACCGCGGGCAGCATAGTCCGCAATACGGATGTCGCGAAGGTCGAATGTCTGCTGGAAGTAAATCGGATTCTGGTCACCCGCCGCACCGGAAGCGAAACTGGCCACGAAATCGGGGCCGTAGCGGCTCTCGATGTATGTTTCCGCCTCGCCCGGGAAGTCTGCGCTCACCTTGTCAGTGTTGCCGGTGATCACCGCATGCATCGCGTAGTTGAAATAAGTCGCTATCGGCTTGCCGTCAAGACCTTCGAAGTAGATCACGGCCACGGTCTTGTCCGACTTTCCGTCATAGTCAGGTCCTTCCCACCAGGTTCCGCGCTCCGGATCGAAGAGGTCACGTTTGACGTTGAGGTAGCAGACGCCCTCGCCGTAGCCCACCTTGGCGGGCACCATGTTGGCGACAGCCTGTTTTACGGCACCCCAGACCCGGTTGGTCAGTTCTTCGCCGCGCACCGCGCTGCCTGAATGGGTATGAGTTCCGTTGTATATGATGTTTCCTTCCGGAATTCCGAGCTCTGCGGCAGCGTGCTCATCGACATATTGCGCCACCTGTGCGTTGGCGTTACCGGCGTCGAAAGTTACGAACGCCGCCTTCGTCGTCCCGTTGCCGAACGCGATGACACGCACGAAGCAATGGTCCAGGATGCCCTGTGAAGATGCGGGCAGATCCTTGACATCAGGAGTGATGTCGACCTTGGCGGCGCCGGCGTACAACTGGCTGCGAGGATTGGCCTGCACGGGCGCAGGTGCAGGTGCCGCAGGGGTTCTCATACCCCCGCCCTGGAACATAGCCTTCACGCGCTCAACCATATCCTCGAATGTCATAGGCTGGCCGCTGGCGCGCCGCTGTTCGTCGGATTTCAGCTTACGGGCTTGAGCCTCATCGGCCGGAAGAGTATAGAAATCGGTCTTCACCTTAAGCACTTTCTTGATGGAGGCGGTAAGGATACGCTCCATGTCGTCGTAGAGATTGACTGCAGGGTGTATTCCGTCGTAGGTTCCGTGTGCGGGAAGGCCGAGCTGAGCATCGGCGAGCGGCGTGTGGTAATCAACGTACGTGATATTCTTCTCGCTGTCGGCGTAGTCCTTCAACTTGCGGTTCATCTCCACGATGCGGGAGCCGGCGTCCTGCTCGGGAATAGCCATATAGTGTGCGCAGGGTGTAATCGAGCAGAGGAGGACCTTTATGCCTGCATCTTCGGCCAGTTCGCACATTGCCTTGATGTTGTCCAGGATGGTCTGGTCGGGATAGTATGCCTGGCCCATCATATGCTGGCAGATGTCGTTGGTGCCCGCCATGATGGCGACAGCTTTCGGGTGCAGGTTGATGACATCCTGCTTGAAGCGCACCAGCATCTGGCTTGCAGTCTGGCCGGCGATGCCGCGGCCGGCAAAATTGTTCTTCGTAAAGAAGTCGGGATCGTCATTGTACCAATAGTCCGTGATGGAATCGCCCATCAGCACCACCAGCGGAGCTTGTGTCAACTCGGCATTCGCCTGTTCGTAGCGTTTGAAATTGCCCCAGTCCGAAGGTCCGGCCTGACGCGGTCCCTGTGCAAATGAAATAATGGACAGGGCTGCAAGGGACAGGATCAAAAACAATTTTTTCATCATAGTGTTAAGGTTATTGATTATGTCAATTTAAAATAATCGATGAGGAACTTCTCGGGATCGTCCGCAGCAGTACGGACGTATTCTTCCATTGCCTCGACCCGCGCCATATTGCGTTCCACCCTCGACTGGTATTCATCCTTGGGCAGATGCAGGTTCTTGTCGTAGAGCCTCTCGTTGACGATGTTCAGGATCGGCGACTTCACCTTGGGGACATATTTAAGGATACGCCTGGCATCGAGCATTTTCAGTTTGGCCTCTACCGCAAGGACAGAATAGCGGCCTGTGGCGGCGATCTTCTCCTCGTCGATGGTGATATAGCCCCCGAAAAGGCCGGGATACATGCGCATGATGACGTTCAGCAGCGTATCGAGGTCCTGGCTGAACTGCTGGGAATAGAGCGCCTCGCGCTCGACCAGCATATTGATCCTGGAAGCGATGTCGATCTCCTCGGTCAGAGACCAGTAGCCGGACATCTCGATATACTTGATGGCATAGTATGCGCTGGAACTGAACAGCTTGAACTTTCGGCAGAAATCTTCGAGGTCGAACTTGCGGCTGCTCATCGCACCCTCTTCATATGGAATGCCAAGGTATGTGAAGACCTTCTGGTAGACATCTTTTATGTAATCCAGAGGCGGATATGCAGTCATGGCGGTTTTCCTGAGACGGCTTATATCGTTCTCGTTCCAGAGCAGCAGAGCGTAGGCCAGCTTACCGTCGCGTCCCGCCCTGCCGGCTTCCTGGAAATATGCTTCAGGCGACGCCGGGATCTCGTAATGGCAGACGAAGCGCACATCCCCTTTATCTATGCCCATTCCGAAGGCGTTCGTGGCCACTATGACTCTCTTGGTTCCGGTTTTCCACTCTTGCTGGATATCCGCCCTGACCTTGCCGTTCATGCCTGCGTGATAAGCTGCGGCATCGACGCCCTGGCTCTGCAGAAACTGCGCTACATCCTCAGCGCTCCTGCGCTTTGCGACATACACGATTCCGCTGCCTTCGACTCCGTTGCACAGCTTCAGCAACTGTCCGAGCTTGTTCTCGGACTCCCTTATGACATATTTGAGGTTGGGCCTTTCGAAGCCGGAGACTATCATATTGCTTTCGGCGAAGCCCAGCTGTTTCATTATGTCTTCAGCAACGAACTTTGTCGCAGTAGCCGTCAGCGCAATGACTGGAACGCCGGGCAGAATGGCACGCAGATCCTTTATTTTGAGATAATCCGGCCTGAAGTCATAGCCCCACTGGGAGATGCAATGGGCTTCGTCGATGGCCAGGAAGCACACCTTCATCCTGGCAACCCTGACCCTGAAGATTTCGGTCTGAAGCCTTTCAGGAGACACGTACAAGAACTTGTAACCGCCATAGACAGCATTGTCGAGGGCAATGTCGATGTCGCGGAAACTCATGCCGGAATATACCGCCAAAGCCTTGATGCCTCGGGCGCAGAGATTCTCGACCTGGTCCTTCATAAGGGAGATGAGCGGGCTGACGACTATGCATATCCCATCTGACATCATCGTCGGGACTTGGAAGCATATCGACTTTCCTCCGCCTGTGGGAAGGATGGCAAGGGTGTCCCGTCCCTCCAGCGCAGACGAGATTATATCTTTCTGCATCGGCCGGAAAGAATCGTATCCCCAGTATCGTTTCAGAGTCGCTTCCATAGCCTTGTAAAGTTAAGAAAAAGAGGCTTGATTTTTGCTTATTTGGGCGCTGCAAATAGAAAATTAAATATTACTTTTGCAGCAGAGTTAAAAGGCTTTTTTCTAAAAATCAACATATAAAAATCTATAAACAATCTACTAATCATTATGGCAAAGATCGATTTCGCAAAGTACGGTATCAAGAACGCCGGTAAAGTAACTTACAATCCCTCATACGAGGAACTTTTCAAAGATGAGATGGACCCGTCTCTGACTGGCTATGACAAAGGTGTCCTCACCGAGCTCGGAGCTGTCAACGTTATGACCGGTGTCTACACAGGACGTTCTCCTAAAGACAAATATATCGTCATGACCCCTGAGGCAAAGAATACCGTATGGTGGACTTCTGATGAATACAAGAACGACAACCACCCTATGAGCGAAGAGGTTTGGGGCAAAGTTAAGGATCTGGCTCTCAAACAGCTTTCAGGCAAAGATCTTTATGTTGTGGATGCATTCTGCGGCGCCAACAAAGACACCCGCATGGCAGTCCGTTTCTTCATGGAAGTAGCATGGCAGGCACACTTCGTACGCAACATGTTCATCAAACCCACTGCTGAAGAAGAAGCTGCTTTCGAGCCGGATTTCGTAGTATACACTGCTTCCAAGGCAGAAGTTCCCAACTTCAAGGAACTCGGTCTGAACTCATCTACCTGCGTTGCATTCAACGTATCATCACGCGAGCAGGTCATCCTCAACACCTGGTACGGCGGCGAGATGAAGAAGGGTATGTTCTCAATGATGAACTACTATCTCCCTCTGAAGGGCATCGCAGCAATGCACTGCTCTGCCAACACCGACATGAAGGGCGAGAACACCGCCATCTTCTTCGGTCTGTCAGGCACCGGCAAGACCACCCTCTCGACCGACCCGAAACGTCTCCTCATCGGTGACGACGAACACGGCTGGGACGACAACGGCGTCTTCAACTTCGAAGGCGGCTGCTACGCCAAGGTCATCAACCTCGACAAGGAATCTGAGCCCGATATCTACAATGCCATCAAACGCGACGCCCTCCTCGAGAACGTTACAGTCGATGCTGAAGGCAAGATTGATTTCAAGGACAAGAGCGTTACCGAGAATACCCGCGTAAGCTATCCTATCGAGCACATCAAGAATATCGTCAAGAACGTCCGTCCGATTTCATCAGGTCCTGCAGCCAAGAGCGTCATCTTCCTGTCAGCCGATGCATTCGGTGTTCTTCCTCCGGTTTCAATCCTGACTCCCGAGCAGACCAAGTACTACTTCCTGAGCGGTTTCACCGCCAAGCTCGCAGGTACTGAACGTGGCATCACCGAGCCTACTCCGACCTTCTCTGCTTGCTTCGGCCAGGCATTCCTGGAGCTGCATCCTACCAAATACGGCGAGGAGCTCGTAAAGAGGATGGAACAGAGCGGTGCCAAGGCATACTTGGTTAACACAGGCTGGAACGGTACAGGCAAGCGTATCTCTATCCGCGACACCCGCGGTATCATCGACGCTATCCTGGGCGGTGCCATCCTGAACGCTCCAACCAAGAAGATCCCTTACTTCAACCTCGAAGTGCCGACTCAGCTCGACGGCGTTGCATGGGGCATCCTCGATCCTCGCGACACCTATCAGAACCGCGCAGAGTGGGATGAGAAAGCCCGCGACCTCGCCGGCCGTTTCATCAAGAACTTCAAGAAGTACGAAGGCAACGAAGCCGGCAAGGCTCTCGTGGCAGCTGGTCCCCAGCTCTAATCGTTACGATTCGCGTCGCAAAAAAAGCCGCCCTGAAGGACGGCTTTTTTTGCGGGCGCTTCCACGGTATGAGACTTGACACCGCAACTCTGATATCGCGGAACGCTCAGATAAGTTGCATTCCGTGGCGGCTGCATTCCTTCCTCATCTCATCCGGCCAGATGCTGGCCTGGATTTCCCCGATATGTCCCTTGCGGAGCATGAACATGCAGAGGCGGGATTGGCCGATACCTCCGCCAATGCTGAGAGGCAGCTCTCCGCCAAGCAGACGGCGGTGGAAATAGAGGTTTTTGCGATGCTGCTGTCCTGACAGCTCCAGCTGTTCCAGCATTGCGCCGCGGTCGACCCTGATGCCCATAGAAGAAAGTTCGACTGCAGTGTCGAGTACAGGATACCAGAGCATGATGTCTCCGTTGAGGCCGGCCAGTCCGGTCGCAGGATCCACGGTCGACCAGTCGTCGTAGTCCGGTGCCCTGAGGTCGTGAGGCTTCCCGTCTGAAAGCGCGCCTCCGATGCCTATGATGAACACGGCTCCGTATTTCTTCGTTATCAGATTCTCGCGGTCCTTGGGACTTCTGTCAGGATACATTTGCCTGAGCTGTTCGGCATGGATGAAGGTAATCTCCCTCGGAAGTATGGGCTCGATGCCCGGGAACCTCTCGCAGACCATATATTCAGTTTGCAGAAGGGCATTGTAGATTCGTGTCACTACTTGTTTGAGGAAATCGACAGAACGGTCTTCGGCCCTGATCACAGCTTCCCAGTCCCACTGGTCTACATACATCGAATGCAGGTTGTCGAGTTCCTCGTCGGCGCGGATGGCGTTCATATCGGTATAGATGCCGAATCCGGGCTCGATAGCATAGTCGGCCAGGGTCATCCTTTTCCATTTTGCAAGCGAATGGACAATCTCTGCCTGGGCGTCGCCCATATCCCTTATTGCGAAACGGACGGGCCTTTCAGTGCCGGACAGGTCATCGTTGATTCCAGTGCCGCTGAGTACGAAAAGAGGTGCGGTAACGCGGCGGAGTCTCAATGCTGAAGACAGCGACTGCTGGAAGAAATCCTTGATGAACTTGATGCCCTGCTCGGTCTGGTTGGGGCTCATAAGGGTCTTGTAGTTTTTAGGAATAGTGAGTTTGCTCATGGCTGATTTCCTTTTGACTCCCAAAAGTAGTCTTTTTGTGTCAATAATTAATAACTTTGCGGTCTCAAACTGATAAAATGAATTCCGATACCATCAAATCAATCCTCGAAAAGAGAATAATGCTGCTGGACGGAGGCCTTGGAACCCAGCTGCAGCTTGCCGGCATCGAAGGTTGCCCCGACCTTGCCTGCCTTGACCATCCTGAAACCGTACGTGAGATTCACGAGCGTTATCTCGCAGCCGGTTCGGATTTCATAGAGACCGATTCTTTCAGCGCTAACGCCATCAGTCTGGAGGGCTACGGAAGGGCCGCCGATGCGTATGAGATTGCACGTGCCGCCGCAAGTATAGCCCGCAAGGCGGCTGACAAGTTCACCGAAGCCAACCCTGAATGGCCACGTTTCGTAGTCGGCTCCATAGGACCGACATCCAAGAGCGCTACTCTCGCTCCGCTGATGGACGACCCTGTGACTCCGGAGGATTTCGAGAATGCCTATTACGACCAGGCCCGAGGTCTCGTGGACGGAGGGGCAGACGTGCTTATGCTGGAAACCATGGTGGATTCCTTGAACATAAGGACTGCTCTCGATGCCATAAAGAGAGTGTCCGCAGAGAAGGGATCCGGCATCCCGGTGATGGTGTCAGTGTCACTCACCGATTCTTTCGGAAGGCTGCTTTCAGGAGAGAGCATTGAAGAACTTTATGCTCAGATAAAGGACGAAGACTTGCTGTCGGTCGGATTGAACTGCTCGATGGGTGCCGAGTTGCTGCTCCCTTTCGTGAAGAGGCTGGCTGAGGTGTCATCGACCAGGGTGAGCGTCCATCCCAATGCCGGGCTTCCCAACCCGTCAGGAGGTTATGACGAAACTCCGGAAATGTTTGCTGTCCATATGAAGGCAATCATCGATGCAGGGCTGGTGAATATCGCAGGAGGCTGTTGCGGGACAACGCCGGAGCATATCAGGCTGCTTGCCGCTGTGGCTGAAGGCGCCGCTCCGCGTCCCCTGCCCGGGATATGATCATTGAGGCAGCGTGCCGTGGGTGTAGTAGTTGTAGCCCTTAATCACTCCGGCCACTATCGCTTTCCAGCGTATTGCTATCAGAACAATCAGGACGAGCCCGACGATGAGCATGCCTTTCGTCGTGTCGCTCTGTCTGTCATACCAGTCTTTGAGTTTCTTGAACATCGTCAGTCGTCGTTGTCGATGGAGATGCGTGCATTGAGTGCATTCATTGTCCTCTCGTTGCCGATCAGAGGGTTGATCTCAACGGACAGGATGCTTGGCGCAGCGTCGCACAATGCGCTTACTCTCCTTATGTTTTCTGCAAATATGAATTTGTTTACGCTGGTGTCCAGTCCCTCCACCATCTCGGATGCGAGCTGAGGAGTTATGGGGCCTTCGCGCTTCACGATGACCGGCTTGCTGCCGCATATTCCGCAGGAAATGTCGTAGAGACCGTAGTGCCTGCGGGCGGCGTAGATGAACACTTCTTCGCCCTCGAGCATGGGCTCGATGGTGACAACGCTGACGCCGTCGATGTTCATTATGCGGTCGAACTCAATCTTGCCGGTGCCGATGTCGTTTACGTTCAGGGCGATGGCGCCAGAGGCCAGCTTGCCTCCTTCAATCAAGCCTTTCATGGCCACCGGACCGCCTATGGATATGAAGGCCAGTTTGGCTTCCTGCTCGCTGACGGCTCTGTACTGACGGGCACGGTTGATGCCGGCTGCGTCCAACAGGACTTTCGAGGCTGACTGGGAAAGGAATCCGCGGTTGGCGATCTGCACTACATCGCTGATCATTCTTTTGTCTACCGGAGGGTAATGAGGGTCTGTCTTTGTTTCGGCCATAGCAGGGTTCTGTATCTCTCAAATTTAATAAATAATTCGTACATTTGGGCAAACTTAAATCGTATATGGAAGAAACTCTGCTGCAGCCCGGCATAGCTGCCGATTATATCCGTTCTGTCACAGGCGGAGCAGAGTTCCTCGCAGGTATTGTCCTCGGTAGCGGTCTCGGCGATATGGCTGAGAAAATCGAGGAAAAGAAGGTGATACCGTATTCCGACATCCCCGGTTTTCTGAACTGCACTGCCGACGGACACAAAGGCAACCTGATAGCAGGTACTGTTTCCGGCCGGCATGTCTGTGCCATGCAGGGCCGTTTCCATTGTTATGAGGGGTATGCTCCCGGTCAGATTACCTTTCCTGTAAGGGTGATGCGTATGCTCGGCGTGAAGTATCTCTTCGTGAGCAACGCTTCCGGAGCTGTCAACAGCGCGTTCAAGGTGGGCGACATAATGGTAATTACAGACCATATCAATATGCTCCCCAATCCGCTTGTCGGTCCGAATGCGGATGACTTCGGTCCGCGCTTCCCCGATATGCTCGGCGCTTATGATCCTGATCTGACAGCCAAGGCTGATGAGATTGCTCGCGAGAGCGGCATTTCACTGAGGAAAGGGGTGTATCTGGCCACATCTGGACCGTCTTACGAGACACAGGCCGAGTATGATTTTTTCAAGAGGATCGGAGCCGATGCAGTCGGAATGTCCACCACTCCTGAAGTCATCGTGGCAAGGCACTGCGGCATGAAGGTGTTCGGAGTGTCCGTGATTTCGAGCGCACCCCACGACAGTGCCGCGGACTACAGTATCGACGGAGACGAGGTAATCAAGGCTGCCGGCGAGGCTTCCGTTAAACTGACAACATTATTCACAAGGCTGA
The DNA here is from genome assembly GCA_017561885.1 of Bacteroidales bacterium. Lineage (GTDB taxonomy): Bacteria > Bacteroidota > Bacteroidia > Bacteroidales > UBA932 > Equibacterium. The sequence goes on along the minus strand of JAFZBF010000051.1, from coordinate 35,129 downwards.
TAGGATCTCTCTGATGAAAAGCTTTTTTGAAAACGATGCCGTTGAACTTACTCCTGACGGGAAAGAACTGGTCATACTTGACCAGACTCTGCTGCCGAACCAGGAGAAATATCTCCATATCACGACTGCCGAGCAACTCTTCTACGCCATCACGCTGCTGAAGGTGCGCGGGTCTCATGCCATAGGCATATCTGCCGCACTGGGCCTCGCGATGTGTATGAACCGGTTCGAGACTGACGACCTCAGGGTTCTCGAGAAGGAGTTCCTGCGTGTCAAGAAATATCTTGCCATAAGCCGTCCTTCCGCGGTCGACCTGTTCACCGACCTCAACCGCATGGAGAGTTGTTTCTACGAGCAGATGAGTTGTGCCGAGGAGGGAAGCGAGGCTGCCATCGCCCGGATAAAGGACCGTCTGACCGCTGAGGCGAGGAACATCAAGCTCGAGAAGATCAAGACCTGCCTCGCCATAGCCGAGTATGGATTCGGTCTGATGAAACCCGGGGCCTGCATTATGACTTACTGCAATGCAGGACACCTGGCGGTATCGAGATACGGTACGGCTCTCGGTCCGATTTTCCTCGCCCAGGAGAACGGATATATGCCAAAGGTGTTTGTCTGCGAGACAAGACCTCTGCTGCAGGGCGCCAGACTGACTGCCTATGAGCTGAGCAAGGCCGGAGTGGACGCCACTCTTATATGCGACAACATGGCTTCCATCGTGATGAGCCGCAAGAAGGTGGATATGATCTTCGTCGGAGCCGATACTGTAGCAGCTAACGGTGACGTGGTCAACAAGGTCGGAACAAGCGGGCTGGCTATCCTCGCTGCCCATTACGGAGTTCCTTTCTACGTCCTGTGCCCGTCTCAGACCATTGACATGGGACGTCCTACAGGCCATAACGTGAAGATAGAGGAGAGACCCGGGTACGAAGTCACGGAGATGTATTTCGAGAAACCGTCGGCGCCTATCGGGACCAAGGTCTACAATCCGGCCTTCGACGTTACTCCGGCTGCTCTGATAACAGGTATCATTACGGAAAACGGCATCTCCAAATGACCAGGTTCGTGAGTCTTTCGAGCGGCAGCAACGGCAATTGCTATTACATCGGCAATGACGACGTGTCATTCCTCATCGACGTAGGGGTGGGGGGCAGGACCATACGCAAGCGGCTCGCAATGCTTGGAATCGATATCAATGACGTGGATTTCGTGCTTGTGACGCACGACCACGTGGACCACATAAAGTATCTCGGCTCTTTCACCGAGCACTATCACAAGCCTGTTTTCGCCACGAAGGAACTCCACCGCGCTCTTGACAGCCATTTCTGCACCCGTGGACGCCTGTACGGCTCTGTCAAGGATACGGAGGCGGGTGTGACGTCTGAGTGCCTCGGGGTGAAGTTCACTCCTTTCAGGGTGCCGCACGATGCTCACGACACCGTCGGCTACCACATCGATTTCTTCGGAACCACTTTCACTTTCATCACCGACCTCGGCGCCGTTACGGACGACGTGGTAAAGTTCTGCAGTCTGGCCTCACATCTTATTGTCGAGAGCAATTATGACACGGACATGCTTATGAACGGACCTTATCCGCCTGAACTGCAGAAACGTATAATGAACGGGCACGGACATCTTTCCAACGTGCAGGCTGCTGAACTTATCCGTGCCGTAGCCGGCAAGGATGTGCAGTCGGTGTTCCTCTGCCATCTGAGCGAGAACAACAATACCCCCGAGCTGGCACTGGAAAGCGCCGCCGGAGCGCTGCGCGAAGCCGGCGCAACTCATATCTTACTTGAAGCCCTGCCGCGCAGGACTTCGTCTGAACTTTATGTATTCGAATCATGACAGACCTTAAAGACATAAAAGCTTTTGCCTTTGACGTTGACGGCGTATTCACCGACGGAAGCGTGATAGCGATGGACAACGGTGACTTGCTCCGTATTTTCAATGCCAAGGACTCTTTTTCGGTGCGCACTGCGGTTATGAACGGGTTTCCGGTCGCAATCATCACCGGTGGCTGCTCGGAGAGCATCATCAGCCGTTTTAACTCACTTGGAATACCTTCTTCTGATATCTATCAGATGTCGAAGAACAAGCTTCCGGACCTGCTGCATTTCTGCGAGCGTCACAATCTCGACATCAGCCAGGTGATTTTCGGAGGGGATGATGTCCCTGATGTAGAGGCGCTCAGGGCTGCGGGACTGGGTATCTGTCCAAAGGATGCCTGTGTCGAATGCCGCGAGGCTGCTGATGTCGTCTCTGAATTCTGCGGCGGTCACAGATTCGTGAGAGATATAGTGGAGAGGACTCTTCGGGCACAGAATAAGTGGATTTTCGATCCGCAGCAGCCCTGGGGTTTTTCATACAGGGAGGAAGTGAATTCAGCACAATTCAAGTCAGGACGTCATGTTCAGTAATCTCAATATCACTCTGGCTTCGGCGTCCCCCCGCCGGAGGGAACTGCTCGCCGGGCTGAATGTTTCTTTTACCGTGGAACCGGCGAAGGATGAGAAGGAAACCTACACGGATGATATGCCATGGCAGGAGATTCCGGAATTCCTGGCCCGCCACAAGAGTGAGTCGTTCCACCGTGAGCTGGAGCCCGGTGAAATACTGATTACCGCCGACACCCTTGTGTTCCTTCCGGAAGGAGAGGATATGCGGATCCTCGGCAAGCCGGCGGACAGGGACGAGGCTCTCGGGATGCTCCGCGAACTCTGCGGTCATACGCACCTGGTGCTTACGGGCGTCTGCGTACGGAGTCTTGAAAAGACAGTGTCGTTCACCGATACCACCGAGGTGGATGTCAATGATCTTTCTGACGAAGAAATCGAATATTACGTAGATCAATACCGTCCTTACGACAAGGCCGGCGCCTACGGTGTCCAGGAATGGTTCGGCTACGCATCCATCGGTACCATCCGCGGTTCCTTCTACAACGTGATGGGCCTTCCCGTCCACAAACTCTACGAAGCCCTTAAGTCTTTCGCCGGCTGATCTTATTTCAGTTTCAGGCAGAGGAGGGTGAGGTCGTCGCTGGGGGCCGCGCCTGCACGGTGTTTCTCGACAGCTTCCTGCAATTTCTTGATTGTCTCTGCTGAAGAACAGTTTTCGAGCCTGTCCATCGTTGCCAGCAGGCGGTCGTTTCCGAACAGTTCAAAGTCCGGATTCTCGGCTTCGTTGAGACCGTCGGTATAGAAAAGTATCTGCCATCCGCGTATGTCGGCAATTGTCTCTCCCTTGAAACAGAGACTGTCCATTATGCCGAGAGGGGCGTTCACGTTCTTTACAGGCAGGAAAGCTGCGCTCCTGCCAGGAATGTGCACTACAGGCGGATTGTGTCCGCAGTTGCAGAAGTCCATCTTTCCGGAAGCCAGATCGATCTGGCCGATGAACATGGTGACGAACATCTCCTGGTCGTTGTCGGCAGAAAGGGTGTGGTTAATCTTGGATGCAATGATTTCCGGCGAATAACTTTGCTGGGCGATGATGCGGAATATGTTGCGGGTGACGGCCATAAACAGTGAGGCAGGCACTCCCTTGCCTGACACGTCGCCGATACAGAAGTAGAGGCATTCGTTCTCTATGAAGAAGTCGTACAGGTCTCCTCCGACATCCTTGGCGGGTGTCATACAGGCGTACAGGTCGATATCTTCCCGTTCGGGGAACGCGGGGAATATGCGCGGCACCATACTCATCTGGATGTTGCTTGCTACTTTCAGCTCATTTTCCATCGATGCATTGGCGGCTGTGGTGATTTTCATCTCTTCGATATAGTTCACCAGGGATTGCTGCATATTGCTGAACGACTGGTAAAGCCTGCCTATTTCATCTACTCGGCCTACATTGGGAAGACTCTTGTCAAACTCGCCGGCCGCTATGGTCTCGGTCTGGGCGGCAAGGCTCTTCAGGGGCTTGAGCTGCCTGCGGATGATGCGGTCCAGGATAAACAGCATAAGCAGCATTCCGGCAAGGAAGATGGCTATGACGGAATTGCGAAGACGGTTGAGGTTGCTGAAGATGTCTTTCTCGGGACAGACGATAGCGGCGCTGAAACCGGTGTTGCCGATGGGCTTATAGAAGATATAGCAATGCTCGCCGTCAACCTTCGCCTTGTGGACGCCTTCTTCGCCGTTCACCATGGCCAGGCCTATTTCCATCCTCTCCGGATCGTCCTTCTCCAGGGTTTCAGTAAAGATGCTTTCATACAGGAGTTTTGAAGGATCAGGGTGTACGAAGAACGTGCCGTTGCGGCTGATCATCACGCTGTATGAATTGGGATAAGGCTTGACAGCGGAGATTGTGTTTGACAGCCAGTCCAGGGACAGGTCAGTGGCGATGGCTCCTACAAAATTGCCTTCAGGGTCTTTGATCGGAACACAATAGGAAACGATTGTATAGACCTCCTCTTTTTTCACATTGTCTTCGTAGGTGTCGATGTTTATGTATGGTTCAGTCCAGGCCGCATGGTCAAGCAACTTGCTCAGCGCATACCAGTCCATATAGAAGTATACGTATTCATCGTTTCCTTCCTGTCTGGTTTCGATCTTATCTTCACTCATGCCGGAGTATGCAGAAAAATAGAGGCCCTTGTCTTCAAAGTAGTATGGCTCGAAAGCAATCGAGCATCCGTTGAGAAAAGGATTGCTTTCTACGATGCCGCGGCTGTAGACAAACATCGAGTCTGGCGTGTCCAGATGACGTTTGACGAGCCAGAGAGTGTTGTTGGTGGCCGCTTCAGTGCGTTCCAGGATGGCGTTGATACGTTGCAGAGAATTGTCAAGCAACTGATTCGCATTTGACATCGCTTCCTGCCGGACAGCATGGCGGGACTGTGCAAACATAAAGGCCAGAGCCACCAGGAAAACCGCTGTGGCCATCAGCGCTACAAACAGGGTGAGACTCCTTGTCAACGATACCCTGAAGAATTGCATTACTTTTTGTATAAGTCTTTTCATCCTGTCAGTGTGCTGTCAGTTGTTCGTATGTAACTTCGTTGAGGAGAATCTGGTTGTCCAGCATCAATCGGTTGGCCAGTTTCACCATTTCCGGTTTCAGGCGGAATTCGCGCTGCCCGGATTCACGGTCCACCTGGAGGCGGAGTATTTCTTCGAGCATTAGCTTCTGGAGTGTGCGGTTGGTCGCGATGTTGTCTTTCTTCACATATTTCATCACGATGTCAAGCGTTTCTTCGGGATGCTCCGCCGCCCACTCCCAGCCACGCTTGCTGGCCTCGGCGAAGCGATGGACTTCGTCCTTGTGGGTTTCATAGTAGCTGCGGGTAGTGTAGACGCCGTCTTCCTGCACGTTGTAGTCGTGGTCACAGAAGCGGTATACGTTCTTGTCGGTGAGTTTCACTCCGCTTTGCTTCAGCAGGTAATATTCATTATAGCTCATAGCCAGTGTCGCGTCGAAGGCTCCGGCCACGAACAGGTTGATGCACGATGCGACGCGGAACCATTGGTAGTCGAGTCTCTCCTTGAGCGCCATGCAGATGGCTATCTGGTCGAAGCCCGAGCTCCATGTGCCTACACGTATTCCTTTTTGTTCCAGCGGATTCTTGTCTTCCTTTGAAACGATTACAAGCGCATTGTTCATAGAGGTCTGCAGGACGTTGACCAGAGGAACTCCGTCGTTGATGAGCTCCATGGCCTGGCAGAGTTGTATTGTGGTGAGCTGGCTCTGACCGCTGCGGATGAGGTTGTATGCGGTCTGGGTAATCGTCGGATGGACAATATCCACTTCTATTCCGGCTTCTTTGTAGAAGCCCATTTCCTGAGCTACGTAGTAGCCGGCAAACTGCGCCTGAGCAGTCCACTGCGGGGTGAAAGTTATTTTTTGCGCGAATGCAGCGCTGCCGGCAAAAAACAGGCAGCAGAGAACTGCTGTTGAAATACGGTTGATGTTTCTGAGCTTCATTTGGAATACAATTGTTCAAAGATAATTAAATCTTATGATATTTGATTTGCTGCGAGTAATTCCGTACTTTTGCATACTTTGCATTAGAATTGTTTGAAAGTATGGAATTATCCGCAAAATATAATCCGGCAGATGTAGAAGGGAAGTGGTATTCCTATTGGGTAGATCATAAGTTCTTCCATTCTGAACCTGATGGAAGAAAACCTTACACTATCGTCATCCCCCCGCCGAACGTGACTGGCGTGCTGCATATGGGCCATATGCTCAACAATACGATACAGGACGTGCTTGTGCGTCACGCACGTATGAAGGGCTTCAACGCCTGCTGGGTGCCGGGAACTGATCACGCTTCTATCGCCACCGAGTCGAAGGTGGTGAAGAAACTTGCCGAACAGGGTATCAGAAAGCACGAGCTTACCCGCGAACAGTTCCTCGAGCATGCCTGGGACTGGACCCGCGAGCACGGCGGCATCATCCTCAAGCAGCTGCGCCGTCTCGGCGCATCCTGCGACTGGGACCGCACGGCCTTCACCATGGACGAGAAGCGTTCTCAGAGTGTCATCAAGGTGTTTGTCGACCTATATCGCAAAGGTTACATCTATCGCGACCTGCGTATGGTGAACTGGGATCCCAAGGCTCTTACCGCACTTTCTACCGAAGAGGTTATCTACAAGGAGGAGAAGAGCCACCTCTTCCACCTGAAATATTATGTCGACGGCCTGAAATCCCTCGGGAACGAGGAGGCGCTGAAAGCCGAGGGCAACGTGATACACAAGGACGCAAAAGGTTATTATGCCGTTGTTGCGACCACCCGTCCCGAAACCATCATGGGCGATACGGCTATGTGCATCAACCCCAAGGATCCGAAGAACCAGTGGCTCAAGGGCCGCAAGGTGATCGTGCCTCTGGTCGGCCGCGTGATCCGCGTGATCGAGGACCGCTACGTCGACATCGAGTTCGGAACAGGCTGCCTCAAGGTGACTCCCGCCCACGACGTGAACGACTATATGCTCGGCAAGACCCACAAGCTCGAGACCATCGACATCTTCAACGAAGACGCCACCATCTCTGACCAGAGCCCTATATATGTCGGCATGGACCGTATGGCATGCCGCAAGCAGATCGTCAAGGACCTGCAGGAAGCCGGCCTGATGGAGCGCATAGAAGACTATGTCAACAAGGTGGGCTATTCGGAACGCAATATGGACACTGCAATCGAGCCCCGTCTGTCCATGCAGTGGTTCCTCTCGATGAATCATTTCGCCGAGATAGCGCTCAAACCCGTGGTTGATGAGCAGATGCACTTCTATCCTCCGAAATATGTGAACACCTACCGCAACTGGCTGGAAAACATCCAGGACTGGTGCATCAGCCGCCAGCTCTGGTGGGGGCACCGCATACCTGCATACTATTATAACGAGAATGGAGACTATGTGGTTGCGGAGACAAGGGAAGAGGCCTTGCATCTTGCCCGGCAGAAGGATCTTAAAGTGACCGACGCCGACCTGCGCCAGGATGAGGACGCCCTCGACACCTGGTTCTCAAGCTGGCTGTGGCCGGTATCGCTTTTCGACGGCATCAACAACCCCGGCAATCCTGAGATAAAATACTATTATCCTACCAGTGACCTTGTTACAGCCCCTGACATCATCTTCTTCTGGGTGGCAAGGATGATAATGGCAGGAGAGGAGTATATGGGTGACTTCCCCTTCGAGAACGTATATTTCACCGGCATCGTTCGCGACAAGCTCGGACGCAAGATGAGCAAATCGCTTGGAAACAGTCCGGACCCGATAGGCCTTATAGACACTTATGGCGCCGACGGTGTTCGTCTGGGCATGATGCTTTGCACCTCGGCAGGCAACGACATCCTCTTCGACGAGAGCCAGGTGGAGCAGGGACGCAACTTCTGCAACAAGATATGGAACGCATACCGCCTCGTGAAGGGCTGGCAGGTGGCTGACATCGAGCAGGGCAAGGCCGCCGGAGTGGCAGTCGACTGGTTCTCGAGCCATCTGTCGAAGACCATCGAGGCCTACGAGGACCACTTCAGCAAGTTCCGTATCTCCGATGCGGCGATGGCTGTATACAAGTTGTTCTGGGATGATTTCTGCGCCTGGTATCTGGAACTTGTTAAACCTGCCTACGGACAGCCCATAGACCGGAAGACCTATGATGCGACCATAGGTTTCTTCGATGCCCTGCTGAAACTGTTGCACCCGTTCATGCCGTTTATTACAGAAGAGTTGTGGCAGAACATAAGCGAGCGCGCTGAAGGCGAGACAATCATGCTTCAGGATATGCCGCTTGCCGGTTCAAGCGACGACAAACTTGCCGTTGACTTCGACAACGCCTGCAAGGCCGTCATGGAAATAAGGGCGCTCCGTCAAGGCAAGGGAATCTCGCCGAAGGAGGCTTTGAACCTGAAGGTGAAGGGAGATTTCCCGCAGGCCATGTATCCTGTCGTAGAGAAGATGGCCAACATCTCTTCAATCGAAAGGGCAGACAGCTTCGAGAATGCAGGCAGCGGCCAGAGTTTCATGGTTTCCACCCTCGAGTTCTTCGTTCCTCTGCAGGGAATGATCGACGTGGAAGGTGAGAGAGCGAAGATAGAGGCTGAGATAGCCCGTTATGAAGGGTTCCTGCGCGGTGTGAATGCCAAACTTGGCAACGAGAAGTTCGTGGCCAACGCACCTGCACAGGTGGTGGAGATGGAACGCAAGAAGCTCGCCGACGCAACTGCTAAGATCGCAGCCCTGAAAGCAAGACTGGAAGAATTATAATAAACACTTAATACTGATTGATATGAGTACAGCATTGTTATTTATGCCCCTTACTCTGGGTACTTGGGAAATAGTAGCCATCGTTCTTGTAGTTCTCCTTCTCTTCGGAGGCAAGAAGATTCCCGAGCTGATGCGCGGCCTCGGAAAAGGTGTCAAGGAATTCAAGACCGGTATGAAAGACGCCGAGAAGGAATTCGACGACATCAAGAAAGACGTAATGTCAGACGACAAAAAGTAATACGGGATGGCAGATGTGAAGATGTCCTTCTGGGACCATCTTGACGAGCTGCGGAAAGTGCTGTTCAGGATAATCGGAGTGCTGCTGGTGCTCACCGTCGCGGCATTCTTCCTTAAGGAACCGATGTTCAACGTGATCTTCGGTCCCTTGAATTCGGATTTCATCCTGTACAGGGGTTTCGACAAGCTGCTCGGCCTGGTCGGTCTGAAGGGGGTGGACGCATTCGATATCAAGGTGATGAATATCGAAATGTCCGCTCAGTTCTTCACGCATCTGAAAGTCTCGTTTTTCGTGGCCCTGATAGTTGGAATGCCGTTCTTCTTCTACCAGTTGTGGACCTTTATCCGTCCCGCATTGTATCCCAAGGAGAAACAGGCTATCAGGGGAACTTTCGGCTTTGCAGGCATCCTGTTCTATTTGGGTCTTGCCTGCGGCTATTTTCTCGTGCTGCCGCTTACTGTAAAGTTCCTGGGAACATATCAGGTGTCTCCTGACATACCCAACGAAATCTCCCTGACCTCATACATAGGGATGTTCCTGGGACTCATCCTGGTCATGGGCATCGTCTTCGAGATGCCCATACTGGCAGCGCTTCTCTCCCGCATAGGACTGATCAACAAGGAGCTGCTGAAGAAATATCGCAGGCACGCAATCGTCATCCTGGTGATTCTGGCAGCCATAATCACTCCGAGCGGAGACGCATTCACGATGATGATCGTGGCCATCCCGCTCTATCTTCTCTACGAGTTCAGCATAATGGTATGCCGCAGCGAGAAGGACCAGGGCAAGGAGAGCGAAGATGACGACGAAGAAGAATACAAAGAGATGGACGAAGACGAGAGCGACGTCGACGACCATACTCTCATCGAAGCCGGGGAGGCCGGCGAATGATCTCGATCAACGACCTGACTGTGTCGTTCGGGGGCTTCACGCTTCTGGACAACATCAACCTGCACATTTCAGACCGTGACCGCATAGGCCTGGTGGGCAAGAACGGCGCGGGCAAGACCACCCTGCTGAGGCTTATCACGGGTCTCCAGTCTCCAACATCCGGAAAGGTGGTGAAACCGGCCGATGCGGTGATAGGCTATCTGCCCCAGCAGATGGAACACAATCACAGCCGCAACGTCATCGACGAGACGATGACCGTTTTCGACGGTTACTTCAGGATGCAGGCCCGCCTGGATGAAATTTCTACAGAGCTGGCGGCAAGAGAAGACTACGACTCCAAGGCATATTCAAATCTGATAGTCGAGCTCAATGAGCTGAACGACAAGCTGTCTCTCCACGGCGGACCGTCACCGCAGGCCCAGGCGGAGATAGTGCTGAAGGGCCTCGGCTTCAAGACAGACGAGCTGCAGCGCCCTACCGGCACTTTCAGCCAGGGATGGAACATGCGCATCGAGCTGGCCAAGATACTGCTTCGCAAGCCGGATATCCTGCTGCTCGACGAGCCCACCAACCACCTGGACATAGAGTCCATCCAGTGGCTGGAGGAATACCTGCAGGGTTTTCCGGGCACAATAGTGCTCATATCGCACGACCGCAAGTTCCTGGACAACTGTACCGACCGCACGGTCGAGATCATACTTGGCCAGATATACGACTACAAGGTCGGATACAGCAAGTTCGTGGAACTGCGCAAGGAACGCATCGAACAGCAGCGGGCTTCATACGAGAACCAGCAGAGGATGATCGAGAAGACCGAAGAGTTCATCGAAAAGTTCCGCTACAAGCCTACAAAGAGCAATCAGGTCCAGTCGCGCATCAAGCAGTTGGAGAAGATCGACCGCATAAAGATAGACCTCGAGGACAACAGCATGCTGGCGGTGAAGTTTCCTCCGGCACCCCGTTCCGGCGACGTGCCGTTCAAGGTGACGGACGCCGTGGTCGCATATCCCGACAAGCCTGAGAAGATAATTCTCGACGGGGCGAACCTTGAGATAAAGAGAGGGGAGAAGGTTGCATTCGTGGGCCGCAACGGCGAAGGCAAGACCACGATGATGAAGGTGCTGATGGGACAGCTCGTCCCGCTGGCCGGAAGCGCCGTTGTAGGACATAACGTCAAGATCGGATACTACGCCCAGAACCAGGAAGATGTGCTCGACATGGAAGATACGGTCTACGACACCCTCGACAAGGTTGCTGTCGGAGATATCCGCACCCGCCTGCGCGACATACTGGGGGCATTCCTCTTCCGTGGGGACGACATCGACAAGAAGGTAGCAGTACTCAGCGGAGGTGAACGCTCGAGGCTCGCCATGGCCCGCCTGATGCTGACATCCTACAATCTGCTGGCCCTTGACGAGCCTACCAACCATATGGACATCCGTTCGAAGGATGTGCTGAAGACCGCCCTGAAGGCCTTCGACGGCACACTGATAGTTGTTTCCCACGACCGCGACTTCCTCGACGGCCTGGTGAGCAAGGTCTACGAGTTCGGCGACGGCAGGGTAAGGGAACATCTGGGCGGCATCAATGATTTCCTGGCCAACAAGAAGATTTCTTCGATGCGCGAGATCGAAGCTCTGTCGGCCGGCCAGCTCAAGGAGGCCGGAAAGCCTGCTGTGTCTCAGTCACAGCAGAACCGTGCGGCTGACAAGGCAGCGATGAGGGAGCGTTCGCGCAAGCAGAACCTGGCGAAGAAGCTCGAAGGGCAGATAGAGCAGATCGAAGTGAAGATGAAAGAGATAGAGGCGAAACTGTCCGCTCCTACGCCGGAAGACGACATAATGGAACTTACCCGCGAGTATCTGGAACAGAAGCGGGAATTAGACATAAAAATGGACCAGTGGTCACAATTGGATATCTGATATGGCAGAAGAAACTACTCACTACATCTATGGAATGCGTCCCGTAACAGAAGCGGTCCGCAACGGCCGCAAGCTGGAGAAAGTCGTCTTCAAGCAGGGAATGGAAGGATCCCAGTACAGGGAACTCCTCGACTTGATTACGGAAAACGGAATTCCGTTCCAGTTCGTTCCGGTTCAGAAACTGAACAGTATTGTGCATGGTGCACATCAGGGCGTGGTAGCATATCTCAGCCAGATAGACTACGTGCCGTATGAGGAGATGATCGAACTGGCTATGAGCCGTAAGGAGGCCCCTTTGTTCATATTGCTGGACGGAGTGAGCGACGTACGAAACTTCGGAGCGATAGCCCGGACTGCCGAGTGCGCAGGGGTGGACGGAATAATACTGCCTGCGAAGGGCGGCGCCGCCATCAACGCCGATGCCGTCAAGACATCTGCCGGAGCGCTGCTGAGGATTCCTACCGCCAAGGTGACTAACCTCAAGCTTCCGCTGTACTATCTGCTCGAGTCCGGTTTCCAGGTTGTAGCGGCTACTGAAAAGGCGGAGGATTCCCTCTATGATGTCAACTTCCGCAAGCCGACAGCAATCGTCATGGGCTCGGAACAGAAAGGGATAAGTCCTTCTGTCCTGGACCTCTGCACTGCGGAGGCGAGGATTCCCATGATGGGTGAGATCGGCAGCCTGAACGTATCGGTTGCGGCTGCGATCGTTCTGTATGAGGCCGTAAGACAGAGACAATGAAAAAGTTTTTCATCATAGACGGTCACGCCCTGGTCTTCAGGATGTTCTATGCCTTCTTCCGCAGGCCGATGGTCAACTCGAAAGGAGAAGATACCTCCATATTGTTCGGGTTTACCAAATATCTGCTGGAAGTGCTTTCGAAGGAACAGCCCACGCACGTGGCGATATGCTTCGACGCCCACGCAAAGACTTTCAGGCACGAAGCCTATCCCGAATACAAAGCCAACCGTACCGCTGCGCCGCAGCTGGTGATCGACTCCGTGGAGCCGCTGAGCGAGATAGCCCGCGCCCTCGGCATTCCGGTCATAATGAAGGAAGGCTTCGAAGCAGACGACGTTATATGCTCGCTCGCCGTCCGTTTCGCGGGTGACAGCACTGACGTGTATATGGTGACCCCTGACAAGGATTTCGGACAGGCCATCGACGACCATATCTTCCAGTACAAGCCCGGCAAGGGCGGAGCGGAGAACGAGGTGGTGGACAAGGCTGCCATCTGCGCCCAGTACGGCATTGACAGCCCTCGGCAGGTTATAGATATCCTGACTCTCTGGGGAGATGCTTCGGACAATGTGCCGGGAGTGAAGGGTATTGGAGAGAAAGGCGCACAGAAACTGGTAAGCGAGTGGGGCAGCGTGGAGAATATATACGCCCATCTTGACTCCCTTCCGGCCAAGATGCAGGAGAACTTCCGTCAGAGCGAAGGGCATATCGCACTCAGCAAGTATCTCATAACCATCAAGAAAGACGTTCCTCTGGATTACAACGAGGATGACTTCATAAACAAGGCATGTTATAACGCAGCCGTTGCCGCACTGTTCAACCGGCACGAGATGAACTCTCTGCGCCGGCTGCTTCCGGATGCGGCTGAACCTCTTCCTGAGACGGCGGCAGCGGCCGTGAAGTCCATCGAGGTGAATGAAGTCAGCTTCGATGAACTGCGCCGTCTTGCAGCCGCACGTTCTGAAGTCGCAGTGTCCGGCGGTAATAACCTGGTGTTCGCATCCGGAACCAAATTCTGCCGTTGCAGCGCATCCGATCCTGCGGCCCTCGCATTGCTGGCCGATCCTGCAGTTGCCAAGGCAGGTTACAACCTGAAGAGTGTAATGAGGAATCTTATGAAGCAAGGAGCAGCATTCGCAGGGGATCCGTACGACATAGAGATAATGCACTATCTCATCAATCCGGAGCGCTCCCACAAGCTTGACATGCTTGCCAGAAGCTATCTTGATATGACTCTTGACAAGCCAGTGGAGCAGGACACCGCAGTGCAGGGAGACCTGTTCGCGGTTCCTGCCGAAACGGAGGAACACGAAGACAGGCTCAAGGAAGCGCGCGAGACTGCAGCCTGCAGCCAGCTCAAGGAAAAGCTTTCCGAAGAACTGAAGGCTCAGGGGCTGACAGAACTCTATACGAAGATCGAGATGCCGATGATCGAAGTCCTTGCAAGTATGGAGCACGAAGGAGTGAAGGTGGACACTGCCGCCCTTGCCGATTATGGACGGGAACTCAACGCCCAGATGGTCAAGATAGAGAACGAGGCCCGCGAGCTGGCCGGAGAACCGGACCTGAACCTTTCCAGCCCCCGTCAGATAGGCGTGGTTCTCTACGAGAAACTCCGTCTGGACGACAAGGCCAAGAAGAACAGCCGTGACAACTATCCTACCGACGAAGAGACGCTCCAGGCTTTGGCGTACAAGCATCCTTTGATTGCCAAGATACTGGAATTCAGAGGGCTGAAGAAGCTTATCTCTACCTATATAGAGCCATTGCAGCAGCTGACCGACCCTGTGGACGGCAAGATACACACAACCTTCACGCAGGCGCTTACGGCCACCGGACGTCTCAGTTCCGTCAAGCCGAACTTGCAGAACATACCTGTCCGGACAGCTCAGGGACAGCAGATCCGCAAGGCTTTCGTGCCTTCGGATAAAGACGGATTCATAGTGTCGGCCGACTATTCCCAGATAGAACTGAGGATTATGGCCCATCTCAGCGGAGACGAAGGAATGATCGAGGACTTCCGCAGCGGTCACGACATCCACGCCGCTACGGCTGCCAAGATATTCAAGGTGCCTGTGGACCAGGTGACCAGGGAACAGCGCAGCAAGGCCAAGACAGCAAACTTCGGCATCATATACGGTATTTCGGCCTTCGGCCTTTCACAGAGGCTGTCCATCAGCCGTCAGGAATCCAAACAGCTGATAGACCAGTATTTCGAGAACTACAAGGGCGTCAGGGCATATATCGACCGTGTCGTGGACGAATGTCGCAAGAACGGCTATGTAGAGACAGTCTTCCACCGCAAACGTTTCCTGCCTGACATAAATGCCCGCAATTTCAATATGCGCCAGTTTGCGGAACGCAATGCCGTGAACGCACCTATCCAGGGCAGTGCCGCCGACATCATCAAGCTGGCTATGGTCAGCGTCTGGCGCAAGATGAAGGAAGAAGGGCTGCGCAGCCGGATGGTGCTCCAGGTTCACGACGAGCTTGTGTTCGACGTGGTGCCGGAAGAACTCGACAGGGTTATGGAACTGGCAAGGGAGCAGATGGAAGGAGTATGCAGGCTTGCTGTTCCCCTGATAGCCGAGTGCGGCAGCGGGAAGAACTGGCTGGAGGCTCATTAGTTTTTTCTGTATTATGGAAGAGATACTCAGTTATTTTCCTTCGCTCAGCGCTCTCCAGGTTGAAAGGCTTGAAGCGCTGAAGGGGCTTTACGACGAATGGAACGCGCGCATCAATGTCATATCCCGCAAGGATATGGACAATTTCTACGAGCATCACGTGCTTCATTCTCTTGCCTTGGCACTGCCCATGGAAGGTATGCTGCTTCCCGGTGACAGTATCCTCGACCTTGGAACAGGCGGAGGCTTTCCAGGAATTCCGCTGGCCATCTTATTCGAGCAGTGCGATTTCACGCTGTGCGATTCGGTGAACAAAAAGACTAAGGTCGCATCGGAAGTCGCTTCTGCGCTTGAACTTGACAACGTGAAGGTGGTTAACGACCGTGCAGAGAATCTTCCGGGAAGTTTCGACTATGTCGTGTCCAGGGCCGTGACTTCGCTTGACAAGATGCTGCCGTGGATCAAGAACCGCTATGAAAAGGGCGTACTTTACCTCAAGGGAGGAGATATCGATGATGAACTCGACCGTTGTATTTCGCGCCGTCTGTTCGACCCGCGCAAGCTTTCGGTCATCGATATCAGCGATTTCTTCTCGGAAGAGTGGTTCCGGCAAAAAAAGATTGTGATAATCAAGAGATAAAATTTGTATAATTCAAAGAGACTGTTTACTTTTGCACTCCCAAAATCGGACAAATAAATATTTATCATAATGAAACGCACATTTCAACCCTCACAGCGCAAGAGACGCAACAAACACGGTTTCCGCGAGCGTATGTCCACTCCTAACGGACGCAGGGTGCTTGCCGCACGCCGTCGTCACGGTCGCAAGAAACTGACCGTTTCAAGCGAAGACAATTTCTAACAGTCTTTGCTGTCAAAGCATAATGAGGCATCTCCTTTGCGGGGTTGCCTTTTTTGTTTAAATTTGTGCATATGGAAGAATTGAAGAACAAAGATAAAGGCAAGAATATCCTGAAGCGCAATTTCATCGGCGGCATTTTCTTCGTCGTTGCGATGCTGATTCTGCTTTCGCTTGCCCTCAGGACCTGCACCCGTCACAACAAGGAGCTTGCAGTTCCGGATTTCAGGACCCTCAGCCTGGATGAAGCAAAGGCTCTTGCTGCACGCAACGACCTCCGTCTCGACGTCGTGGATTCTGTATATGTAAAACGTCTGGCTCACGGCGCCGTCTATCGTCAGAATCCCGAGGCAGGGAAGGCAGTCAAGAAGAACCGCCGTATCCTCATCACCATCAATTCAATGACTCCGCAGATGACAGCGGTTCCCAACGTGGTGGGTTATTCGCTGCGTCAGGCCAGTGCCGAAATCGCTTCGAGAGGCCTTACCATAGGCAAACTCGTCTACCGTACAGATATGGCGACAAACAATGTCCTTGAACAGCGTTACAAGGGCAGGCAGGTGATTCCAGGTACGCTTGTAGAGACAGAATCTCCGATCGACCTGGTGCTCGGACTCAACCCCATGGACAACATTACATATATCCCCTATGTAGTGGGCTATAATATCCAGCTTGCATCCAGCACCCTGACTGACAATTCCCTGAACGTAGGAGCAGTCAAGTATGATGATACGGTCAAGGACTACCAGGATTCTCTGCGTGCAGTAGTCTACAGGCAGAGTCCTATGCCGAGGGTAAGCACCTCCGAGGACGGAGAGACGAGCGTCATAGGTTCCAACGGTGTCGTGATGGGATCGACCGTAGACATCTTTCTGACTCTCGATTCAGACAAGGTTGTTCCAAGACAATAGATTCAAGATGACTGAAGACGACAGCCTCCTCCTTCCAGAAGAGGAAATGTTCGAGCATTTCCGTTTCGTAAGCGACAAGAAGCAGGGGCTGCTGCGTGTAGACAAGTATATCACCGACCATATGGAGCAGACATCCCGCCACAGGGTGCAGCTTGCCATAGAGGCCGGTTACGTGCGTGTCAACGACAAGGTCGTCAAGGCCAACTACAAGGTCAAGCCGCTGGATGTCATCACCATCGTAATGCCATACCAGAGGCGCGGCTTCGAGGTGGTCCCCGAGAACATTCCGCTGGATATAGTATACGAGGACGAGGACCTGCTCGTGGTGAACAAGCCTCCCGGACTTGTGGTCCACCCGGGTCACGGACATATCACCGGCACGCTGGTGAATGCGCTGGCCTATCATCTCGGAATCAGCCAGGGACCGGACGGAGAAGATGACAGGATGGGCATACTGGTGCACCGCATTGACAAGGATACTTCCGGACTGTTGCTTGTCGCCAAGAACGAAGACGCCCAGATGTTTCTCTCGAAACAGTTCTTCTACCATACCATCGAAAGGACCTACGTGGCCCTGGTATGGGGTAACGTGGCTGAGGATTCCGGCACGATAGAAGGCAACATCGGCCGCGACCCCAATGACCGGATGCGCTTCAAGGTTTTCCCCGAGGGTGACCAGGGCAAGACGGCCGTCACCCACTACAAGGTGCTGGAACGTTTCGGTTACGTGACGCTCGTGGAGTGCAAGCTCGAGACAGGACGCACCCATCAGATAAGGGTCCATATGAACTACATCGGTCATCCTCTGTTCAACGACGACCGCTACGGCGGGGACCGGGTGCTGAAAGGCCCGCTCTATTCGAAGTACAAACAGTTCATAGACAACTGTTTCCAGATAATGCCCCGTCAGGCCCTCCACGCCAAGACGCTGGGCTTCATCCATCCTTCCACCCGCAAGGAGGTTTTCTTCGACAGCGAGATTCCGGCCGATATGCAGGCACTTCTTGACAAGTGGAGAAAATATGCTTCAAGGCTCGCCGAAGCTCAGGAAATTTGAGTAAATTGCTATCCTTATGAGTGAAATCCTTTTAAAGAACGTATATATAGATGACCGCCGCACCGACATACTTGTGCGGGGCAACATAATTGCGAAGATAGCCGACGGCATCGAGGCTCCCGAGGCTGAATCGATCGACTGCAGCCGTATGGCCGCCATTCCCGGTTTTATAAACATGCACACCCATGCAGCGATGACGATGACCCGCAGCGTGAAGGAAGACATGAAACTGCAACCATGGCTCCAGCATATCTGGAAGGTCGAGGCGCAGTACGACAAAGATATCCTGTACTGGGGAAACAAGCTTGCCTGCCTTGAGATGATAAAGACCGGCACCACCTGCTTCAACGATATGTATTGGGGCGGAGACCTTGCCGCCCTGGCAGTCGACGAGATGGGAATCCGCGCCGTCCATTCATACTGCATGCTGGACAACGGGGATATGGAGAAGGCCGAAAAGGAGAGGAGAGCCCTTATCCGCGACTTCGAGAAGTCGCGGTCTTTCTCGTCACGCAATATGTTCGCAGTTTCGGTTCATGCTCCCTATACCGTATGTGAGGACAATATGCGTTTCGCCGCGATGTTTGCCGAGCAGAACGACCTGCTGATCCACATCCACCTTTCAGAGACCGAGCAGGAGATAACCGACTCACAGGAAAAGTGGGGCTGCTCTCCGGTGGAATACTGCGAGCGCCTTGGCCTTCTGAGCGAGCGTCTCATTGCCGCACACAGTCTCTGGCTAAGCCCACACGACATAGAACTGATGGGTGCATACGGCGTCACTGCAGTCCACAACGTAAACAGCAACCTGAAGATAGCCAGCGGCTACAAGTTCCCGATGGAAGAGCTGATAGCAGCCGGGGCCAACGTTACTCTGGGCACCGACGGCTGCGGAAGTTCCAACAACCTCGATATGATGGAAGCCCTCAAGACAGCTGCCATACTGCAGAAAGCCTGGCGCAGGAATCCCGAGGCGATTCCGCTGGATACTCTGCTGAAGATAGGCTCCGAAAATGCAGCCAAGGCGCTGAGACTCAATGCCGGAAAGATAGAGGAAGGGAGGCTCGCAGATATAGTTCTGATTGATATGAACAATGTCTTCTTCACGCCGAACTACAATTTCAAAGCTAATCTGGTCTATTCTGCCAACAGCTCTTGTGTGGATACCGTCATCTGTGACGGACGCATCGTCATGCGTGGCCGCAAGGTCGAGGGAGAACAGGAAATCCTCGACAATGCAGCCGCCTGCGGTGAGCGTCTGATGTCGAGGATCCAGTTCTGAACAGTTTCAGAAATTACATAGGTTCGATTTTCCTGCTGAGCTTAGCGCAAAGGCCGGGGAAGAATCTCTTTATATAGACCATCAGCAGTTCCTTGCGGCCTACAAGCACCTCTCTCTTGCATTTGAGGATAGCCTTGCAGATCTTTTCGCCTGCCTTGTCGGCCGGAAGTCCGGAAGCCTGGCCGGCGTCGAGCTTGCCGTGCTGCTTTCCGCCTTTTTCAAGGGCGAAGAAAGAGATGTTGGTCTGCACGCGGCCGGGACACACGATCGTTACCCGGATGCCCTGGTCGTAATATTCCGCCGCCAGAGTCTCGAAGAAGCCGTAGAGGGCGTGTTTCGACGAACTGTAGGTGCAGCGCAGCGGGAAGCCGAAGCGTCCGTTGATGCTGGTGGTCACTGCTATCTGTCCGCGGATGCCGTCTTTCGGATCCCTTGCAAGCATCCTGGGCAGAATCTCTTTTGCCATCAGGACAGGGGAGAAGAAGTTCAGCTCCATAATCTTGCGGATCATAGGCTCGTCAGTGTCGATGACATTGGTCCTCTGGCTGATGCCGGCGTTGCAGTAGAGCACGTCGACTCCGCCTTCGAAGGCGTTCCAGGCATCTTCGGCCAGTGAGGGTATATCCTTGGTCTGCAACAAATTGAATGGAAGGCACTTGACTTCGGGAGCACCTTTCTTGAGGCATTCCTCCGCGGTGGTATAGAGCTCGGGAGCATCGAGGGCAGTGAGGATTACCCTGTGACCTCTCGATGCGAAGCTGTATGCCGTAGCCTGACCGATTCCGGAGGAGGCTCCTGTAATCCAGACGTTCATCAGCATTCCTCCACTTCCTTTGCGAACCACCTGGCTCTCTCGCTGCCTTCGCCGATGTTCAGCAGGATGGTCTCGCCCTGATGGATCATATTCTCTTCCAGAGCCTTGAAGAATCCGGCGAAGCATACCATCGAAGCCGGTCCGAAGATGACTCCGGTCTTTTCCTGGATCTTTTTGGCAAGTCCTGCAAGTTCAGATTCCATAACCCTTACGAAACCGCCTTTGGTGGCGCGGACCATCGGGGCAACGGTGGGATACATTCCCGGAGTGCCTGCCGACAGGATTGATATCTTGGTCTGAGGGATGACGGTAGGGTAGTCCTTCTCCCAGCCTTTGGGAAAGTTTTCGGCAGTGGCTTTCTCCCACGCCCTGACCATAGGGTCGCAGGTGTCCTGCTGCGCCAGGATGAGACGCGGCATCTTAATGCTCTTGTCATAGTATTTCTGCAGTTCCCGGACACCCTTGTCGAGAGCGATGGGACCGGTACCTCCGGCTACCGCCTGGAAGAAGACGTCAGGCATCCTGCCGATCTGACGCAGGAATTCGAATGCGATGGTACGCTTGGCCTCGACGCGGATAGGGTCGATGTTGCCGGCGGAGATGAGCACGTTCTCGCTGACGTGGAAGTCCGAGGCTTCCTTCTTGGCAGCACCGTAGCCGCCCTGCGAGATATGCAGTATCTGTCCGTGGGAACGGATGGTGTCGGCGGTATCCTTGCAGACATCATTCGGCATAAATACGTCGAAGGTGACGCCGGCCAGGGCGCAGTAGCGGCTGAAAGCGGTGGCGGCGTTGCCGGTGGATGCAAGGCAAAAACGCTTGACTCCTTTCTCCTTGAAGATCGAGGCTCCGAGTGCTGCTGCAATGTCCTTGAAGGTCCCGCTGCCGCCGTTGAGGTCGTTGCGGACCACAAATACCTTGCAGTCCACACCGTGCCTGTCTTTGGCGAATTCCTCGAGGAAGTTCCATTCTTCGATGGGTTCGGCACCCTCGCCGCAGGAAACAATGTTGCCACGGTCCTCGAGGGGCAGGAATTCGAAATATCGGAACAGGCTGTCCGGATCGCCCTTGCCTTCAAACAGCCGGGAGTAGTCCCCGGTGTAGACAGCTTCGGCCTTCTGACAGCCGCAGCTGCATTTCTGGTCGTGTGCGAACCAGTCTGCGAAGTCGCCGCAGTCAGCGCCGCAGGCAGTGCAGATAAGTTTATACTTGTTGCTCATATTATTGTCTCAGAAGTGTTGCCAGGTCAGGAGTAGGATAGTCGTATGCGCCTTTGGCAAGATTATCCTTCATCTCCCTGAATGCGTTGAGGGTATAGTCTACATCTTCTATGCTGTGGGCTGCGGTAGGTATGATGCGGAAGATCACCATTCCCTTCGGAATTACGGGATAGATCACGACAGAGCAGAAGATGTGGTACTTCGAGCGGAGCTCGAGCGCCATGTTCATGGCCTGGTGTTCGCCTCCGAATACCTGTACCGGTGTCACGCAAGCCTCGGCAGGGCCGATCTCGAAGCCCATCTCGCGGAAACCGTTCTGGAGGCGGCGGGTAACTGTCCAGAGTTTCTTTCGGAGCTCGTCGCCCTCGGCCGAACGGATTATCTCGAGACGCTTCAGGCAGCCTTCTACGATAGGCATCGGGAGAGACTTGGCGTAGATCTGAGAACGCATATTGTATTTAAGGAAGTCGATGATAGGCTTCTCGCTGGCTACGAAACCGCCTATGATTGCCATTGACTTGGCGTATGCGCCGATGTAGATATCGACTTCGTCCATCACACCGAAATGCTCGCTGGTACCGCGGCCGGTCGGACCCATCACGCCGAAGCCGTGGGCGTCGTCGATGAGGATGCGGAATTTGTATTTCTTCTTGAGGGCGCAGATCTGGTCGAGGATTCCGAGGGCTCCGGTCATACCGTAAACGCCTTCAGTAATCAGCAGCACTCCGCCACCCTGCTCTTCGGCTATCTGGGTTGCGACTTTCAGCTTCTGTTCGCAGCTTACGATGTCGTTATGCTTGTATGAGAATGACTTTCCGGTGTGCAGACGCTTTCCGTCGAGCAGGCAGGCATGAGCCTCGGCGTCGAACACGATGACGTCGTGACGGCTTACGAGAGAGTCGATGGTCGAAACGATTCCCTGATATCCGAAGTTGAACTCGAAAGCGGCTTCCTTGCGTTCAAAGTCTGCAAGTTCCCTCTCCAGCTGCTCGTGAAGGGCGGTGTTGCCCGTGAGCATACGGCTTCCCATAGGATAGGCAAGGCCCCATCTTGCAGAAGCTTCCGCATCGATCTTGCGGATTTCAGGATGGTTGGCGAGACCCAGGTAGTTGTTCAGGCTCCAGCAGAGAACCTCCTGGCCGTTGAAGCGCATATGAGGACCGATTTCTCCCTCGAGTTTCGGGAATGAATAATAGCCTTCAGCTATTTCTCTGTACTGGCCGATAGGACCGCCGGTCGATTCTTTGATTCTGTCGAATATGTCTTTCATTATTTTAGGGTTTTGATTTTTGTGAGACCCATAAGCCGGAACAGGAATTTAGGCAGAGGTTTCAGCGGGTCCCGTTTTGTCATGTCTATGTATAAGCCGAGCTTCTTGAGCACGGGTATTTTCTGTGTTTCTACAAATTCGATGAGGGTTCCGTCAGGGTCTTCTATGTAGGTGAAGTGGCCTGAAGCCTCGCCCATATCGAAGCGTTCGTCGTTAGGACAGCTGTCCACAGTGAACGGATGTCCTTTGGCTGCGCAGTGTTCTCCAAGGGTGCGCATCCCTGTCACGTCGAAGCAGACCTGGATGAATCCGGGGTCGCCCCAGTAGCGGCCTTCGAAAATCTTGCGCGGAGTGCGGTCGAGCGGCTGGACAATCTCCAGAGTGCTTTCGCCGAACATTGCGCTGAAGGCTCCTTTCTGAGGCTTTGACGGAGCTAGCAGCACCCTGCGGAAACGGCCTTCGCTGCCAGGCATGATGGCCCAGTCCTCGAACTTGCCGGTGCAGTCGTATATGACCTTGCCGTAACCCAGGACTTCAGAATAGAAGGCGACAGCGCGGTCAGCGTCCGTGACTCCGATCACGGCTCCGCAGACTCCGCCGTTATTGCGTTTCTGGTCGATGAAAATGTAGCTGTCCTCGACAGCCTGGAAATGGTTGCCCCAGGGATCCCTGATCCAGAAGGTCGGTTTGCCGTCAGGAGCTTTGGAAAGGGCTCCTACCTCCTTGTACGAGGCGCTGATTTCCTTGTGGAACGCAGCGACATCCCTGCAGCGCAGCTTTGCACCGAAAGTGCCGGTATCGCCGGCAGCTATGTCGAAGGCGGCAGGACAGGGCTTGCGCTCGGAGTACTGCCAGATTTCGAAACCGCTGCCGCCCTGGAGGTTCACTGCTATGCAGGCGTGGCGTTTCTGCGCCTTCCCTCCGGTATAGGGCAGCATCCTTTCAGCGACGGTGTCGTCCTCGAGAATTCTCACGTTCGCTCCGAAATGGTCGATGTACCACTGCCAGCTCTCATAGAAATTCTCGCAGCCTACGCCCACCTGCTGTATTCCGCTTATGTTGAAATTCTTCATTTTTGGATATGTCATATAGTCTTCAAAGATACAAAACTTTGAGATATTAACTTGACGAATAGGTAAGGATTGAGAAACCTATGTAACCATTTGAACTTTTTACGTAAAAATATGCTTCTTCAACGGATAAAAGAGGTAAATTAGCAGGATAGAAAATCCACTGAAATGCCCGGCAAAGCTAAGCCCATAATATACGCCCTGTTAATCCTGGCTGCCATTGCGGCAATAGGTGTCTGGCCCGACTGGATTGTCGCCCACGCCCTTGTCGTTTTCCTGGCTGTGGTGGCCGCTGTGTTTGCCTTCCTGTATTTTGACGCGCGCCGCACCCTGCGGACCATCCTTTCGAAGAGCGCCGAGGTGCAGGCCATCCCCGAAGTCCTCAATTACGATTATGACTTCGACAAGGCGAAGGTGCTCAGCGAGTCTGACGTGAAACTGCTGTCGGACTTGAGGGAACTGTTCGAAGGCAGGGAAGTTTATCTTGACAAGAACCTGTCGATAGACTCCCTGGCAAAGATGGCCGGAACAAACAAGGGAAGGCTGTCGCATTTCATCAACGAGGTGTTCGGCTGCAATTTTCCTACATTGATAAACAATTATCGCGTTACCAAGGCAGTGTCTCTCTTCAACGATCCGGCAAGCGCTGTCTATACCGTTGAAGCCATCGGAGAGAACTGCGGCTTCAACAACAGACAGGCTTTCCATTCCGCTTTCAAGAAAAGGATAGGGATGCCGCCCAGCAAATTCAGACAACTGATTAAAAAAACTGAATTATGAGAATAGGTCTTTTTACAGACGCTTACTACCCTATGGTGGACGGCGTAATCAAGGTTGTGGACAGTTATGCCCGCAGGCTTGTCGACAAATGTGAAGTGACTGTTTTCGCCCCGGGATTCAACAAGTCTGAGGAGATAAGAGTCCCTTATCCGGTTGAAAGATGTTCGACCATCAATTTCAACAATTTTGACTATTCGGTTCCGATGCCGCATTTCGATCCTGCCTTCGAGGCGGCTATCATACGCAGCAAACTGGATCTTGTGCATATCCATTCCCCGTTCTCCATCGGTCTGATAGGCTTGAACTATGCCAAGCTGAGGGATGTTCCGGTAGTCGCTACCATCCATTCCCAGTATAAACAGGATTTCGAGAGGACGCTGAAACTTGCCGCCCCGGTGAAACTGGCGATGATGACCATAATGAGCATCTTCAACGGATGCGACGAGTGCTGGACGGTCAATGACGCCGTCCGCCAGCTCTACATCCACGAGTATGCCCTGACCGCTCCTTGCAAGGTGAAGCAGAATGCCACCGATCACGTTCCGGTATATGACAGGAAGGCGGCAGCCGATGAGGTCAATGCAAAATACGGTCTCAGGGAAGATGACCTGGTCCTGCTGTTCATCGGCCGCATCAATTTCATAAAGAACCTCGACTTCCTGGTCCGTTCCCTCAAGATCGTCAAGGAAAAAGGATTGCGGTTCAAGATGCTGTTCGTAGGCCAGGGACAGGACGAAGACAAGCTGGCTGCCCTTGTAGAGGAATGCGGCCTGAAGGACGATGTCGTGATGTGCGGTCTCGTCAAGGAAATATCGATGCTCGAGAAGATATACAGCCGTGCCAAGCTTTTCCTGTTCCCGTCGCTATACGATGCCAATTCGCTGGTGCAGATAGAGGCAGCATGTCAGAGCACTCCGACGTTGTTCCTCAGGGGCGCCCGCACGGCCGGGATGATTACCGAGGACGTCAACGGTTTCCTGTCGGATGCTGACGAGCTTGCATACGCCGATAAGATTATCCACATCCTTTCTGATGAAGAATACTACAGGAAGGTGTCGGAAGGCGCTTTCCGGGACATTTACAGGACCTGGGACCAGGTGGTGGATGATGTTTATGAAGAATATGGGAGGCTGATAGCCAATCACGAAAAGAAAACTATTTTTAAATAATCAAATATGAGAAGGATATTATTTATCACAGCGATGCTGACCGTGCTTGCAACCTCCTGCAGCCAGAAACCTGAAGTAATACAGCTCTTCAACGGCAAGGACTTCGAAGGCTGGACTCTTTTCGTCAACGACCCCGAAGTTCCCGCAACTGACGTCTTCAGTGTGGTAGACGGCAATATCCGCGTCAGCGGCCAGCCTTTCGGCTTTATGCGCACCAATGAGAAATACACCGACGTCGTGCTTCGCGTGGAGTGGCGCTGGGTGGGCGAAGGTACCAACAGCGGCATCTTCAGCCTCGTGCAGGATGGCCTCCTCTGCTGGCCGAATGCCATTGAATGCCAACTGAAGAAGGGTTCTGTCGGAGATGTCGTACTGCTTGGCGGTTCTGACGTAAAAGAACTGGAATCGCCCGAAGGCGGACGTCCCAGATTCCCTATGGTCCGCAAGGAGAATGAATCCAGCGAGAAACCTGACGGAGAATGGAATCTTAACGAGATCGTTATAACCAGCGACGGCGGAGTGGACATCACCGTCAACGGAGTCCATCAGAATCACGTCACCAACAAGAACTTCACTGAAGGCTACATAGCCCTTCAGAGCGAGGGCGGCCCGCTCGAGTTCCGTAACGTTACCATTACCCGTCTCACTAAATGATCCGGCTGCTGCTGACAGTGTTTCTGGCCACCGGCGTCGTGACGGAATGCAACCGCACACAGCAGGATGAACCTCAGGCAGCACCCCGGCAGGAGTGGGTTGCCGGGCAGGCCGTAACTGCTGAAGCCATAGCCGGATGGGGAGGTGAGGAGAGTTGTTTCGCAGTCCTTCCCATTGACAGCGCTATGGCTGCCTGTATGGTCGAGGGCGGTTCATATCCTGCCGAAGGAGCTCTCATCAGCCTCGATGAGCTGTGCTGCCTGAGGGTGCTCCACGTCAATGCGGACCGTGACACCATGTGCGGAGAGATGATTTGCAACAAAGCCATTGCAGCTGACTTGCTGGATATATTCAGAGAACTGTATCACCAGTCTTATCCGATTGAGAGGATGGTGCCCATCGACGAGTATGGGGCGGATGACGAACAGTCGATGAGGGCGAACAACAGTTCTTCTTTCTGCTACCGTGTGATAGCCGGAAGCACCAGACTCTCCAAGCACGCAAGCGGTATGGCAGTGGACCTCAATCCACTCTACAATCCTTATGTCAAGACATCCAACGGCAAGACAGTGATACAGCCTTCTACTGCCGGACCTTATGTCAACCGCAAGGCTGACTTTCCATACAAGATCGACGTGAACGACGAGGCATATAAGCAGTTCGTCGCTCACGGCTTTACCTGGGGCGGCGCCTGGACCAGCCTCAAGGACTATCAGCATTTTGAAAAATAGCACGATTATTGCTATTTTTGCACCTCATCAAACGAATCTCAGATGAAGAAATTATTGATACTGGTCTCCCTGCTGCTTGTCAGCGTGCTGAACGCAAACGCCCAGTTCTCCATCGGCGCCGCGTCCGGCGGTGTGCTCGGCGGTGATACCAACGAGTACTCAACTCTTGCCCCCGGGTATTTCGGCGAGCTGCAGTTCAGGCTGATTCTTAAGAACGAATGGTATGTGTCTGCGACACCCCGCTTCGAGAGTTCAAGCTACCAGAGCAAAGCATCCAGCCCCTACACTTTCTACTACTTCACCAACTCGATGGAGTTTCCCTTCCATTTCGGTCACCGTAACGCTCTTAGCGACAAGGTGATGCTTTTTTACGACCTTGGACCGTCCCTGCACTGGATAATGACGAACGACTACTATGGCTCGGTTTACGGGGTGGAGTTGTCTGATAAGATCCATCCGATCGATCTGGGCTATGTGAAGCGTTTCAATATGGATTTGGGAGCGACCGTAGGTGTAGATGTGTGGAACCATATGAAGGTGTTCGCCGGATTTGATTTCGGCGTGCTTCCCGAGCAGAGGACAGCCTTCCTGGAAAATTTCCAGGTGTCGCCGACCCATCCGTTCTCTGTCCGTCTAGGTGTCGGGTGCTATTTCTCTTTCAAGAAAAGGAACAAGTCTAAATGACATACAAAATAAGGCCGGATGTGATTCCGGCCTTTTTTGTTACGAAGTAGATCTGTTATGCTCCGTGGAACAGATACTCTGCTTCGATGTCCTTGGTCAGTTCAGTGAAAAGCTTTTCTTCGAGGTCTGACGCTACCCTCAAGGCTTTGGTAAGCCACATATCCGACCATTTCTGAAGCATGTCAAGAGCTTCGGTCGGAGCGTCTTTCCGTCCTTTGCACATCTTTACGAAAGCGGCTTCCAGCTTTTTCTGGCTCTTTGCCATATCGGCTTCCAGAGCTGCATAGCGCTTCTTGATGATGGGGGCGTATTTGTTGTAGTTAACCATTCCCAAGGCGGAAACCTTGCGGAAGGTCCAGTATGCAGAGCTTTTCTGCGAGAATCTGCGGCCCACGCCATAAGCCTTGGGATATGAGGTCACACCTTGGTACAGCGGCAGGTAGACACATAGGTCTGCCATTCCTTCTGCCATATAGTCGAGCCTTCCGATGGCTTTCGGCAGGCCGGGCCTTACCTGGAGGATATGGGTGTTGATAGTCCTGAAAATTGATACCGGACGGTACGGCTCCCTTGGATTCGAGTGCAGGTAGGGGTCGTGTTCAGTGCCGTCATAGTGGGAACGGAATGCAGCCTTGATATCTTCGACGGTCAGCTTCCGGTCTGCTTTCTGATATACAGGAAAGTCGTTGACCTTTACGTCGGTCTTCACCGAAGGGGTGAACATCTTCTGCAGGTACCACACTCTAGGGTAATTGTATGTCTTGTCGTTCTCGCTCTCGAGGCAGTACGCTTCGTGGAAGTCGAACTTGCCTGTGAACAGTCTGTGCTCACGCGCCCACTCCACCAGGTCGGCAGAGGCGAGGTCCTCCTTGGGGTCATAATCACGGTAGCGGCTCTGGTTGCCCGATACGAAATACTTGTCTTCAGGCATTTTCTTGGCAAGCCAGCGGTGCCCTCCCGCATTTTCCAGATACCAGGTTTCCTTTTCATCCATGAAGGCTATTCCGAAACCTTCGGCACTGCCGTACTTCTCGATGAGTTCTCCGAGACGGAGAACTCCTTCACGTGCCGACTCGACGTAGGGCAGGATTATGTGATAGACGCAGTTCTCTGCAAGACCCTCCGGTACATATGGATCGAGCGCCAGAACCTCTTCTTTCGAGAAGATGGTTTCTGTCGAGCTCATTCCTACACCGGCGTCGTTGAATCCGGCTTCGCCCCAGTGGTAGGGAAGGTCAGCCCTTTCAAGGGCGCTGAACGCGTGGCGTGTCTCTGGCAGCGGGCAGCGGAAAGGGCTGTCGAGAGCCACGAATTCTTCTGGTCCCTTGCCGGCTGGATACCAGGCCAGGCGGGTTGCCTTTATGGCCTTGGAGTCGTCCGAGCGGGCGTATATCATAGAACCGTCGGCCATCTGCTTCGAGCCGACGATTATAGTTGTGCAAGCTTCGTTTGTCATAATATCCTATTAGTATCCGAGGGCCTTCAGCAGAAGGTCTTCCATTATCTCATATCCTGCATTGTTGGGGTGTACGGTATCGTCAGCATATTTTGTGTCGATCTTGTGTCCGTCCGAGCTGAGCAGCGCGTCGTGGTAGTTGACATAGGTGATGCCGTGGCGGCCGCAGTATTCCTGCAGGCGGGCGTTGAGGCTCTCTACCTTCTGAATGTGGTTCTTTGCTTCGGGCCTCCAGAAGAATGAGTAGGAAGGAAGAAGCGAGCATATCACCGGACGGATGCCGTTCATCCAGCAGAGTTCCACCATGCTCTGGATGTTGGCGAAGGTGGCGTCTTCGTTATACTCGTCGCCCAGGTTCTCCGCGATGTCGTTGATTCCTGCCAGCAGCACCATCGTGGAGGCCTGGATGTCGATGACGTCCGCACGCATACGGAGCAGCATCTGGGCGGTCACTTCGCCGCTGATGCCGCGGCCCACGAAGCCGTGCTCCACGAAGAAGCCGGGACGCATCCTGGCCCAGTTGTCGGTGATGGAGTCGCCGAAGAGAACCACGCGGGGACCTGTCGTGAAGACCAGGTCTTTGTTGGACTGTGCGTATCTTTCGAGGTTGAGGACTTTTTGTTTCTGCTGTTGCTGTTGTCTCTGCTGTGCGCTTGCCGTAGCTCCGAGAGCAAGGAGCATCAGGCATATAAGAATCAGTTTTTTCATATTGCTTGGAATTGATTGTTCAAACTTACGAAATAATCTTGTTGGTTGAGAATGGTTAATCGAGCAAATTTGAAACGGACAGCTCCAGCTGGCGGCTGCGTATGTCCGCGGTCTTGCAGCGTATTGTCACTTGCTTTTCTTCGCCCGGCAGAAGAGAGAACCAGTTGTCTTCGTATAACACGGGCAGAACCTGTTCTCCGCCTGCCTTCAGGTCTAGCTGCAGCATCAGGGCCGGAGCCTCGCCGTCATTGCGGAGACTGGCCACGATAATCCACTCTTCGCCTTCGCTCTTCATTCTGGTCTCCATGGCTACCGAGGCCTTGGGAAGCGTCTTGAGAATCTTAAGGTCGCCGTCTTCACTGTGTATGTAGAAGTTGTCGGCGATAGTCCTGCCGTCCTTGCTTAAGAGTTTCAACTTCAGGTAATGCACGTTGCCCATTACTGTGGAGTCCACGTCCATCGGTGCCAGCGGCAGCGTGCTGTCGTCCGCAACTGATATGCTGTCTCTTCTGTAGAATACTGTCTTGCCGTCGTAGGTGACCACGCTCATCTCGGCCACCGCATCCTGCACGTCACCATAGTTGTCATTGACAGCCTCGACGCAGCCCCGCACGGGATTCCACTGGATGCGGATCGGTGCAGAACCTTTCTTGGCTCCGAAATAGGCCGCGGTGGGGCAGAGGTAGTAGTCGTAGGTCTGCCATACCAGAGAAGGCCAGCAGGAATGGCTCATCCAGATAAGCAGGCCTTTGCGGTTCCAGCTGCGGGACTCGTACATCGCGCGGTAGCCGTCATAGTTCACCAGCTGGGCCCATCTGCTGAATTCGTCCAGTGACGATGCTTTCCCGAAATGCCGCTCTACCATCTCATTGAAAGTAGCGGCGCTCTGGGCATTCTCAAGGGTGTAGTCGTGCATTCCCCATACTGAAGTCTGAGGCCACTGGTTCTCATCCCTGAGCATCCTGCGGAAGCTGTCAGCCGTCATCACGTTGGGCATTCCCCTTTCGCTGTGGATGCGGTCCTTGCCGCGCTCGGCCTCGAAATATGCCTCGACAGGCAGCGCCCTGTACGGACCGTTGCCGCTGACATAACCTTCGGCCGAATGAGGCATGTAGAACATGCCGGGATGGTACTCGTCAACCAGCAGCCTGAGACCTTCGTCCAGGACCTCCGGAGGATATCCCTCGTTGCGGCCGCAGTAGAGGGCTATGCTGGGATGACGGCGTATCTTGCGCACGAAGTCCCTGGCGTTTTCCAGGAACATATAGTTGTCGTCTGGATCAGGGCCGTCCCACGGGTTGGCCAGCCAGAAATCCTGCCATATCATAACACCGTGCCGGTCGCAGGCTTCAAAGAATTCTTCGTCGCCGGTCTGGCCCACCCAGTTGCGGATCATGGTGAAATTCATGTCGGCATGGTATGCTACTGCAGCATCGTATTCCCTCGCCCTGTAGTTCAGGTATATTTCCGGGAAACCCCAGTTTCCGCCGTTGCCGATGAGCCTGCGGCCGTTGACATAGATGTCCAGGATGCCCTGAGATGTGTCGTATGTCATCTCCCGCAGTCCTGTGCGGAATGCAAGACGGCCCGAAATCTGTCCATCCGCAACAAACACAGCCGTTACATCGTACATGTCCTGTTCTCCGTAGCCTGCAGGCCACCAGAGCCGGGCATCGGGCATGACGCGAGCGTCCATCGCAACTTCCAGCTCCTGGCGGGGTGCAAGGCTTACCGGCATTTCCATAGGGAAACCGCCGATGCTCACCTGCAGCACTCCGTCGACTGCCTTGTCAGTGTGGTTTTTCAGGACAGCTCCGGGAGCCACGGTGACATCGCCGCCTGCCAGATGGGTGAGGATATAGCCGTCATCGATGCTGACAGGCCCTTCTGCTTTGAGATATACATTGTCCCAGATGCCGATGTCGCGGCCGCGGACGGTAGGTATCCAGTCCCATCCGATGGTAGGGTGGAAGGTGGGGTTGTCAGCCCCCAGGATACCTCCGTTAGTGTCGGCGGTGATGGCCGTCTGCTCCTTTATTATGCCCGGGTGGGCGTTCCTGTGGATAAGCACTGCCAGGCAGTTTTCATGAGTGACGATGCCTGTTACATCGAAACGCCCTCTCATGAAGGCTCCGTCAATATTGCCTACGTATTGTCCGTTGAGATATATGTCGGCTTTCCAGTTGATGCCGTTGAAGTCAAGTATGATGTTTCGTCCTTCGAAACTTTCGGGCAGAACGAATGTGTCGCGGTACCAGAAGTCACCGTTGAAGAATGATTCTGATATCTGGAGCTGGTCGTCGTCATAGCGAATGTCCGGGATGGCGCCGATGTTGAAATACGATCCTGTCACTGTCCCCGGGACCGTCGCGGGAATCCAGCCGGCTGTCGGGAATCCGTCTGAAGAAATCACGGCACCGTCGGCTTCCACCTCCGAGGCCCGCTGCAGCACCCACGCTCCTCGAGACAGCTCCAGGCTGTCTCCGCAGGCATCCTTTGCCTTCTGGGCAACGGGAACCACTCCGCCCTTGCCCCAAACTTCGAATTCAGACACAGCGCAGTTGTCATCGACTGTAAGGCGCACGTAGCGTCCTTTTCCTCTGGCGGATATGTCTTCCGTCCCGTAATCGAAATCAGCTACTTTCTTCCAGTCGTGGCCGTCAGCCGAGGTCTCGATACAGCCTGAGGATGAATTGCCGCCCGCCCAGAATATCCGGCATCTGTCGAACTTTGCAACGGCACCGAGATCGACCGTCACAGAGCCTCCGGTTATAGGATCCGGAATCCAGACGCTTGAGAATGACTCGGAAGGAAGTATCGAAACTTCTTTGCCATCCCGGTAGAAATTCACCTCGGTTATGTTCCATTCCTGCACTGCGTCGGTATCGAGGTTTATGGTCAGGGAACCGCATCTTCCATCCGGAAGTTCTGCCATATATCCGAAGCTCAGTTCTCTGGATGAACCGTATCGGGGTTGCATGGCTTTGCCTGAGGAGAGCCCCTCCAGCACGGAGACGTTCTGGCTGCCGCCGCCTTCGTGAATCGTAGGCTTGCAAGGTTTCAGGGGAAGCTCTATGACCGAGAAGTCTTCCAGCACTGCCATCAGGACGGGGGTGAAGCTTCCGGGCAAGCTGGCGCCTGGAGCCATCCTGCAGTTTCCTTCAAAGGAAACGATATCAGCATCCACCCATCTGCCTATTCCTATCTCCAGTTTGGCGCCTGCCTTGCCGGGGATGCTGATGCCGGTGAAGTTGTCGTCGAAGATCCGCTCCCTTTGCCGTTTCTCGACATTGGTCCCGTTCGATAGCACTTGCATCAGATCAAGTGTGTCGTCGGAGATGATGCCGTCCGTGACCAGATGGCCTGTGAGGTTGTAGTCAACGCTCGAGGAGTGCCAGGCTGCGCGGTGCAGTGCAAGGTTGCGGTACTGGTTGCCGGCTGCAACCATCTCGGGGCCGTCATATTCTTCGGGGTTGCCGGGATATATTCCGATGCCTCTTGTGACCTGTGGCTGCGTGCAGGCTGTAACTGCAACTGCGGCAATAAGCAGAAATGTCTGCCTGAAGAAGGATTTCATAATGTCAGGATTGTTCAGAACATATGCTAATTTACGATGTTTTTTGCTACATTTGAAAAACCCTTGCAATAACCTAAATCATTATACTATGACGACTGAAAAACTTGACATCGTTAAGACCATAAAGGATGGTGTCCGTTATGGCCTCAAGAACTTTTTCCCGCTGTTTCTGATGGTAATCCTTTATGTGCTGACAGTATGGATTCCCTATCTCAACGTCGGTACCACTATCGGATTCTACAAAGCCATCATAGGCATCGGACGGGGTGAGGTTGTAGATCCCGTATCCATTTTCAGCAAGGATAATTTCAAGGATCTGGGCAATTTCTTCCTGCTTATGGGCTTCCTTTATATCGGTATCCTTGCAGCCGCAGCCTTTATGTTCATTCCGGCAATCATTATGTCAATTGCCTGGGGATTTGCAATCTATTTCCTGATCGACAAGCACGTATCTCCGCTTAAGTCGCTGCTGCTCAGTTACGATTCAACTTTTGGCAACAAATGGCGCATTTTCTTCGTAGGGCTGTTGTTCGGTATTGTTTCTTGCATTATCTGTGCAATCCTTGGCTTTATTCCCAAGGTCGGCCCTGTTCTGGCAGTTCTGGCGGTTCTTGTCCTTGTAGCGATTATGGTCGCTGTCGAGGGAGTTATGTACAGCTTCTTCTCTGAGAAAGCTGATGCTATCATTGAAGAACGTCGCGCGAAGTTCTGCCGTTTCCACGGTCCGGAAGCTCCTGCCGAGCCCGAAGCACCCGAGGCTGAAGCACCTGTGGCTGAATAGTCTCAGACGGGCTGAAAAACAATCACCGGAGTCAGCATCGCTGGCTCCGGTGATCTGTTTTATGACGGCATGGTTACTCTTGTTCCGTATTATCTTCCTGCTGCTCTTTTTCC
The DNA here is from genome assembly GCA_017561885.1 of Bacteroidales bacterium. GTDB lineage: Bacteria > Bacteroidota > Bacteroidia > Bacteroidales > UBA932 > Equibacterium. The sequence continues at coordinate 871 of JAFZBF010000051.1, read as the reverse complement.
TCCAGTTTCTTCCTTCTCTTCATGGTCCTCAATTCTTCAAGATAGCTGGCCGTGATTACGCCTGAAGGAAGAGCGATGACAGCGACTCCGAACAGTGAGGAAACCATACTGACGAGACGGCCTATCTCAGTGGCAGGTGTCAAGTCGCCGTAACCGACGGTGGTCAGGGTTACAGTCGCCCAGTACAGGGCGTCGAAGAAACCGGAAAAGGTGACGTTGCCGGTCGCAGGGTCGATGCGGGGCTCTGTGTTGAACATTATGAGAGCTGTCAGGAAGACATAGAAAACAGATACTCCCAATACGGCGAAGAGCACTTTCCTTTCCTTGCGGATGACCCTTCCCAGAATCTGCATCGAGTCTGAGTAACGGAAAAGTTTGAACAGACGCAGAATCCTGAGCAGACGGGTTATCCTGAAGATCTTGAATCCCTGACCGAGAATATTCAGTCCCGGAAGGATTGAAAGAAGGTCTATGATCGCCCAGCCGGTGAATGGATGGATGACGAACGACCATGATCCTTTCTTGAGCCTGTAGTCGGCTGTGATCCATCTGAGCAGATAGTCGATGATGAAGATTGTCACCGTCACTTTCTCTATGATGACGAAAATGGGATAGACTTTCAGGAACATCAGCGGGATGATGCTGGCCACGATCACGATAATCATGAAAATTTCATACGCGAGGCTCAGCTTGTCCCCCTTGCGTCCCATATCTATTATTTCATAGATTCTCTTTCTCATAATATAGGAATGTTCCCTACAAAGGTAGTCTTTTATTTCATTTTACATACCGGGCTATAAACGAGGTGGCTTCAGCTGCGTGGCGGAGTGGGGGAAGAAAGCACAGAAAGAGCCGACCGGAGGTCGGCTCT
>JAFZBF010000050.1 GCA_017561885.1 Bacteroidales bacterium | reverse complement strand
GAAGAAATCGTTTTAAAGAATTCGCTGTCAAGCATTCTTATCCTTGGACCATCGACAAGTTCTTGTTGCATCTGGGAAACATTTACCTCCCCGATGGCCTTCAGCAGAAAACTCTGAGAATTATCGAATGCAGCCTCGATATATTGCCAGTCGCACGCACTTGCCGGTTCCAGGCATCCATTGATATCAATCTTCCATCCCGTGGAAGAAATATCTTCGTTTGTATGGAAGAAAGATTCCTTTTCCCGCTTTGTAAGAGAGGCCACAGGTCTCGTCCATCCCTTGCTTTGCCCATCGCAGAAAACCGCGCGATAACCTGACCAGGGATATGTTTCAATGCTTTTGCCGTTGTCAAGGGCATTGCGAAAAACATATGCTATGGCATTGCGGATGTACCAATAAGTGTCCAGCAATCTGACATCAACGCATTTGTCGTGATACAGAATGCGTTCATGGTATTTGCGACTGAACCACATGGCATATCGTCGACGGATTTCATAGCCATATACCATGGCTGCCATGTCATTCTCCGCCAGAAGCACCACGTGCAGATGGTTGGATACAACCACGTAAGTGGCTACAATCACGCTCTTGCGCAGTGCGCAGAGGAATACATACTTGACCAGGATGTCGTAATCTTCTTCGTCGCGACAGATAATCGCTTTCTCGAGCCCTTCCATACTAAGATGGAAAGGAAAAATACGGCGGGCAGATCCATCTGGCATCTCCCGCACAATCGCTTTCACAATTGCCATAACCCACTTTCATTTTTCTACAAAGATATCTTTTTCTGTGCAATAAAAAAGCCTCGCAAAAGATGCGAGGCATAATATGTTATAAAGGGCAATTATCAGTATCTTAAAGAGACTCCGGCGTGGATTACATTCTGATTGCCGACCAGCATTCCTTCCAACAGGTCTCTCCTATGCCATCCCGCAGTCAGGCCGATGTTTCTGTACCAGAGGCCTGCGCTTATTCCCAATCGCCAGCCGTTGCGAGCGTAAATGTTGTCTCTGTGCCTGAGTGAGCCCACAAGTGTGTAGTCGGATTCGTCGCCAGAGCCGATAGGAACTCCTGCGTAGTAACGGTTGTGGAGAATGCCGTGCCCGGCCCCGGGAGATATGAACAGACCTGCTTTCCAGTCACCGAATTCCTGGACAAAACCGAAATTGAGGGATACAACCCGCTCGGCGGCTATGGCTCTTCCTGCCATCCATCCGCTGGGATGAGGGATGAACTGCCCGTCAGGACCGAAGTAATACGCTTTGCCGACAAAATGAAAATCAAGGGATTGGGACAACCCCAGCGAGAGGACGCTGCCTTTTCTTCCTGGCCTGTATCGCAAATCAGCAATATTCAATTCGATATAACCTCCGTTCGGATCGATTTGCGAGGGAACGTCGAATCGATAGCTGTAACCTCCTTTTACCTCAGAAAATGCCACCAGAGACCAGGTCGGATTGACATTTTTCTTGGTGACGCCAAAGAGAGGTACCTCGAAATTAAGTTTGTCCTGAGCTGCAGCCGAGAAGACAGCCAAGACGGCCACAAGCGTTAAAATGACTTTTTTCATAGTATCTATTTTTATTGTTTTTCGAACATTGAACGTAAATCTTCAAGAGTTGCAGGTCCCTCCAGATAAAGGATTGTTATTCTCCACTGGCTGCCCGCAGGCTTTGCCTGATAACAGAGATAATGTCTTATCCTGCCCGATACTTTTGGCTGGATGAGGGCATAAGTCAGCAAGTCGCCCACCTTTTCTGTTTCGCACGATTCTGCATCGACAGCGTCTTGACCTACTAATGCGGATACTTTTTCTGCAAGAGCAGAATCGACGGTAAATGTAATCCCGCGGTAGTAGTCGAGTTTGTATGTGGCCATGCCGCCTCCACGCACCTCAGTAAGTACCATCTGTTTCGCCGGAACAACCTTGCCCTCGAAAATGGGAAAACAGTTCAGTCCACGCTGTGCGAAGGATGCACCACTGAAAAGTAGCAATGCAATAATAACCAAGAATATCTTTTTCATCGCTGGAACATTTCAATAAGATTGGTTTCTGCAGGAGAAACACTGGAAAAGAAATCGGAGAGGGAAGATTCGACAGAAGCCATTATCTGCTCATTGTCTGTAATCAGTTCGTCATAGGCATATCTGACACACAACTCATCGGCTGCCTGTTTATTGCCGGGATAACTGATCAAACCAATGGAAAGGACAGCAATAATGCAGGCCGCTGCCGCAGCAAGAGAATACAGCCGTACTTTACGGGCTCTGCGCAGTCTTTTTTGCTTGCCGATGGAAAGGAAGCCAAGGACACCGCGCAGTTCGTCAAATTCCGGATCGTCTGTTTCTGCAACGTACCTGGACAGTTCCAGTTCCTCCTGAGGAGAGGTTTCGGCATCGAAGTACCGTTTCGCAAGAATCAGGTATTTTTCTTTATCGTTCATTTTTCAAAGCGTTTCTAAGGGTTTTTCTTGCTCTGGAAAGTTGCATTCTGACTGCAGCCGGTTCCATCTTCAATTCTTTTGCTATGTCTTCCAGGGATCTTCCCCCATATTCTTTTTCTTCGAGTATATAACGTTGCGTATCTGTCAATTGTTGTTCAATCCTTTTCTGCAATTCTTCAAAAGCTTTCTCTTTGATGGAATAGTCAGGACTGTCGTCAACCAAATCCATTTCTAAGGGAACTGTCCTTTTTCGCCGCTGCTCGTTGAGACTCGCATTTCGGACGGTGCGTGCCAGCAATGCTTCTGCTTCTTTCTCGGACTTCAGCGGATACCGGTGTTGCCACAACCGCACAAAGCAATCTTGAAGGATATCGTCCGAAGCAGCGGAATCTGGCAAATACCTGCCCGATATCCACCTCAACTTCTGCCGAAGCCTCACAAACGCATTTGTCAAATAGTCCTGTGCCATTACAGCTATTGTCAAGTATTTATCGTGCCTCTACATTAATAACACGTGATAAACGAAAATGTAACACCATAAAATGAAAAAGAATGGGGTAGGTCTGACAAAAGAGTCGGGACCTACACCGCAAATCGGCCATCCAGATACTTCCAGTGGGGTAGGTCTGGCACATTTCATCGGACCTATCCCAAAAACAGCAGGGACCTATCCCAAAACTGGCCTGGACCTACACCAAAATCGGTCGGGACCTACACCGGAAACCGGTTATATCAATAACCTTATTCCTTTATCCCCATTACCTTGCGGATCTCTTTCTTGGCTTGCTTCCAGCGGGGGATGTCGAGTTTTGTGCCGATGATTTCCACGACCTTGGAAGAGATGATCGAGCCCACCTTGCCGCAGATGTCGAGGGGCATGCCGAGAGAGTGCGCGTACAGGAAGCCTGCGGCATAGAGGTCTCCGGCTCCGGTGGCGTCAGTGGCGACGGCCTTGCGTGGCCTGATCTTGTGGAACTCTTTGCCGGAGCGCACCATAGAGCCTTTTTCTCCAACCTTGACGACGGCGATGCTGCACAGCTTGGAAAGGTCGTTCAGAGCCCTGGCGGGTTCCTTGCCGGTGAACGCCCGGGCCTCGTGCTCGTTGGCGAAGACGATGTCTACGTAATTCTCCACGATGTCGTGCAGGAAGGCGCTGTTCGACTCCACGATGTTGTAGCTGGCCAGGTCGACAGAGATAATCATATTCTTTTCCCTGCCTATCTCCACGGCCCTGCGGAAAAGCCTCTGGTTCTGCACAAGATAGCCCTCCAGATGCAGATAATCATATCCGTCGAAATTTGCCGGGTCGAGATCTTCAGGCTCAAGTTCCAGCGCAGCACCCAGATAAGTGGCGAAGGTACGTTCATAGTTGGGCTCGGTTATTATGACGATCGCACGGCCGCTTGGAGCCTTGCCCCTGAGAAGCATGGAATCTATGCCGTCCTGTCTCTGCTCTGACTTGAAGAGAGAGCCGATGTCGTCTTTTCCGACTTTGCCGATGAAACCTGCCTTCATTCCGAAGACCGCCGCGGCGGAGATAGTGTTGGCGGCGCTTCCTCCTGCAACGTATTTGATACCTTTATCCTTTATCGCATCCCAGATCTTGTTTCCGGCCTCAGCATCGACGTGCTGCATGCTTCCCTTGGGGAGGTTGAACTGTTGGAGGATGGTGTCGTCCGGCAATATGGCCAGGATGTCGGTGAGGGCATTGCCTATTCCGAGGATAGATTTGACGCTTTTTGCATTCATCGCTAAACGGTGTGGGGTGTGCTTTCCAACAAAGTTAATAAAAAATGCTACCTTTACAGGTTGTTATAAATTATAATATGTACAGGCGGCTCAAGAATATCCTCAAGTACGTTGCCGTGTCAGTCCTGACGCTGCTCCTGCTCTATCTTGCATTCAGGGGGATGGACTGGAACGCTTTTGTGGAAGGACTGCGCAGCTGCAACTACTGGTGGATTTTCGCGGCAATGGCTGCAGGTGTTCTGGGAACGGTGCTGAGAGGGTTGAGGTGGCGCCTGCTGCTGCTTCCCATCGACCCGAAGGTGAAGAGGGTGGACTGCTGCAATGCCTATGCAGTATGCTATCTGTCCAACATTGCCGTACTGCGCAGCGGAGAGCTTGTCCGCTGCGGAATGATAGCGGACAGCAGCAAGGTCCCTTTCAACGACAGCCTCGGGAGCGTTATGGTGGAGAGAGCCTGGGATGTGGCAGTTTCGGCCGTCATGCTGATCGCGATGGTCTTCTTCACACATTTCGGCGGCTTCATGGTTGAGAATATCTGGAATCCCTTTGTGGAATCCCTGTCATTCGATTCTCTCTGGCTCGTGCTGGGAGTCATTGCGTTGCTAGCAGTATGCGTGTGGCTGGCCGGCCACTACAGAGTCAGGATTATGAACAGCAAGATCGGCGGAAAGGTCATCGGCTTCTGCAGGGGAATAATCAACGGCGTCAAGGCTGCCTTCAAGATGAAGAAAAGCTGGCTCTTCATTGCATATACTATATTGGTGCAGCTGCTGTACTGGCTGGAGGTGGTGTTCGTGATCCACGCTTTTCCTGCAGTGTCGCACCTCACCGGAATGGACGCGCTGTTCATCATGATGCTCGGCCTTGTAGGCTGGGCGATTCCTGTTCAGGGTGGCTTCGGCGCATACCACGTGATAGTGTCGATGGCACTTGTGCCTATCTACGGCATCGAGCAGAAGACGGCGCTGGTATTCGCTACCATCTCGCACGAAGCCCAGATCGTCCAGATGCTGGTGTTCGGCTTGGCAGCCTTGGCATTCACATTCTTCCTTCGTAAAAAAAGACAGAAAAAAACCGATCAGATATGAAACCTACATTGTTGATACTTGCTGCCGGAATGGGCTCAAGATATGGTTCCCTGAAGCAGATGGATGGCCTCGGCCCCAATGGTGAAGCCATTATTGACTACTCTATTTTCGATGCGATCCGCGCCGGCTTCGGCAAGGTTGTCTTCGTAATCCGCCACTCTTTCGCTGACACTTTCAAGGAGCATTTCCGTGCCGAGAAATTCAGTGACGACGTGAAGTTCGAGTTCGTATACCAGGAACTGGACAATCTTCCTGAAGGCTATACCGTCCCGGAGGGCCGTCAGAAACCCTGGGGTACCAACCACGCTGTGATGATGGCCGCAGGCGTCATCAACGAGCCTTTCGCAGTCATCAACTCGGATGACTTCTACGGTCGCTCGAGCTATGAGACAATGGCCGCCTACCTGCGCTCGATCGAAGGTACGGAAGGCCAGTATGCAATGGTCGGCTACTATCTGGAGAACACACTCTCTGAGTTCGGTACTGTTTCACGCGGCATCTGCGGCGTCGACAAGGACAACAAACTTACGACCGTGACCGAGCGCACTGCGATTGCCCGCAGCGGCGGTATGGTCTATTACATAGAGAATGACGAGAAACACGAACTCAATCCTCACAGCTATGTGTCCATGAATTTCTGGGGTTTCACTCCGGATTATTTCAAGCACTCCGAGAGGATATTCAGGCAGTTCCTGGATGAGAACAGGGACAATCTCAAGGCTGAGTATTTCATCCCTTATATCGCGGACAAGCTGATAGTCGACAATATCGCTTCAGTCAAGGTGCTGGAGTGCGATGCCAAATGGTTCGGCGTCACCTACAAGGAGGACAGGCCTTTCACGGTCGAAAAGATCAATGCCCTGATTGCTGCGGGAGAGTATCCAGAGAAGATCTGGAAAGCATAAAAAAAGCACCGTCGGTTCCATTGGGACCGACGGTCTTATTTCTAGGGTAGAATTTCGAAGTTATTTGGTGTTCTGCTCGATGTATGAGATTGCATCCCCTACGGTTGTAATCTTCTCAGCTGCATCGTCGGAAATAGAGATACCGAATACCTTTTCGAATTCCATGATCAGTTCTACTGTATCCAGAGAATCTGCGCCAAGGTCATTGGTAAAGCTTGAACTCTCCTGAACTTCGCTTTCCTCAACACCAAGCTTGTCAACAATGATGGCTTTTACTTTTGCAGTAACGTCTTCCATTTTTCTTTTAGTTTTTAGTAACGAATTGCAAAGTAAGTAATATTTCTTGATTTTACCAAATTTGTCTACCTTCGCGCCAAACTAAAAGTATATGAGGAATCTGGCCATATTTGCCTCTGGCAGCGGAACTAATGCTGAGAACCTGATCCGGTATTTTTCGGACCATCCGGAGTTCCGTGTGTCTGTAGTGCTGTGCAACCGTCCGGATGCCTTCGTGCTCCAGCGTGCAGAAAAACTTGGAGTGCCGTCGGTAGTTTTCAACAAGAGCCAGCTGGTCTGCAGCGATGCCGTTACGGAAGAAGGACTGCCTTCAGTCATGTCGATTCTCAGGCAGTATGATGCATTCGCTCTGATTTTGGCCGGGTTTTTGATGCGGATTCCCTCGCATTTGATAGAAGCCTGGCCCGGCAGGATCATAAACATCCACCCGGCGCTGCTTCCGAAGTATGGCGGAAAAGGCATGCACGGTATGCACGTTCACGAAGCGGTTGTCGCCGCGAAGGAAGTCGAGAGCGGCATGACGATCCATCTTGTCGATGAGCAATACGATCACGGCAAGACTCTTTTCCAGGCCAGATGCGAGGTGCTCCCTTGTGATACCGCCCTTGACGTGGCTGCCAAGATACACCTTCTGGAGCAGGCGCATTTTCCTGAAGTGGTAGACGACTATCTGAGCGCCAATTTTACGTAACAGATGAAATCTGCAAGACTGACAGCTGCAATTGTTCTGGTGATTCTCACCACGTTCCCGTCGCAGGCCCAGACCCAGAGGAGGAAGGGATCGCTGATGGAGTATACCGTCATAGGCAATGACACCGTCTATGTCGATGTGCTGCCCCCGGCACGTATACATCCGAAGGAATATATGAACCGCGCCGAATGGGTGCAGTATTACAAAAGGGTCCACAATTTCAGCAAGTCATATCCATATGCGCTTTTCGTAGCCAAGACTATCAGGGAGACCGACAGCATTTTCGTGGCAAGGAATTACTCAAAGCGCGAGCAGGACCGTTATCTTGACACGATGAAGGATGAGCTGCTGAAAAGTTTCGACCCTGTGTTCAGGAAACTGACGCTGCAGCAGGGCATGATGATGATCCGCCTGATCGACAGGGAGGTCGGCATGACACCCTATGAGATTATCCAGAAATATCTCGGCAACATCAACGCCGGTTTCTGGCAGGGCGTCGCCAAGGTCCTGAAGGGCGACATAAAAAGGCAGTATGATCCGAAAGGGGAGGACAAGGACCTGGAGCAGCTGGTCAAGTACTGGCACGACGGCGAGTTCGATGACCTCTATGAATACATCTTCGGCAAACCCAGGCCCGCTATCACTATTCCCAAGCAGTTCCAGAAACCCTTCTATCTCACCGTCGACACCAAACAGACCAAGAAAGACGCCCGCAAGGCCGCCAGGGAAGAGAAGAAAAAGAAGAAGTGAGACGCCGCCTCATCGGGCAAGGCCGGGGTCTCAGTCTCCCAGCAATACGTATGTAAGATTCAGTTTAGGATGGCGCTCGGCGCCGTTGCCGTTGATCCTGCCTATCGCGTAGTTCATATAGTCGACGTAATAGTAGGTTTCTGAAGAAGTTGTGGCCGCACTGTACAACGCATCGTAATAATACATGTTGTTGTAGTAGTTGTTATAGCTGTTGTAACCGTAGTATCCATATCCGCCGTAGTAAGAGTACGGGTTATAGTACGAATTGTACATATACGGATTGTAATACGAGTTGCTTGACGACGAACTGGTGGTCTGTACGTACTCGAACGGGGCTATGAGCCAGATATTGTCCTCTTCTATGAGTTTCTCCTTGTTGATGATGGAGTGGATGTAATATGTCACGTCGGGACGGTAGCAGTAGAGGGAACGGTTGATGTCGCCCTTGTCGTAGGTATCGTCATAGATGGATCCCAGAAGCGTGTAGCGCTTGACGTTGTCTGTCGAATCGACGCTGTAGACTGCCGGGTACAGACCCTGGGGATAATAATTGTCCACTGTCCTGTAGTCGTCGGGGAACTCGAAGGGAAGTTCGAACGTGGCTCTAGTTATGAGGATCTTGGTCAGGTCGACATTGTTCTCCGCCGCCCAGGCCTCGATGGAATTCTTGAGGATGCCCGCATCTATGAAGGGCTTGATGCCGGCCAGACCTTCGTAATACAGCACTTCTTCATTGTTGTCAGGCCCGACTTCCAGGGCTTTTGAACTGTGCTTGAAGACCTGGGTCGACAGGCCGTGGTATACGCTGCCTACGTCGAATGTGATAGTGGTGTCCCTCAGGATGCCTTTCTTGTTGCGCGAACTTACGCCCAGCTTGACGCTTACCGTCTTGAAATTGTTGAGCCTTCCGCCGACAGTCCCTTCGATAGGGTCGTCTGTCGTGAAGTACAGGCCGTAATGGTTCTTGATGAAGAGCTCCATACTGTCAAGTTCGGCTCTTGTGCTGGACATCAGACTCCTGGCCCAGCTTTCATCGAGCTGGATGATGACAGTGTCTTTTGACGTAAGCAAGGCCTTTCCGACAGGAGTGTGTATGTAATCTTTGTCCGAGATGCTCGTGCATGTGACCATGGTAGAGTCCATCGCGTGAGCCATAGGATACACATACAGGTTCTGGGTGATGTTGTCCTGTCCGGTGGTGAAGGTCTTCACGTTTTCCCGGATAAGCATTATGTATGCATCGATGAATCTGGGGTCGGTGCCGAAGTTGATGCCGGTGTCGCTGGGTGTGATTGTCGCCGCGAGGTCGACCTTCGTAAGGCCGAACTCTTCGCTGACAATGGTTCCGACGTCATAATAATATGATGAAGACTGGATGTCGTCAGCTGATTTCATACCGACCTTCAGGTCGACGGAAGCGGTCTCGACATAAAGGTTGTTCGATGTCGGCACGAGCGAATCTCCCAACGTATAATTGGTTTCGATGCAAGACGAAAAAACAGAAACGGACAGCAGCAATACCAGGAACCCCAGCGCCGATTCAATCTTACTCAGTGACATTTGCCTGCAGGATTTGTTCGTAAAAATCATTGTACTCTTGTATGTACCCGTTGTCTTCCAGACTGATGGCGGGACTCTGCAGGACAGGCAGCTTGCGCTCTGCGACATACTCCTTCAACTCCGGATGTATATCCTGCGAACCGAAGATCACACCGTCTGAATATCGGATGGCGAGCCGTGCAAGATTTATGCCATCGGAACCCTTGACTGCATCCACGTCTTCTGCGCTGATGCCGCCGATGGGAATCTTGTCGGCCAGGTCTGATTTGAAGGTGTAGTTCGGCTCGTCATATAGCGACAGGACAATCTTGCTGTCGGAGAATATAGGGTCGTTGCCGTATGCTTTCTTGAGATAGAGCGGAAGGATGTGCGATATCCAGCCCTGACAATGCACGATGTCAGGTTTCCAGCGAAGTTTCTTCACGGTCTCGAGCACGCCTCTTGCAAAGAAAATCGCCCTTTCGTCATTGTCTTCGAAAAATTTGCCGTCGGCATCGCAGAAGACGGCCTTGCGGCGGAAGAAATCATCGTTGTCAATGAAATACACCTGCATCCTTGCCGAGGAAATCGAAGCGACTTTGATGATCAGCGGCCTGTCGACATCGCGGACTATGATGTTCATGCCGGAAAGGCGGATGACTTCATGGAGCTGGTGACGGCGTTCGTTGACTGTCCCGTACCGGGGCATGAACGAACGGATCTCGCGGCCTTTCTCCTGAACGCCCTGCGGAAGGAACCTGCCCACTATCGAAACAGGGGATTCCTGAGAGTATGGATATATCTCAGAACTGACATATAAAACTCTTACAGGTTCGCTCATTTTCAATACGAAAGATTAAGGGCAAATTCTCTACAAAGGTAATAAAAATTTTTTGTTTATCTTTGACGTTGTAAAATTTGTCATGGCTTCAAAGGAAAAAAACATAATTGCCAAGAGGCTGATTCAGTCGTATTTGTCCTCTGTCATTAGCATCAGTCTGGTACTTCTCCTGATCGCCGTGTCATCATTCCTGGTCATAAACGCATCCAAGGTTTCCGATTATTTCAAGGAGAATGCTGTCGTATCGGTGATAATGCATCAGAATGCAACCGAAGCTGACGCTCTTGCCCTGCAGGAGAAGTTGTCAGAGATGGATTTCGTGATACAGACGAAGTATATCTCGAAGGAAGAAGGAACCAGGCAGATGCAGGAACTGCTCGGTGAGGATTTTCTGAGGGTTTTCGAAATCAATCCTATCCCGTTCTCCGTTGACGTCAATGTCAAGAGCGAGTATTTCAGCAAGGATTCCCTGCAGATGATAACAGCCCGGATCCAGCAGCTGCCCAAGGTCCGCGAGGTGACATACCAGGAGTCCCTGATTGAAAGCCTCAACGACAACCTCCGCAAGATCGCTATTCTGATGGGTGTCGCGATATTGCTGCTGATGATCATCTCCTTCGCTCTCATCTGCACTACGGTGCGCCTGAACATATATGCCAAGCGTTTCACCATCCACACGATGATGCTCGTCGGTGCGAACCGGGGATTCATCCGCAAGCCTTTCGTATGGCAGGCGTTCTGGCAGGGAGTGGCTTCAGCCGCTATAGCCTGCGGCCTGTTCGGAGGCATCCTGCTGTATGCCCGCAACCGCTTCTGGCCGATGGCCCAGTCCATCTTCGCCGGTACGATACCGATGGTCTGCGCAATTGTCTTCGCAGTGGGTATAGCACTCTGCATCGCGGCTGCCTGGTATGTAGTGGGAAGACTGGCATATACGTCCAAAGATGATTTGTATTATTAGTAAATAATTCCTTATGAATAACTTTTCAGTATCTCCCAAAGGTGTGAGAACGATTCTCATAGGACTGATCCTGATGGTGTCCGGTTACATTCTGATGATAGGCGGCGGATCGGGCGACCCTGCAGTGTTCAATGATGCAATGTTCGATTTCAGACGTCTGGTGGCATCGCCCGTGCTGGTTGTCCTGGGAATCGTCATAGTGATAGTGGCCATAATGAAACGTCCTGCAGATAAGGACAGCAAGGAAAAATAGGATATGAGTTGGTTTGAAGCATTGATTCTCGGAATAGTCCAGGGACTGACTGAGTTCCTGCCTGTAAGCAGCAGCGGCCACCTGGCCATCGGCAAAGCCTTGTTCGGCATAGAGACATCTGACCTGAGTTTCGAAATCGCCGTCCACGCCGCTACCGTGCTTGCCACCCTCTTGGTTTTCTGGAAAGATATTCTCAAGCTGCTGCAGGAGCTTTTCAAGTTCAAGATGAACGACGGCACGAAATACATCCTGATGCTCCTTGTCTCCATGATTCCGGTCTTCATAGTCGGAGTGCTGCTGAAGGATTCTGTAGAGAACATTTTCGGCAGCGGCCTTCTCGTAGTCGGCTGCTGTCTGGTCATCACCGCGGCTCTGCTTTACCTTTCAGAGAAGCTGTTTGCACGGCGCGCCGCCCGGGGGACTGATGCCGGCGCTTCAGGCGCAGGTTCGAATATGAGCTTCAAGTCCGCCCTCTGGATGGGTCTTGCACAGGCGGTAGCCGTACTGCCCGGCCTCTCACGCAGCGGCTCGACCATCGCGACCGGCCTCCTGTGCGGAGTCAAGCGCGAAGAAGTCACCCGTTTCTCCTTCCTTATGGTGCTGATCCCGATTCTCGGCGAGGCTTTCCTGGATGTTGCAGGCGGCGGTTTCGCAGCCAGCAGCGTAGGCGGCCTGCAGCTTGCCATAGGTTTCCTGGCAGCATTCGTTTCAGGCCTTTTCGCCTGCAAGGTGATGATTGCCATCGTGAAGAGGGCCCGTCTGCGCTGGTTTGCCCTCTACTGCCTGATTGTCGGCCTCGCCTGCATAATCTCAACTCTGGTATAATCCTTTGCAATGGGCACTGCTCAGGGAAGATACTATTTCACTGCTGATGTCCATCTAGGCAGCAAGGACGATAGCGGAGGCTTGCTGGAGCAGGAATTCGTCGCTTTCCTGCGCTCTCTTCCGGATGATGCGCGGGGACTTTTCCTGCTGGGTGACATTTTCGATTTCTGGATAGATTACAGGGATGTGGTGCCCCGCGGTTATGTGCGGGTGCTGGCTGCACTGGCCGACCTTGTCGGGAGGGGAGTGGATGTACGCTTCTATCCCGGCAATCACGACTGGTGGGTGACAGACTATTTCGAGAAGGAACTCGGGGTGAAGATCGTCCACGAGTGCTGGTCTGTCCTGGAAGCCGGCGGCAAGAGGATATGTGTAGGACACGGCGATATGCCAGGAGCCGCGGACCGGAAGTCGAGATTGATCTTCCGTCTGTTCCGCAGCCGCTTCTGGATAGCTGTCCTGAAGGCGATGCCACCCCGCTGGGCCTTCGGGTTCGCCCGCAGATGGTCGAAGGCCAGCCGCAACAGGCATCCTGACAATGAGACTGACGCCGTCCCTACGGCAGGACTCTGCAGATTCGCGGACAGTTTCGGCCGCAAGAGGAAGGAGGCTGGGGAGCCTGGCGTCGACCTCTATATCTTCGGACACATCCACACTCCCTCCCGCACTCCTGTCCCCAGCGGCGGCGAACTTGTCATTCTTGGCGACTGGTCGCACGGGGCGCAGTATTTCTGCCTCTGAGATGGCTGGAATATGAGAAAAACCCTAACTTTGCATCCATCATAAACTCTTATCGTAATGGCACGGGATATTTTACTGTACAATACACTGTCAAGAAGGAAAGAACTGTTCGTACCCATAAACCCCGGTTATGTCGGGATATATGTCTGCGGCCCTACGGTGTATGGCGACGCTCATCTGGGCCACGCCCGTCCCGGCATTACATATGACGTGCTGGTGCGCCTTTTCCGCTATCTCGGATATAAGGTCCGCTACGTCCGCAACATAACAGACGTGGGCCACCTCGAGCACGATGCGGACGAAGGAGAGGACAAGATTGCAAAGAAAGCCCGTCTCGAGCAGCTGGAGCCAATGGAGATCGCCCAGTATTACACCCTCCGCTATCAGGCGGCGATGGCTAAACTCGGAGTGCAGCCGCCTTCAATCGAGCCCCGCGCTTCCGGTCACATCATCGAGCAGATTGAGCTTGTCAAACAGATTCTTGACGCAGGTTATGCCTATGTCAGCAACGGTTCGGTATATTTCGATGTGGAGAAATACAACAAGGACCATCACTACGGAATCCTGTCCGGCCGTACCATCGACGAGATGATCGCCAACACCCGCGAACTTGACGGCCAGGGCGACAAGCGCAGCAGCTACGACTTTGCGCTTTGGAAGAAAGCTGCTCCGGAGCATATAATGCACTGGCCCTCTCCCTGGAGCGAAGGCTTCCCGGGCTGGCATCTCGAATGCTCCGCGATGAGCGCCAAGTATCTCGGAGAAGAGTTCGACATCCACGGCGGCGGAATGGATCTGATGTTCCCTCACCACGAGTGCGAACTCGCCCAGAATACGGCGTCCCGCGGCAATGGCGGCGTGCACTATTGGATCCACAACAATATGATCACCATCAACGGCCAGAAGATGGGCAAGTCATACGGCAACTTCATCACGCTTGACGAACTGTTCAACGGCACTCACCCTATCCTGAAGCAGGCCTACAGTCCTATGACAGTCCGCTTCTTCATACTCCAGGCCCATTATCGCGGCACTCTGGACTTCAGCAACGAGGCCCTGCAGGCAGCCGAGAAAGGTCTGAAGAGACTGATGCAGGCTGCTGCCGACGTCGAGGGCCTCAAGGTGGACGACGTGCCTGCAAATGAAGAGATCTCCAAGGTGAAAGAGAATGTCTATGAGGCTCTCTGTGACGACCTGAACACTCCCATCGCGCTGTCGAACCTGTTCGAGGCCGTACGCATCGTGAATACCGTGGCTGACGGCAAGATGAAGGTCAGCGCTGCCGACAAGGATATCCTCAAAGAACTCCTCAGGACGGTAACCGGCGACGTTCTCGGTCTGGCGGACGAAAGGGAACAGGGAGGAAACGAGCAGGTGATCGACGGTCTTATGAGCATGATTCTCGAATACCGCCAGGAAGCCAAGCTGGCAAAGGACTGGGCGAAAAGCGACCGGATCCGTGACGCTCTCGGAGCTCTCGGCATCGTTGTGAAAGACACTAAGGAGGGCAGTACCTGGACGTTGAAATAGGCGTCAGGCCAGTTCGCAGAGCAGAGTCGCGCTCGTGCAGTCGACGACTTTCACATTTACATAGTCACCGGCCTTGTATCCGGAAGCCTTGAACACGCAGGCCTTGTTCTGCGATGTGCGGCCAACCATATCCTTGTCGGAACGTTTGGACGGTCCTTCGATGAGCACTTCGAACACTTTCCCGATATCGCGGCGGTTGCTCTCAAGCGAGAGTGAATTCTGCAGCGCTATGATCTCGTTGAGGCGTGTGGTCTTGACTTCGGGCGGAACGTCGTCTGCAAAATGCCGTGCAGCCTTGGTGCCGGGCCTCTCGGAATACTGGAACATGAATGCGGCGTCGAAGCCCACCTTCCTGAACAAGTCCAGGGTGTCCTGATGGTCTGCTTCCGTCTCTCCGCAGAAGCCGGCGATGACGTCGGTGGTGATGGAACAGCCAGGTATGATGCGCCGGATCGATTCGATGCGCTCCAGATACCATTCACGGGTGTGCTTGCGGTTCATCTTTTCGAGCATCGCATTGCTGCCTGACTGGACCGGCAGGTGGATGTGGCGGCAGATATTGGGATACTTTGCCATAGTGTACAGCACCTTGTCGCTCATATCCTTGGGATGGGAGGTCGAGAAACGGACTCTCAGTGACGGGTCGATCAGGGCGACCTGCTCGAGCAGGTCTGCGAAATCCATGGTCTGCTCCGAACCTGGGACGCCTTTCCAGTTGTATGAATCGACATTCTGTCCGAGGAGGCTTATCTCTTTGTAGCCGTTGGCGAACAGCTCCCGTGCTTCGTGGAGTATGGTCTGAGGGTCGCGGCTGCGCTCTGCACCTCTGGTGTAGGGTACCACGCAGTAAGAGCAGACATTGTTGCATCCCCTCATTATGGAAATGTAGGCGCTGACTGCGTTGCGGTCCATACGGACAGGGGAGATGTCAGCATAGGTCTCTTCGTGCGACAGGATGGTGTTGATCTGTTTGCCGTCGGCGGTGACGGCAGCGATCAGTCTGGGCAGGTCGCGGTAGGCGTCAGGCCCTGCAACGAGATCCACCACGGGATGGGCGAGCAGCTGCTCCTTGAGTCTTTCGGCCATACAGCCGAGGACTCCGACCACGAGACCCGGATTCTTTTTTTTCTCAAGGCGGAACACTTCGAGACGGCCCAGTATCCTCTGCTCGGCATTGTCCCTGATCGCGCAGGTGTTGATGAGCACGAGCGAAGCGTCTTCTATCTTGTCGCAGAGCGCGTATCCGGCCTTCTGGAGGATGGAGAGCACGACTTCGCTGTCGTTTACGTTCATCTGGCAGCCATATGTCTCGATGTAGACCTGCAGCCTCTCCGGGTCGAATATCGCCCTTACCGATTGGTATTCATTTTGCATTTGTGGCAGCTATAATATGACTGCAAAGATAGTTTTTTCTATCTTTGTAGAAAGATATGACGATGAGAACATCCTTGAAGAGAATCCTTTTGCTTGCCTGCACGGCTGTGATGCTGTGCAGCTGCGCCGATTTCAGCAAGATAGTCTTCAGCGATTTTCAAGTATCTTCCATCGACTCCCTCAAGTACAGCCTTACAGATATGAGCGCTATAGCGAACACAAGTCTTAAGGTGGACAATCCCTATTTCGCGATGACTCTGAAGAACTTCGAAGCAGAAGTCATCACTCCTGACGGAGACGCTCTCGGCAACGTATGGATGGATGAAAATGTTCTTCTGGAAGTGGCGGCCAAGGATCAGACTCTTCTGGAGGCCCCGCTGCGGGTTCACGTCAAGAATCCCATCAAGCTGCTTGCGATGGGGTCTGATGCTCTCGGCACTATGCTTGAAGGAGGCTATCTGTTGAATTACAGCGTTGAAGTTTCCAAGGGCGGCCGCTTCCACAAGATAGTGCAAAAGAATGTTCCCCTGGAATCATTTATAAAACCTGAAGAATGAAAAAGATAATCATAATGGCAGTCCTGAGCTGCCTCTCCCTGTTCTATGCTGCTGCCCAGGATGATGTCGCCGTCACGAAGGAAGCTTCTCTCGACTCTGCGCTTTACGGCAAGAGCATTTTCTCTGTAATCAGCCAGAGCAAGGCCGGCGAGGGCAAGATAACCATCGAGCAGCCGAGTTCCATGGTATCGGCCATGGCTACTCAGAAGACCCGCAATGCTTCCAAACAGATGAACGGATACAGAGTCAGGATTTTCTTCGACAACAGCCGTAATGCCAGGGCGATGTCTGAGAGTGTCGCCGGCTCTTTCTCTGCATTATATCCGAACGTGGCGGTCTACCGTGAATATGAGAATCCGTATTTCAAGGTTACGGTGGGGAATTTCCGCACAAAAGCCGATGCAACCAGGTTCCTTACAGCCATAAAAGGCCAGTTCCCTTCCGGATTCATCGTTAGGGAGAAAATCACTTATCCAAGCTTCTGACGGTTATGGAAATGATAAAACAAACCTTGCAGCAGAAACAGGTACAGAAACTTTCTCCTCTGCAGATACAGACGATAAAGCTTCTCGAGCTGCCTACGCTGGAACTCGCGCAGAAGATTCAGAAAGAGCTTGAAGAGAATCCTGTGCTTGACGAGGTGGCCGACGACAGCCCCGAGGATGACGACGGGCTCCCCAAGAAGGTCTCGCTGAGCGATTATCCTGCAGATGACCAGACCCCTTCATATAAGACCTATGTGAACAATCAGGGCAAGGATCTCAAGCCGCAGTACAATACCTTTTCCGTAAAAGAGAGTTTTCATCAGAATCTGGAAGCACAGCTCGGCTATTGCCACCTGACGCCCAGAGCACGTCAGATAGCGTCGTTCATGATCGGAATGCTGGACGACGACGGCTATCTGCGCCGCGACCTGGAGTCTCTCGCCGATGACATTTCTTTCCGTCTCAATATCGAGACTGACGTCAACGAGCTTGAAGACATCCTCGGCATCATCCAGGAATTCGACCCTGTCGGAGTCGGTGCGAGGGATCTTCGTGAATGCCTTCTGCTTCAGATCAAGGCCAAGACTCACGACCAGGCCCAGCAGGATGCGCAGGAGATACTTGAAAACCATTTCGAAGAATTCACCAAGAAGCATTATTCAAAGATTCTCTCGAAGATGAAGATCGACGAGGACCGGCTCAAGAAGGCAATCGACGAGATCGTGCATCTGAATCCCCGTCCGGGCGGACAGATTGACGACTCGTACAGCGAGCAGGCCCAGCAGGTAGTGCCCGATTTCGTGCTGGAACTCAAGGACGGCAAGCCTGTGATGTCGATGCCCAGGTTCAATGTTCCCGAGCTGAAGATCAACAAGCGATATGCGGACATATTGATGGATTCGGCTTCCAAGTCCACGAAAGAAGGCAAGGAGGCTGTCACTTTTGTAAAGCAGAAGCTGGATTCTGCAAAATGGTTCATCGAAGCCATCAAGCAGAGACAGAGGACGCTGCAGAATACGATGAACGCCATCATAGAATTCCAGTACGATTTCTTCATCGACGGTGACGAGACAAAGCTCAAGCCGATGGTTCTCAAGAACATCGCGGAGCGTACAGGACTGGATATCTCCACAATCTCACGCGTTGTGAACTGCAAGTATATCCAGACGCATTTCGGTATATACCCCCTGAAATATTTCTTCTCTGAAGGACTGATGACAGAAAGCGGAGAGGAAGTGTCTACCCGCGAGATCAAGAAGATCCTGACGGAGAGCATCGAAGCGGAAGACAAGTCGAAACCGCTCACGGACGAAGAACTCGTGACGGTACTTGCCGACAAAGGCTACAAGGTGGCGAGGAGGACGGTCGCAAAATACAGGGAACAGCTGAATATCCCGATAGCGAGACTTCGCAAAGAATTATAAAAATTCCGGCAGAGCGTAAGCAAAGCCGGAATTTTAAATATGTAGCGGTTTAGGTGTATAGGCTTAACTGTACAGGAATCTCTTGATACTCATCTTCGGAGTCTTTTCAAAAGGTGCGCTTACCAGTTCCACTTTTGTTATCTTGCTGTAGCCCGGCAGCACGCGGTTCGCTGCAATGCGGATTCTTTCAGGGATGTCAGATACTGCTTCTGCGTCGAGACCTTCTTTCCTGACAGCTTCCGGATCGAGATATACAAGTGCGACAATCTTTCCGCTGCGGTCTACGACAACGCTCTCGGCAACGAAGGGCTGGTTGTTGATGATGGCTTCGAGTTCCTCGGGATAGATGTTCTGTCCGTTTGAACTGAGGATCATGCTCTTGCTGCGGCCTTTGATGAAGATGTTGCCGTCCTTGTCCATAATTCCGAGGTCACCGGTACGGAGGAAACCGTCTTCGGTGAAGGCATTGGCCGATGCTTCGGGATTCTTGAAATAGCCGATGCAGATATTCTCGCCCTTGGCCTGAATCTCGCCGGCGATGTGTTCAGGGTCTTCTGAATCGATCCTGACTGTCGCGCAGTCGACAGCCTTGCCGCAGGAACCGGCCACATATTTTGACCAGTGCTCATATGCGAGCAGAGGGCAGGCCTCAGTCATTCCGTAACCTACCAGATAAGGGAACTTGATGCGCTTGAACAGTTTCTCCACCTCGGGGTTGAGGGCTGCGCCTCCCATAATGAATTCCTGTACATTGCCTCCGAAAGCGGAAACAAGCCCGTCCTTGACTTTCTTGTAGATAATGTTGTTGATGCCTGGAATCCTGGTCAGCACCTTCATCACGGGCTTGTCGAGAGTAGGCTTTACCTTGCTCTTGTAGATCTTCTCCATGACGAGCGGAACGGTGATCAGCAGATAAGGCTTGACGTCCGCGAAAGCCTTCATCAGGGTGGCGGGAGTCGGAGCCTTGCCGAGCCAGTATATGCCTGTGCCGTTGCAGAGAGGATATATGAATTCGATGACAAGGCCATACATATGGGCCATGGGAAGCATCGATACCATCTTGTCGCCGGCCGGAACATTTCTCTGGCTGTAGTCGACATTTGCGCTGAAGTTGCGGTAGGTGAGCATCACTCCCTTGGGTGCTCCGGTAGAACCTGAGGTATAGCTGATGGTGGACAGGTTGTCCCAGTTGTCGGTGGGGAAGACGACGTTTTCGGGACCGTAGCCGCCTTTCCATTTTGCTTCGAAAAGGGCGTCCATAGTCTCGTATGTCTTCTTAGTCTCTTCGTCTTTTGCCCAGAGACAGCCCCAGTTGTCAACGTCGATGGCAATGCGGAGGTTGGGCATCTTGTCCGGATCCATCTTCTTCCACCTTGCCTCGTTGGTGAAAATGGCTATGCTTTCAGAATGATCTACAAGGAATGATGCGCTGTCCGGAGTAAAATCGGCAAGAAGGGGAACGATTACAGTCTCGTAGGTGTTGACTGCCATATATACCATGCCCCAGCGGGCGCCGTTGCCTGAATAAAGGGCTATCTTTTCGCCTTTCTTGAAGCCGAGGGCTTCGAATGCGAGGTGGAACTTCTCGATCTGGACAGCCATCTGGCCATATGAAAATGATTCGCCGCCTATGGTGTTGAGGGCGACTTTGTCCCAGTGCTTGCGTGTAGCATCCTGGAGTCTTTGGAGATAATGGGGATATGCCATATTCAAAAACTTTAAAAACGCCGGCAAATGTACCGGTGGCCACACTATATAAAAAATAATTGTGATGAACATCTGCTATATTTGACGAAATTCGGATAATGTGTGACAAAAGCACTATATTTGTGACAAAAATGGCGGAACGGGAAATTCGTCACACCGCCTTGAAACGACGTGAAAAAATATGAAATCGAACAACGGACTGCTAAGCAAGTACAGCGACCAGCTATGGTACTTCATACTGGTTCCCTTGTTCTTCCTGGTTTTCGTCATCATATACACGCCCTTCCATATCGATGAGAGCGTCCTGGGCGACTATCCGTCCCTGATCAAGACCCAGAGCGGCCGCTACCAGTTCAATATCGTGATGATAATGTGCATATTGTTCCTGGTGCTGACCCTGTCCCGCACTCTGCTCTACATCCTTCGCAAGCCGCTGGGCAAAGACCGCGGAAACTATTACATATGGATAGCGGGAGAGTTCCTGACGATGTCTCTCTTCACGGCCCTTTACGTGTCGCTCATCACCAAAGGCGCCCTGACCTTCTTCAACGCCCTGCTTTACACTTTCATCTATCTGCTTACGGTTCTGATCTACCCCTATGCGATCATTACCCTTTCCCAGATTCTGAAGTCTTCCCGCAGTTCGAAGGTCGCGGTCGTGGACGAGAGCACCAGCCGGGTGCGCTTCTATGATGACAAGCACACGCTTAAATTCGTGATAGCTTCTGCCGCGATACTTTACATAGAGGCGCAGGAGAACTATGTCCGCATCTACTATCTGGATGCCGACCAGGTGAAGAGCTACCAGCTGCGAGCAACGATGAAGAAGCTTGAAGAGAACCTGTCCTCAAACGACCTGCTCCGCTGCCACCGCTCATTCTTTGTCAACCCCAAGCACATCCACGCCCTGCGCAAGGACAAGGACAATTACATATATGCTGAAATCGACGACCCGTCACATACGGCGATACCGATCAGCAAGAAATATTATGAAGAAGTGAGCGAAAGGCTCTGAAATCTGTCACAGAATGAAACAATCAGCAACGATGCTAAAAAAAATACTGCCAGACATCATCGCCATCCTGGCCTTTGTCATAATCTCGTTCGTCTATTTTTCTCCTGCTGTCCTCCAGGGCCGCGTATTGGCCGGGGATGACCACGTGGGAATGATAGGGGCGAACCAGGACGTAGTAGATTACAGGGATGCTACAGGAATATCTTCACGCTGGACCAATTCCATCTTCAGCGGAATGCCCAACTATCAGATGGCTCCGAGCTATCAGTCCCTCATGCCCCTGAAATTCCTGGGCAAGGTTTACCACCTGTTCCTTCCGACTTACGTATGGTATCTTTTCATACTGCTCCTCGGATTCTACATTATGCTCAGGGTGCTCGGCATTCCGGTGCTTCTTTCGGCTCTCGGTGCCGTGGCCTGGGCTTTCTCGTCGTATTTCCTAATAATCATCGGAGCGGGCCACATCTGGAAGGTCAATGTGCTTGCCTACATACCTCCTACGATTGCGGGAGTCCTGCTTGCCTATAAAGGTAAATACCTTGCCGGCGGTTTGCTGGCAGCGTTCTTCGCAGCGTTGCAGATATGCGGCAACCATCTCCAGATGTCATATTATTTCCTTATCGTGATGTTCCTGCTTGTCGTTGCAGAGGCTGTCATCGCCGTGCGGAGCAAACAGGTTCCGAGGTTCCTCAAGGCCACCGGTGTGCTGGCGGTCGCTGCCATCCTGGCCGTGGGCATCAACATCTCGAATCTCTACCACACCTATGAGTACAGCAAGGAGAGCATGCGCAACGGAAGCGAACTGGTCAAGGCGGACAGCGAGAACCAGACTTCCGACGGACTTGAGAGGGATTATATAACCCAGTGGAGCTACGGCATAGGAGAAACCTTCTCGCTGCTGATTCCGGACGTCAAAGGCGGTGCATCGAACATACCTCTGTCAAGCCACAAGGCTGCCATCAGGAAAGTGGCTGCCAACAGCAGGCAGTATATAGGTCAGTTCGGCTCGTACTGGGGAGACCAGCCCGGCACTTCCGGCCCGGTCTATGCCGGAGCCTTCGTGCTGTTCCTTTTCATTCTCGGCATCTTCATAGTCAAGGGACCTGTGAAATGGGCACTGGTCGTGGCGACGGTGCTGTCTATCCTGCTCAGCTGGGGCCACAACTTTATGTGGTTCACCAATCTTTTCATCGACCATATGCCTCTTTACAGCAAGTTCAGGACGGTGTCTTCGATACTGGTGATTGCTGAATTCACCATTCCTTTCCTGGCCGTGCTGGCCTTCAAGGAGATTCTGGAGGACCCGGCGATACTGAAAAAGAGAAAAGGCGCTTTCTGGGGCAGCGCCGCCCTGACAGGCGGTCTGGCTCTGCTGTTCGCCCTGATGCCGAGACTCTTTTTCCCGAATTACATCTCTTCTTATGAGATGTCGGAGCTGAGCGCCCTGGATGAGCAGAGCAGACTCGCATTCATCAACCTCATGGAGACTGTCCGCGTTGCGATATTCACTGCCGATGCCTGGCGCAGCTTCGCCGTCGTGGCTATAGGAGTGGCTGTCCTGCTGCTGTTCCGTGCCGGCAAAATCAAGGCGAATGTGGCGCTTGCGCTTTGTGCCGTGCTCTGTTTCGTGGATCTCTGGACCGTGGACAAACGCTATGTGAACGACAGGCTGTTCATCACCCCCAAGGCTCTGAACAAGGTGGCAGAAAAAACATCGGCCGACGAATATATCCTCAGCGACACGGATCCTGATTACCGTGTCCTGAATCTGTCGGTAAACGTATTCAACGACAATACTACTTCATACTGGCACAAGAGCATAGGAGGCTACAGCGCAGTGAAGCTCCGTCGCTACCAGGAAGTGATAGAAGAACATATCACCCCTGAGATAATGACCCTCTACGACGAAATTGGCAAGACGAACGGCGACCTTGGGGTAATAGACGTCACCAAGCTGCCTGTTCTCAACATGCTCAACACCCGTTATATAGAGTTCCCCCTTTCCAGCGGTGAAGTTATACCAGTCGTCAACCCGAATGCACTCGGAAACGGCTGGTTCGTCGAAAAGGTGATAGCCGTGGACAATGCCAATGAAGAGCTCAGCATGCTCCATGGCATCAATCCCGCGGAAGTCGCCGTGGCCGACAAGGCTTTCATCGAGGCAGTAGGCAATGGCGGAGCCTATGGAACGGTGACGCTGACAGAATATGCTCCCAATCGCCTGGTATATGAAACGGCCAGCGACAAGCCAGGAACTGTGGTTTTCTCGGAAGTCTACTATCCTTCCTGGCAGGCCTTCATCGATGGAAATGAAGTAAAGGTAGGTCGTGCCGACTATATCCTAAGAGCTCTTGCCGTTCCTGCAGGACAGCATAAGATAGAGTTCGTATTCGATCCGGTTTCTCTCAAGAAAACGGAGCGACTTGCCGGAATGTCATTCGGCATATTGGTATGTTTGGTTCTGATCTATGCCGGATATGCCTGCAGCGGTTATTTGAAGAGAAGGCGCACTGCAAACCAGGCGTGATGCAGTAATGTGCTGGGAAGGCCGTAGTGCTTGCGCATTATGGCGAAGCGCTCTTTCAGGGAGGCTTTACGGTTGTCTATGGTGACTCCGCTGCCGTCTTCGAGATAGTCGGCTACTATGATATGCGTGTTGTGAAGCGTGTCTGCCTTTTTCATGACCCGGATGCACCAGTCCACATCTGCCGAGAAGCGGTAACGGGTATCGTAGGGTTCTGCAAGGTCTCTCCTTGCGTAGAAAGCCTGATGGCACACCAGCATACCGTTCTTGAAACTTTTCCAGTCGAGATGTTCCGGCGGGCTCAGCCTGCGCATCCCGTAGATCTCGCCAGCCATATTGGTGAGAGCAGTATTGCCGTAGATCACTCCGGGAAGCGGATTGCAGTCTTTCACCTGGGCGGCGATCTGCTCCAGTGTCGTATCTTCGTGGAAGCGGTCCCCCGCATTCATGAAAACCACATAGTCCCCCGTCGCCAGCTTCAGCCCTTTGTTCATCGCGTCATAGAGCCCTTTGTCGGGCTCGCTGACCAGTATGTCGATCTTATTGCGATAGCGTCCGACAATCTCGAGCGTTGCATCCCTGGACGCACCGTCGATTATAATATACTGCCTGTCGTCCCAGCTCTGGCCGGTAACGCTGCGAAGCGTGCGTTCAATGGTCGCTGCGGCGTTATAGCATATGGTTATGATGGAGAATTTCATTTGAAAAGGGAGATATATTGTCCGGCAACCACTTTCTCTGAATAGTTGCTGATGACTTTGGCTCTGGCATTCCGGCAGAGTGCCGTATAGTCGGCTTCTTCAAGTACCCACCTGATTCCGCGTGCCAGATCCTTTGCGGATTTATACATCGCGACATATCCGTTCTGCAGATGGTTGATCATTTCAGGTATGCCGCCGATCTCGAATCCGACGCAGGGCACTCCGCATGAGAGAGCTTCCATTATGGTGTTGGGCAGGTTCTCCTGCAGAGACGGGGTTACGAAAACGTCAGCCGCATTGTAGTAGTCGGAAAGAGAACAGTTTCCTCCGACATAGCCCAGGGCGTGACAGGGCAGGGCCAGGGTTTTGCCCAGCATCTCGCCGTCCTTGCCCAGTATCAGAACCTCTATGTCTTCTGATGCTGTCTCCCTGAGTATCCTGCAGCAGTCCTGGAAATACTTCATCCCCTTGCGTATATCAGTCGTCTTGACGGAGCAGAACAGTATGAGTTTCTTGTCCTGCGGGAGACCGAGCTTGCGGCGGACGACGGCCTTGTCCTCAGGTGCATATGCTTCCGTATCGATGGGATTGGGAATGGAGACGACCTTGTGGCCTTCTGCAATCCTGCTTTTGCTGCAAAGGCCTGCCAGCCACTTGCTGCAGCCCACGAAGGTTATGTCGGCATGCTCCAGGATTTCAGCCTTGCGGTCGAAAGTGTCCCGCGCCAGGTCCTTGAATCCTGTTCTCGGCAGCAGAGGACAGTTGTGGCATTCGGCGGTGTAGCGCGTGCAGCTGTCTGCGTGATGACATATGCCTGTGAAGGGCCACATGTCGTGCATCGTCCATACTATCGGCTTTCCGCTTGCCACTATACGCTCAAGTCCGCGCAGCGAGATGAAACCCTGGTTTATCCAGTGTAGATGTATGATGTCGGCCTCGAGGAATTCCTTTGTCCGTGTTATGTCGATGCCTGAGTTTGCAATGTCGACGTAGAAGATGCTGTCCCTGTTGAAACCGTTGGCAGCCCAGATGGCCGCCCTTTCCCTGAGGAAACACCATTGCTTGCGCAGCCTGCCGCCTACTGGGATCACGCCTTCGCCCATACCCTCAGGGTTGCGGACCATCATCCTGGCGTCCACTCCTTCCTTGCGCAGGGCATTCATAATGCGTCTGCAGGCAATGGCGGCGCCTCCGGTCGATTCAGACGTGTTGACAAGCAAAACCTTCATAAGTATCACGAAGATAGCTCAAAATTCTTAAATTTGTAATCTATGGCCGGATTTGAACTAAAGACAAAGGCAATCAAAGGGCTCTTCTGGGGCGGCTTCAACAGCGGTATGAAGCAGGTCATCAGTGCGCTGATAGGCATCGTGCTGCTCAGCAGGCTGACCCCGGGCGACTATGGCCTTGTGGGAATGCTGGCCATCTTCACCGGCATCGCCACTACGCTGCAGGAAGGAGGGTTTACCTCGGCTCTTGCCAACCGCAAGGAATTCAGCCACGACGATTTCAACGCCGTATTTTGGTTCAACAACCTCATCAGCATAGCGATGTATGTGGTGCTGTGGTTCTGCGCACCGCTCATAGCTGATTTCTACAGCCAGCCGGAACTGGTGAAGATCTCGCGGGTGCTGTTCCTGGCCTTTCTGTTCAACGGTGTGTCCCTGGCTTTCAACGCCTATCTGTTCCGTTTCCTGATGGTGAGGGAGAAAGCCGCCATCGAGATAATATCCAGCCTCATCGCAGGCGTCGCAGCCATCATCCTTGCCATAAAAGGCTACGGCTATTGGGCTCTGGTGGTCAATACGGTCCTGATGAGTTTCATCGCGTCGCTCCTGAGAATCATAGTCGTTCCCTGGCATCCCGGCTTAAAGGTGAATTTCCGTCCCGTATGGGAAATGTTCGGATTCAGCTTCAAGCTTGTCATCGCTTCTTTTGTCACCCAGCTGCAGAACAATATCTTCTCGGTAGTGCTCGGCAGGGCCTATACAGAAAGGGAGGTGGGTTTCTACTCGCAGGGCAACAAATGGACGGTGATGGGCCAGTCGATGATATCCGGCACTGTCAACAGCGTCGCCCAGCCCACCATCGCCAGGTTTTCTGACGATCCCGAGCGGAGTCTCAAGGTGTTCCGCAAGTTTATGAGGCTGACTTCGTGTCTGGTATGTCCGGCGATGCTTGGACTGGCTTTCATAGCGCCTCAGCTCATTCAGGTCATCAATCCGGAGTTTATGCCTAGCGTTCCGGTGATGCAGCTTTGCAGTCTCGGCTGCATCGCGCTGTCCCTGTCGAATATGTATTCCCAGATGAACATAGCTCACGGGCGTTCCGATTTGAACCTGCTTATCACCATACTCGGTGCAGCCCTTCAGATAGTCATGGCTTTCGTTGTGTACAGATATGGCATAAACGTGATCGCCCTTACGATAGCAGTATGCAATTTCGCAGTTCTGGCAGCCTGGCATATTATCAGCGGACGGCACTTCGGATATACAGTCCTGATGCTGCTGAAGGATGTGCTCCCTTATGCCGGTCTGGCCTTCCTTGTGGTGATAGTCGCTTTCTTCGCCACGAAGTTCATATCCAACGCACTGCTCCTGCTGTGCGTGAAGATAATTGTTGTAGCCGCAGTGTACATAGTGGCCTTGAAGATACTTGATTCGGCAATCTACCGCGAGGCCAGGATTTTCATCAAGAGGCACTGGCGCCGTTGATCCCTATGTGATATTTCCGCAGTTCTCTGCGCAGTTCCTTCTCCCTGCCTCCGAGCAGCGAGTCGAGCAGTGCGTGGAATTCCGCCCCGTGGTTCAGCTGCCGCAGGTGGCACAGTTCGTGGAGTATGACGTAATCCCGAAGTTCTTCCGGAAGGCGCATCAGCTGCATATTGAGATTGATGTTGCCTTTCGTGCTGCAGCTGCCCCAGTTGGATATGTTGTTCTTGATGAAAACTTTATTGTAGGTGAAACCGTATTTTTCGGCCAGTGTGGCCAGCCTGGGAATGAGCCACGCCTTGGCCTCCGCCCGAAGGGCCTCGTCGGGTACGGCTTTGCGGCGGCGCCTTCTTGTGATGCGGCGCAGCGGAGGAAAGATTCGGATTATCACTTGAATCTCAGCTGGTCGAAGGTAAGTTTCTTTCCGCTGAGGAAGAACTTGAGCAGGATGCTGCCGCGAAGGTGGCCGATGTCGTTGAACTCTTCAGAGAATACGGAACGGTCTTCGACTTTCTTGAGTTTGCGGTAGTCGTGGTGGGCCTGGAAGACAGCTTTGCATTCCTCCCACCTGAAGGTGACGAGATATACCATCGCCGAGCAGAAGTCCAGGAACTTGCGGAAAGCTATGATTCTCCAGCGGAAGTTGCCCGGCAGGTTCTTGTAGAGCATCAGCAGATTGTTGCGATAGTTGTAATACAGCTTCCTGGGCGCATTGTTCGGCAGGGTGCCGCCTCCTACGTGGTAAACCTTAGCCTGGGGAACGGCCCACACCTGGAATCCCAGCAGCTTGGCGCGCCAGCAGAAGTCGATCTCCTCCATATGAGCGAAGAACACTTCGTCAAGGCCTCCGAGGTGGTGATAGAGAGAAGAACGGACCACCATGCAGGCGCCGGTAGCCCAGAAAATCTCTTCCTCTTCGTCATACTGTCCGTGGTCTTTCTCGATATTGCTCAGGATGCGGCCGCGGCAGAAGGGATAGCCGAAATGGTCGATGAAACCGCCCGCGGCACCGGCGTATTCGAAACGGTCGCGTTCGGCCTCGGAAAGAATCTTAGGCTGGCAAATTCCCGCGTCGGGATTGTCTTCCATAAAGTTGATGAGGGTCTCGGCCCAGCCCGGAGTAACTTCCACATCGGAATTCAGCAGGATGTAATAGTCTGCATCGATTTCCCTGAATGCCTTGTTGTATCCTTCAGTGAAACCGTAATTGCGGTCGAATTCAATCAGCTGCACGTCCGGATGCTCGGCTTTAAGCCACTCTGTGGAACCGTCCGTCGAGCCGTTGTCAGCCACCACGAGGAAAAAGTTCTCCCTGGGGGTGCAGGCCTTCAGC
This sequence comes from Bacteroidales bacterium, assembly GCA_017561885.1. Lineage (GTDB taxonomy): Bacteria > Bacteroidota > Bacteroidia > Bacteroidales > UBA932 > Equibacterium. The sequence continues at coordinate 13,957 of JAFZBF010000050.1, read as the reverse complement.
ACGGGCACGTATTTCTTCATGAAATGAAGACCGTTCCAGTTGAGTATGACTATCGCCGTATCCATAGGTGAATACAAATTTATAAGAAATTTGAGCAATCAAAGAATTTCGGGCAGAATAAACAGCCTGTTGCTGTTCGAGCCTTTCAGCAGGACAGTCTTGCCCTTGAGCGGGTGCTCGCCCAGATAATCGCGCAGTGCTTGAGAGCTGTCAAAGAACAGTGCGCAGGCTGCCTCGGGTACTTCGGCTGCGGCTGCCTTGAACTCGCCCCTGCCTACCAGGAAGATCTCCTGAGTGATGGCGCAGGCCTTGCGAAGCACGTCGGCATGGGCCTGCCGCGAGAACTCTCCGAGTTCGTACATATCCCCCAGGATCAGGACTTTCTCCTTGAAATCTGTAGCAGCAAAATTGTCGAGGGAGGTGAGCATGCTGGTGTGGTTGGCGTTGTATGCGTCCACAATCAGCGTATTGTCCGCCGTGGTCATCATCTGCGAGCGGTTGTTTGAAGGAACATAAGCCTCGATTGCAGAGATTGCGGCATCTTCATCGACATTGAAATGCTTTGCCACGCAGAGGGCGGCAAGCACGTTGTCTGCATTGTATCCGCCTACGAGATGTGTGCGGACAATGCGGCCGCCGGGCAGCCCGATTCTCAGGAAAGGCTCCTTTACGTCTGCGGGCAGTATCTTGATTCCCTGATATCTGACGCCATATGGAATCTTTACAAGCCTGTCGCGGGCGTCCACCATTCCGCAGATGTCGCTGCTGTCGGCATTATAGAAAACAGTGCCTGCAGTGGCGTTCAGGAAGTCATAGAGTTCTCCCTTTGTCCTTTTGACACCCTCGAACGAACCGAAGCCTTCCAGATGTGCGCGGCCGACATTGGTGATGAGGCCGCAGGTAGGAAGAGCCATCGACACTGAAGAGGCAATCTCGCCCGGATGGCTTGCTCCCATCTCGACGATAGCGATCTCGTGCTCTTTGTCGAGTCCGAGCAGGGTGAGGGGAACTCCGATATGGTTGTTGAGGTTGCCCTTGGTGCAGAGAGTCCGGTATTTCGTGCTGAGGACTGCGTTGACAAGTTCCTTTGTGGTGGTCTTGCCGTTGGTGCCCGTGATGCCTACAACAGGTATTTCGAAATGCATACGGTGCACTCTGGCAAGCTGCTGGAGGGCCAGCAGGGTGTCGGGCACTTTGATGAAACGGTTGTCTGCATCTTCGGGGGTCCTTTCGACGACTGCATAGCTGGCACCCTGTTCAAGGGCGGCCCCGGCGAAGTCGTTGCCGTCGAAGTTTTCACCCTTGAGGGCGAAGAAAACGGATCCGGGGACTATGCGGCGGGTGTCCGTGCAGACCTTGCCCCCGCATTCAAGATATTTGCCGTATAGATCTTCCATATCCTATTTAGTGCCTGTAGAGCCGAATCCGCCCGCACCGCGGCTGCTTTCGTCAAGCTGGTCGACTTCTTCCCATTCCACGTGTTCGTGGCGTGCAATAACCATTTGCGCTATCCTCTCGCCGGGCTCGATTGTGAACGGATCCTTTGAAAGGTTGACGAGCAGCACGCATATCTCGCCGCGGTAGTCGGCATCGATGGTGCCGGGGCTGTTTGTGACGCTCAGGCCGTGCTTTGCCGCAAGGCCGCTTCTCGGGCGCACCTGGGCCTCATATCCTTCCGGCAGCTGGATGAACAGTCCCGTAGGAATCATCGTGCGCTCCAGCATTCCGAGGGTGACAGGTTCCGTTATGTTGGCTTTCAGGTCCACTCCGGCCGAATAGGGGGTGGCATAGGCGGGAGAGGGGTATTTCGATTTGTTGACGATCTTAACTTTCATATGTATCGTGGTTTCGGGCGTATAGTCTGCGGCGGTAATAAAGAATGCTTGCTGCTACGGGCACCATATAGCAGAGCAGGAGCAGGGTCTGGACTCCCAGTTTCGGCCAGAGAGACAGCTGCGGCACGAACAGCGAGCAGATGTAGATGCCAAGGCCGAGTCCGATGCAGATGAGGATCTGCACCCAGTTGTAAGGGATGGGGTAATATTTGTTGCCAAGCCATAATGATATGGCCATCATGACGACGTAGCTTGCCACGTGCCCCCAGGCTGCGGCATAGTAGCTGAAGCGGGGCATGAAGATGAAGTTGACGGCCAGAGTCACGACCAGTCCGGCCAGGGTGATCCACACTGCATAACCCGTCTTGCCGCTCAGTTTGTACCACATGCTTATGTTGAACTGCATTCCAAGCAGCACATAGGCCATCAGCATTATGGGGGTGATCGACAGGCCTTCGCGGAAGTTCTTTCCGAGGATGAGGCCGATCTCGTCGAGATAGAGGGTCACCACCAGGAAACCGAACATGCAGAAGGCCACGAAATAGCTCATAACCTGGGCGTACAGGGCTTTGTTGTCCTTGTCCTTTTCCCTCTGGAAGAAGAACGGCTCCGCGGCATAGCGGAACATCTGCACGAAGAGGGACATTATCACCGCTATCTTGACGCCGGCCTGGTAGACTCCCAGGTCAGCCCGCCATATGGCAGGGTCGGTATTCAGGAAGCGCATCAGTATCCTGTCCATGAAATCGTTGAGCACTCCGGGCAGGCCGGCTATCATCAGCGGAAGCGAATAGAGCAGAAGCGACCTGGCCAGTTCCTTGTCCAGACGGAAATGCAGTCTGTGGATTTCCGGCAGCAGCATGAGCAGGCAGACCAGGCAGCTCACCAGGATGGCGAATATGGCGTAGGTGTAGTCCGGAGTGGCGCTCACGAAGTTGAGCATCCAGCTGTCAGGATGGGCTGCCGCATACTTCGGGAAGAGAAGGTACAGCAGCAGGTTCACGCCGAGCTCGGTGAAGATCTTGAGGGTCTTTATTATCGCGAACTTTATGGCCTTGTGCTCGTACCGCAGCCGGGCGAAAATGATGGCCGTGATGGTGTCGATCCACAGTATGAGGCCGACATATTTGATGACCCGTCCGTTCTCTGCATAGCCCAGGGCTGTCGAGATGCCGCCGGAGAATGCGGAAACGCAGATGTAGAATACCGCGCAGAGGATGAAGACTATGGAGAAAGCGGTGGAGAAGACCTTGGAGGAATTGTTGATCTCCTTTATGGTGGCGTAGCGGAAACAGCCCGTCTCGAGACCCAGGGCGAGGACTACCTGCAGGATGGCGATGTATGACAGGAACTCTGTGACGACACCGTAGTCGGAGCGGCTGAGTATCGCCGTGTACAGGGGAACCAGCATGAAGTTTACGACACGGGCCAGTATGGTGCTAAGGCCATATATGGCGGTTTCGCTCGCCAGCTGTTTCAGGGGGTTTGCCATCAGAGTCGCAATAATTCTAGACAAAAATAGCGAAAAATGGCTAAATTAGCCCTCCAAATAAGCAACACATTATGAAAAAAGTACTCACGCTATCACTGATCGTTACTATGGCATTCTTATTCTCAGGTTGCAAGAACAGCAACAAGTCGCAGCAAAAAGATATCAACGTCGACCAGCCGGTCCTTTCACAAGGTGAAATCCCGGAGACAAACGAACCGATCGTCGAGGAACCCGTCTTCAAGATATCCACAACCAAGGGAGACATTGTCGTAAAACTCTATAAGGAGACGCCCCTTCACCGCGACAATTTCGTGAAACTCGCGCGCAGCGGTTATTATGACGGCATGCTTTTCCACCGCGTGATCCGCAACTTCATGATCCAGGGCGGCGATCCGTTCACGAAGCAGGAAGGCAAGGAAGCCCAGTATGGTACCGGCGGCCCGAACTACACCATCCCTGCTGAGATCGTTCCCGGCAAAACCCACAAGAAAGGTGCGCTTGCCGCTGCCCGCAGGGGAGACAACGTCAATCCCGAGAAGGCTTCTTCAGGCTCCCAGTTCTATCTTGTCCAGAGCGAGGAAGGCTGCAAGCATCTCGACGGAGAGTACACCATATTCGGTGAAACTATTTCAGGTCTTGACGTAATCGACAAAATTGCTTCTGTTCAGACAAATAACCGCAATCTTCCGCTTGAGCCTGTTAAAATTATTTCAATAAAGGAAGTGAAAGAATAAGTTTTGGCACGCCTATTGCTTAATCCTAAGTCAAGTTTTTCATAGGTTAAGTTTTAGGTTAAATAATAAAGGCCGCATCCCAAAAGGAGCGGCCCTTATTATTTTATAATCAATCGAGATTTAGAGTACCTGGAAATCCAGAGCCTTGAGGTCTTCGTCGCGTGACGAGCTTCCGTAGAGAATCTGGTACTTGCCGGCTCTCGGCGCGAGTTCGTCGATCGCTGCGCTGTAGTATGCGAATGCATCGGGTTCAAGGGTGATCTTTACGCTTGCGGTCTGACCGGCTGCGATGTTCACACGTTTGAATCCCTTGAGGGCCTTGATAGGAGCATCGGGATTGTCGAGGCTCTTGACATAAATCTGGATGACTTCGTCACCGTCCTTTGCGCCGGTGTTGGTAACGGGAACGGTGATCTCTACACCCTTGCCAGCCTTTACAGACTTCTTGGACAGCTTGGCGTCGCCATAAGCGAATGTAGTGTAGCTCAGGCCATATCCGAAAGCATAGAGGGGCTTGCCGCTGAAATAGCGGTAGGTCCTGTTTTCCATACTGTAATCCCTGAAGTCAGGAAGCTGGCTGGTAGATGCATAGAAGGTGACGGGAAGACGTCCTGCCGGATTGTAGTCGCCGAAGAGGATATCGGCAACTGCGATACCTGCTGCCTGTCCGCCGTACCAGGCCTGGAGAAGGGCGTTGTACTGGTTCTCGATCTCAGCAAAACCGATTGCGCTGCCCGTGCAGTTCACGTAAACGACCGGCTTGCCGGTTGAATGCATTGCCTTGAGGAGCTTGACCTGAGGCTCGGGCAGTTCGATCTTGGTGCGGTCACCGCCTGAGAAGCCGTCGTAGGTCACCATCATCTCCTCGCCTTCGAGCTGGGCTGAGAGGCCGCCGACCATTATGATAACGTCAGCGTCTGCAACCTTCGCAGCGATTTCGTCGTAGTCAGGGAGCTTGCGCTCGCTGAGGTTGAATGAGAAGTATGCCGTGCCGGTCTCGCCCTTGGTATAGTCGACGGCTACGGTGTAGGTGCGTCCCTTCACTACGGGGAATGAGGTCTGCGGAACCATTCCGCGGCCAAAACGCATAGTGGTGGGCTCTTTCTGCTCGGCAATGGTTCTGCCGTTGACAGTAAGCTTCCAGGTGTCGTTTCCGCGGATGCTGTAGTTCATGTCGCCGGTGAAGTCTGCAACGAAGGTTCCGGTGTAGCGGGCAGAGAAGTTGGTCATCTCGACGCCCTCTGCAAAGCGGTAGTCGCCTGATGTGCGGAGGTTGACATTTGTGTAGTCGACTGCAGCCACGGGAGCGCCGGACATCGTGGTGTTGTTGAAGTATTCGCCGTGGAGGCCCTTGCCGCCGTTGAGGTCTGACAGATGGTTCACGGTCAGGTAGGGATCAGCAAGTTCGCATCCCCTTTCATAGATGATGTTTGCACCCGGAACGGCCTTGCGGATGGCGTTGAGGATAGAGAGCGTGTTCTCAGGGGTCGGAGTTCCGTTGTAGTTGCCGTTCTGCATACTGGCATTGTCGGCGTTGGGACCTACGACAGCGATGGTCTTGGTGCTCTTGGAGAGCGGGAGGATACCGTCGTTCTTGAGGAGGACCATAGCCTCGCGTGCAGCTCTCTGTGCCATTGCGGTATGCTCGGGGCTGCTCATTGTCTCTGCTCCGAGGTTTGCCCAGGGATCCATGGACTCAGGGTCGTGAAGACCGAGTTCGAAGCGGCTGGTGAAGATGCGGCGGAGGCTGACGTCAAGGTCGCTTTCCTTGATCAGGCCGTCTGCAAGCGCAGTCTTGAGTGACTTGTAGCTGGTACCGCACTCGATGTCGGTGCCTGAAAGAACGCCGTCCACACTTGCGGTCGCTGCGTCGGGATGGGTCTCGTGCTGTCCTTTCGTGTAGAAGTTGTTGATGGCGCCGCAGTCAGAAACCACGAGATGCTTGTATTGCCACTTGTTGCGGAGGATGTCGACGAGAAGCCTGTCGTTGCCGCAGCAGGGCTCGCCTTCGTAGCGGTTGTATGCGCACATCACTTCCTGTACGTCAGCCTCGGTCACGAGCTCCTTGAAAGCGGGGAGGTAAGTTTCCCAGAGGTCGCGCATGGAAACATATACGTCGTCTCTGTGACGTCCTGATTCCGGACCGCTGTGAACAGCATAGTGCTTTGCGCAGGAGTGGGTCTTGAGATATTTCTTGTTGTCGCCCTGCATACCTCTTACGGTAGCGCTTCCCATAGTACCGGTCAGGTACGGGTCTTCGCCGTAGGTTTCCTGGCCGCGTCCCCAGCGGGGATCACGGAAGATGTTGATGTTAGGGCACCAGAATGAAAGACCCTGGTTCCAGATGCCTCCGGTAGCCTCGGTCTTGTCCATCACGTTGTGGTTGGTGATGTTCCAGTGGGCGCGGGCTTCGTCGGAAACCATCGTGTAGATGTCATACTGCATATCCTGGTCGAAGGTCGCAGCAAGGCCGATTGCCTGGGGGAAAACGGTAGCACCGCTGGTGCAGATGCCGTGGCAGGCCTCTGACCACCAGTTGTAAGCGGGAATGCCGAGGCGCTCCACTGAGATGGATCCGTTCATCATAAGGCCGATCTTCTCGTCGGGTGTAAGGAGGGAGATGATGTTGTCAACCCTCTTTTCCGTAGACAGATTCGGATTCTGGAACGGGTACTCATAGTTGCCTGAAGCTTTGTTCTTGCAGGATGCCAGCATCAGCATCGACAGTGCAAGCAGGACTAATGTCAGTTTTTTCATATGTGTTAGTTTGAGGTTATTTGGTATTGGCTCTTATCACTATCTCTTTCTGCGGCCGCAAAGGGTCGTTCGTTATGAAGAATATGCTTTCCTGGGTTGTCGTGGCTGTCTTGGGTGCGGTCAGCCTGACGTCCACCGTAATGCTTTTGCCAGGTTTGACGGTGTCTCCGGCTTTCAGAGTCGAACTGATGCCCCCGGAGGTCTTGACGTGCCTTATTATGAGATCCTTGCGGCCGTCGTTGTAGATGACGAACTGCTTCTTGACGGTTTTCCCTTTGCGGACGTCCTTCAAAGTCATGTAGGAAGGGTCGGTCCTCATCGAGGGCGCATCCTTGTCGCTGCGGTCCAGGTCGTCGACCATGATTGCGTTGAGACGGATAGGATGTTCTGTCTTCACTCCGTCCACATAAAGAGTTATAGTATCATCGCAGATACCGTAGTTGGAAGCTCCGACGGGAATGTCGTATGTCACAGTCATTCCGTCGGCCGCCCCGGGCTTGAGGGAATACGGGCACTTGACGGTCAGGTGGGGGTTGCTGCTCTCAGCCTTGAGGAGCACAGTCTTGTCGTTGCTGTTATAGAGCGTGATGCTCTGGGACTGGCTCCGTCCCTGGGCTGCATAGCCGAAACGGTAAGAGAGGTCGCGGGACCGTATGCCGCCGCCGACTATGCCGGGATATGTCTGTTCGGGACCGACCGGGGCAGGCTCCACGTCAGCCGTGATCACCAGACGGTCTTCACTGGTCTTTGTGACGACAGTCACGTCCCTGTATACCTTTCCGGACATATTGGCGGGATTGAACTTCACCACAATCTCGCAGTCCTCCCCGGGCTGTACCGGCCTGGTGGGGTAATCTGCAGTGGTGCACCCGCAGCTGGTTGCCACGAAATCGATCTGCACAGGGCGATCCGAGCGGTTGCGGAACCAGAAGGTGCCGCTCGCCGGACCGTCGGTTTCCCTGATATTGCCGAAATCCAGTGTGGTCTGCTGGAACACAAAAGGACTCTCACCATCCGCTCTGGCGTCCGGAGAATGGAACAGAAGGACGGGCAACAGAATGGAGAGAAGCCTCAGGATGCGCATAGGAATCAGGATTCGGTTGCAGCTTCGATCTTTCGCAGCATCGCGAACATAATCAGACCTGCTATTACGCAGAGAGCCATCAGGATACCCCAGTTAGCCCACAGCGGAACCTTGTCCCACAACAGTCCCGGTATTGAACTCAGATAGTTGCCGATTGCAGTGGCGGCGAACCAGAGGCCCATCATCAGGCCCTTTACCTTGGGCGGGGCCACCTTGGTCACGAATGAGATACCCATAGGGCTGAGCAGCAGTTCGGCGAATGTCAGCACCAGATATGTGGAGATGAGGTATCCGGGAACCACAGGGTCGGGAGAGACCGTGCCGCCCAGTTCTGCAGGAGAGGCCTGTCCCCTCGACGCGAGAATCATGATCAGATAACCTATGGCTGCCACGAACATGCCGAGACCGATTTTCTTGGGAGCTGAAGGCTCCATTCCTTTCGGATGCTTCACGCTCTTCTTCGATGCCAGTGCGCTGAATATCGCCATTGACACCGGTGTGAGGGCCACTACATAGAAGGGGTTGAACTGCTGGAAGAGCTGGGGCTGGATCTCGAGGGGGTTGGGAATGCCTTTGAAGATGATATAGGCGCCGATCCAGAGCAGTGCCGTAAAGACTCCGCAGAAGAACTTGCCCTTCCTGGTCTCAGACTGGAAGATTCCGAACAGCGTGTATATTGAAGCTGCGATAAGTGCGAGGACCCATATGTTGAATCCCATCCTTATCCAGCCGCTTGCGTAGTCCTGAGTGTAGTCGCGGGCGAACCAGGTGAGGGACTGTCCGTTCTGGTGGAACGCCATCCAGAAGAAGATGACGACAGCAAATACGAGGCAGAGGGCCACGATGCGGTCCTTGGTCTGCTTTGCGGTGAGCTCGACGACTTCGGCGTTGCCTTTTGCTGCAGCCTGCTTGGCGTTGACGTCGGCGTGCTTGTGCCAGTTGCGGGTGAACACATATATCAGCATGGATGCGATCAGCGATACGCAGGCGATGGCGAAGCCCATGTTGTATGAAGAAGCCAGATGCTCGATGTAGTATGAACTGAACTGGTCGAGAGGCATCGAAGATGCGTTGCCTGGCATAAGGGCGGCGAGATCCTGGAGCTTGGCAGTGTTCTCGGGAGAGATGGTGCCGTTCAGGAACTGGTGGGCCAGAGCCGGGATGTCGGCCTTGTAGATCAGTCCAGACTTGTAGAGGAACTTGTTGGTGATGGCAGTTGCGGCTGCAGGGGCGAACATGGCGCCTATGTTGATGGCCATATAGAACAGGCTGAACGCAGAATCACGCTTTGCGGAATATTTCGGGTCGTCGTAGAGGTTGCCGACCAGCACCTGCAGGTTGCCTTTGAAGAGGCCGGTGCCGATTGCGATGCAGAGCAGGGCCCCGAGCATCAGCACCACTCCGACGGTGTTCGCAGCAGTAGGGATGGAAAGCGCCACATAACCGAGGAACATGACGCAGATACCTGTCACCACGCATTTGCCGTAACCGATCTTGTCAGCCAGGATACCGCCCACGACAGGGAAGAAATAGACTGCTGCAAGAAAAATAGCATAAGTCGTGCTGGCCAGCGAGCCGCCCCATCCGAACTTCGCCTGGAGGAACAGCATGAAGATGGCAAGCATCGTGTAATAACCGAATCGTTCGCCTGTGTTGGCAAGAGCCAATGCATACAAGCCTTTAGGATGTCCTTTGAACATAGTAGATTTAAGTTTTAGCTTACTCAAACAACAAATTTAGCATTTTTGAATTAAATTTGAAACTATGAAGTTTATACGCGCCCTGGCGGTTTATCTGCTGCTTTTGCCCATAGTGCTGCTGTCGCTGCTGCCACTGTGCGTACACCAGGTTCTGGCGGGGTTCGTGGCCTGGATGCTAGGTCCGGTCCTGAAGTACAGACAGTCGGTGGTCAGCACCAACCTGTCCAAGGCTTTTCCGGACCTTGGGGACGACGGGGTGAAAGTTCTTTCCAGGGACTATTACCAGCATGTTGCTGACATAATCTGCGAAACTGTGTGGAGCCTGACCCGCAGCTATGCGCACATAAAGAAGAAAGGCGTCTGCAGCGTGGAGAACGGAGAAGTGCTGGAGGGGCTGTTCGAGAAATACGGCAGCGTAGTGGTCCTGCTCGGCCACTCCGGCAACTGGGAGCTGCTTCCCGGCCTGCCGGTCTACAGTGACGAGGCTACTTACGGCTATGACAATGTGGTCAGCGCCTACCATCCTATGTCGGACCGCTTCAGCGAGGAGCTGTTCCTGCGTCTGCGCAGTTTCCACCGCTTCAAGCGGAAGAACCTGGTGCCGTCGGGCAGCTTCCTGCGCTACGTGCTCGAGAACCGTGATGAAAGGAAGGTGTATTTCTTCATCGCGGACCAGTGCCCGGAAGGAAGAGGCGGAGTGGAGACGGAATTCCTCGGCCTGAGGACCGAATGGGTGACGGGAGCCGAGGCGATTGCCCGCAAGACAGGCATGCCGGTTGCATACATCGGCATAAACCGCGCTGCCCGCGGCAGATATGTGATAAGCTGCGAGACCATATGCGAGAAACCCAGCTCGACGCAGCCCGGAGAGATTACGGAGGCTTACTCGTCAAAGCTGGAGCGCGACATAAGGGCCGACCGGGTCAACTGGCTCTGGAGCCACCGCAGATGGAAAAATTTATGGAACTATTGACATTTAATGATATGAAACGACTGACAAAAACCCTTTGTGCATTGCTCTGCCTTTTTGCAGGCATCCAAATGGCGGATGCCCAGATGCTTGAAGCCGGGCAGGAGCAACCCTCCGGAGTAGTGATCTATTCTCTGCCTTCCACTTCGATTATGCTTACCGTCACTGCCGAGAAAGAGAACTTCGTGGCCGGCCCTTACGCCCAGTTCGCCCAGAAATATATGGGCTCCGAGGCCCGTACCGAGGATGCGGTGACCTACACCCTCAAGTCGATCGACCTCGCTCCCTACCTTGAGGCTGATCCTTCCACCAGGATAGCCCTGAACCTTTCCGGCAAGGGCACGGCGGCCGCCAATTTCCTCCAGCTCTGCTCCCAGGGCCTCATCGTCGCTTCTGACAGTTATACCGGCAAGCCCGAGTCGTGGCGGTTCCCTTCGATAGCCAACAATGACGTCTTTGCAGGCAAGGACGTCGAGGGCAACCTGACCAGCGCCACCACCACCCTCTACAAGACCGTCAATACCGCAGAAGGATTCCAGAGGGTTGCAGTGTCACAGAGCCAGGTGGTCGAGAAATCACTTGAAAAGAAAGCCCAGGAGACTGCCAACACCATCTTCGACCTGCGCAAGAGCCGTATGCAGATAATTACCGGCGACACTGACGCCACATACAGCGGAGAGGCGATGCAGGCTGCAATCTCAGAGATTACAAGGCTTGAGCAGGAGTATATGAGCCTCTTCTACGGCACCAGCACCACATCTGTCCAGACTATGAATTTCGATGTGGTTCCCAAGGCCTCCACTTCCAATCAGATGTATGTAGCCTTCAGGATTTCGGACACCGAAGGCCTGCTGCCCGCAAATGACGTGGCAGGACGGCCCATAGTGCTCGAGTTGTCCTTCGACAAGGCTCCGAGCGTCTCTACCGCCGGCATTTCAGCATCCAGGCTGACGACAGGAGGAACCGTATACTACAGGGTACCCGTCATCGCGACAGCCAGGATAATGGACGGCAGCCAGATGCTGCTGCAGACAAGGATCCCGGTCTACCAGTTCGGCCAGACTGTCTCATTCCCGTTGAATTCAGTTTTAAAATAAGCATATGGATATATCTCATCTCAACCCCGAAAGAGTGTGGAAGAACTTCTATGCTCTTACCCGCATTCCCAGACCTTCCAAAAACGAAGAGAAGGTTTCAGCATTCCTTGAAAAGTTCGGAAAAGACCTCGGTCTGGAGACAATCAAGGACCCGATAGGCAACATTATCATCCGCAAGCCCGCCACCAAGGGTATGGAAGACCGCAAGGGCATCGTCCTGCAAGGCCATATGGATATGGTGCCCCAGAAGAACAACGATGTAGTGCACGATTTCAAGAAGGACCCGATCACTCCCCGCATCGTAGAGAAGGACGGAGAGCAGTGGGTGTATGCCACCGGCACCACCCTGGGCGCCGACAACGGTATGGGCGTGGCCACGGCTATGGCTATCCTGGAGGCGAAGGACCTTGAACACGGTCCCATAGAGGCCCTCTTCACAGTCGACGAGGAGACTGGAATGACAGGTGCATTCAAGCTTGCTCCCGGTCTGCTCAAGGGAGAGATCCTTATCAACATGGATTCCGAGACAGAAGGCGAACTTTATGTAGGCTGCGCCGGCGGAGTCGATGTCACTGTCACCCGCAAATACAAGGAAGAGCCCATGCCGGCCGGATATGTGGCTTATGAAGTCACGGTGAAAGGCCTTCGCGGAGGTCACTCGGGCATGGAGATCAACGAGGGCCGCGGCAATGCCAACAAGATTATGGCCAGAGTGCTTCTGCCTCTTCTCCGCGACCACAAGGGCAAGCTGTCCAGCATAGAGGGCGGAAACCTGCGCAACGCCATCCCGCGCGAGTGCGTAGCCGTAGTGGCCGTGCCCGCCGATGAAGCAGTCGCAGTGGACGTGGCTGTTTCCCGCGTTCTCGCAGAAGTAAAGAACGAGATGGGCAAGATCGACCCCGCCGTCGATATCTTCGCAAAGAAAACCAAGGCTAAAACAGTCATCGCCGGCAACGTCGCCCTCAAGATGATGAAAGCCATTTCTGCCTGCACCAACGAGGTGACCAGGATGAGCCTGGACATGCCCGGAATGGTGGAGACTTCCGGCAACCTTGCCATCGTCAAGACCGGGAACGGTGTGTTCTATGTAAGCAGTCTCATCCGCAGCTCCATTGACAGCTCAAAGATGGATATGGCCGAGCAGATGCGCAACGTGTTCGAACTGGCCGGCGCCAAGGTGGAATTCGCAGGTGCCTACTCAGGCTGGAAACCGAACATGGACTCGGCGATCCTTGCCGAGATGAAGAAAGTCTACAAGAGACTGTACGGCAAGGAACCTGCAGTGATGGCTATCCATGCCGGTCTTGAATGCGGCATCCTCGGATCGAAGTATCCCGGCTGGGATATGGTATCCTGCGGTCCTACTCTCTGCTCGCCCCATTCTCCTGACGAGAGGGTGCTCGTGTCGAGCGTAGCCAAGTTCTGGGATTTCATCGTGGCTGTCCTCAAGGACGCTCCCAGGAAATAACTCAGGATAGCTTGAGTGCGTCGATTTCGGCGTACTTGTCGAGGATGGAACGGGCGACCTTCAGCAGCTGCTCTCCTTTTTCCGTGAGGATAAGGGATCTGTCGTAGCGGATGAAAAGGGCGCAGCCCAGTTCCTCCTCAAGCTTGGCTATATGATTCGAAACGGCGGGCTGGCTGATGCCGAGCGAGGCTGCGGCCTTGCTGAAATTGAGGCACTCGGCTGCCTCGCAGAATGCTTTTAGGCGGTTGTCAGTCATAACAGGTCCAAAGTTAGCGAATTATTTGGTAATTAAGATTATTGTAGTATCTTTGCAGCCCCTTTGGAAAATCCGGAGGGGCTTTTATAACAAATTAATATTTAAAGTAATGTTGAACCAGTACGAAACCGTTTTCATCGCAACTCCCGTTTTGTCTGAAAGCCAGATGAAGGAAGCGGTTGCTAAGTACACTGACCTCATCAAGGACAACAACGGTGAGATCGTGTATGAAGAGGACTGGGGCCTGCGCAAGCTCGCTTACCCTATCCAGAAGAAGACCACAGGTTTTTATCACCTGATCGAGTTCAAGGCACAGCCTGAATTCGTTGACACATTGGAGACCCAGTACAGGCGTGATGAGCGCATCATCCGCTTCCAGACTGTGTCTATGGACAAACACGCAGTGGCATACGCCGAGCGCCGTCGCGCAAAGAAAGCCAACGCCGCATCAGAACAACCAGCTAATACGGAGGAATAAACAATGGCACAGGACGATATCAGATATCTCAATCCCCCGACAGTCGAGGTTAGAAAGAAGAAATACTGCCGCTTCAAAAAAGCCGG
>JAFZBF010000049.1 GCA_017561885.1 Bacteroidales bacterium | reverse complement strand
GGTTCCCCCATTCGGACATCCCCGGATCTACACCTGTTTGCGGTTCCCCGGGGCTTTTCGCAGCTTTCCACGTCCTTCCTCGTCTCCAAAAGCCTAGGCATCCTCCATCCGCTCTTCTTCGCTTCGCTATGCTTCTTGCTTTTCTAAACTGTTCAAGCTCTTCTTGTAACGCTTAAAGTGAACCACTTCAGACTTTCATCTTCCATGTGTTCTCTTGAAATTGTAGTCCCTAATCCTTTTCTAGAATTACAGACTATCTATTCTTTACAGTAAATTTACTTTACCTCGTTATCTCTCTCAGTAAGTCAATGAACTTTGTCCTTACCCTAGCATCGCCTGCTTCCGTAAGGGACCGCAAAGATATCAATCTTTTTATACTTGACAAATTTTATTCGAATATTTTCGAAAAAAAGTTGTCAACAATTCCAGGTCATTTGATTTCCTCGTCGAAGACGATTGCCACCTTGCCACACTTGCCTTCGTTCATAAGCTCGTAAGCCTCAGATGCGTGGTCGAGAGTAAAGCGGTTGGTCACCAGGTCTTCAGGATGGATACCCCAGCGAACGATACGTTCCACGAGTTCCTCCATACGCCATATATTGGTCACCCACGAACCATAGATGGTCTTCTGGTAATGTATGATGTCAGGGCTGGGGTTGAATTCCACGGTACCGCCTTCTCCTATGAAGACTACCCTTCCCCACTTGCGGGTTGCACGGATAGCCAGCTGACGGCCGTACGTATTGCCGGAGCAGTCCACAGCTTTCTCGACACCGTTTCCTTCGGTCAGCGCAAGCACCTTGTCGAGAGCAGCGGCGTCAGACAGGAAGACTTCGTCGGCCAGTCCTTTAGAACGGGCAATGTCGAGACGCTCCTGCACAGTGTCGACACCGATCAGTTTGGTAGCGCCCATAGCGCGGGCCAGCATCAGGGAAGCCAGACCCACAGGTCCGAGACCTACCACCAGCACTGCGTCGTTGCCGCAGACGCCAATCTTCTCCAGTCCTTCATACACAGTTCCGAAGCCGCATGCAATCTGGGCGCCGTCGGTATATGTAAGAGAATCGGGCAGCAGCACCAGGTCCTTCTCCTCTGCAAGCAGATATTCAGCCATACCGCCGTCACGCTGCCAGCCGTACGCCCTGCGGTAAGGGCTGGTGCAGCTGATCATATAACCGCGGCGGCAATCGTTGCATACGCCGCATCCGGAGATATGATAGACCACCACACGGTCGCCTTCCTTGAAACGGCGCAGGCCGGGACCGCATTTGATTATCTGACCGCTGGGCTCGTGGCCGCATATCTTGTTCTGGTATCCTTCGGGTCCCTTGCCGGTGTGTTCGCGGTATATGGCACGAATGTCACTGCCGCAGATCGTGGAAGATTTCATCTTGATGAGTACTTCTCCGTGGCCGGGTTCGGGTATTTCAACTTCCTTTAGCACTACCGTGCTGTTGCCGGGCAGGTAGGCCGCTTTCATTGTTTTCTGCATAGTATGTTTCCTTTTATATTTCTATATAGTATTACTGGCGGATGATGCCGTCCTCATCCCAGAGGTCTCTCCACGAACGGGCGGTCTTCCACATAAACACCTGCCCCTTGATGAAGCGGCAGTTCTTGTCGACGCCTCGGATGGCCGCCATCTCTCCGGCAGTCAGCGGATCTTCGACCGCAGCCCTGAGGTTGCTCATAAACTTGGGCGGTTTTACTGAGAACGGGATGGGAATCTGTCCGTTCTGCACGGCCCATTTGATGCAGATGACTGCAGGATGGACGCCGTGCCTACGGGCGATCTCAACGATTACCGGATCTTCGATGGGAACAGTATCCTCCGGGGTCTTGTCCCTCTCGGGACGGTTGGGAGAACCTATCGGGCAGAAGCCGATGACCTTGATACCGTTGTCTTCCATATACTTCTTCAGCTCAGGCTGCTGGAAATGAGGATGCAGTTCCATCTCGTTGCAGACAGGACGTATGCGGCAGTCGCGCAGAAGCAGTTCCATCTTGGGCCGCGTCATGTTGGACGTACCGATGTTGCGCACAAGGCCGGCATCCTTCAAGCTCTCCATAGCCCTCCAGGTCTTCATATAGTCCTCGTGGATATACGGCTTTGCATTCGGGTCGCGTGATTCGACGCTCACTCCGGGAGCGTGATAGTTGGGGAAAGGCCAGTGTACCAGATAGAGGTCGAGATAGTCCAGGCCGAGATCAGAAAGAGAATCCTTGCAGGCGCCCACAACATCGTCGTGGCGGTCGTTCCAAACCTTGGAAGTTATCCACAAGTCCTCGCGTTTTACGACACCCTCGTCGAATAGTTTCCTGAGCACTGCTCCAATCTCCTTCTCATTGCCATACACGGCAGCGCAGTCGATATGACGGTAGCCGCCTTTGACAGCTTTATACACAGCTTCGGCGATCACGTCGGCAGTATAGTTGTCCGAGCCGAAGGTTCCGAGTCCGACGGCAGGAATCCTGTCACCTGAAGACAAAGTCACCTTAGGGACCAGATCCGGATTAATAAAATCTATGTTATCCATATCGAATAGAATATATATCATGAATAGTGTGAAACAGAAAGGAAAGAAGGTCTGAGGGAACATGGCCACCCCGGCCTGGGAACCGACTCAAGAGCGAGCAGAGAGGAAACTGGTTTCCTCTCTCGAGCGAAAAAGGAGGAAACAGACGAAGTCTGTAACGGGAGGTCGCCTGCTGGATACAAGTTCTGCGAAGCAGGATGAAGTAGACAGTAGGAGGGTACGAAGGAGCATAGCGACTGAGCTTCCCGAATGACCTTGCTTTCCTTTCTGTTTTCCATTAATGTTTCTATTTATTTAATTATTTAACATGCGGTTGCGGTGGCCGTAGATGGCAATCACCACGAAGCAGATGAAAGGCAGGATGAAAGAGAAACGGCAGCCTGAAATGCCGAGTATGGTCTTCTGGTCTATCATCAGAGCCTGCAGAGGAGGCATCACGGAACCTCCGAGGATAGCCATGATCAGGCCGGCAGCACCGAACTCAGCATCTTCGCCAATTCCTTCCAGCGCAATTCCGTAGATGGTCGGGAACATCAGCGACATACAGGCCGAAACACCTATCAGACAGTAGAGGCCTGTCATACCCTTGATGAAGATAACCCCGAGCACCAGAGCCATACCGCCGAAAGAAAGGTATTTCAACAACTGGCCTGGACGCACATACTTGAGCAGGAATGTACATATGAATCGGCTGGTCAGGAATATCAGCATCGCCACGATATTGTATTTCTGGGCGGTGGCATTGTCGATGCCGAGCTCTATCTCCGCATAGTGGATGATGAAGGTCCAGCACATTATCTGAACTCCAACATAGAAGAACTGTGCGATGACACCTTCATAATAACGTTTGTTGCGGAGCAGGCGGCCCATAGTCGCCTTGAGGCTGAATGAACCCTCGCTCTGCTTCTTCGGCATCTTGGCAATCAGGAAGATCACCATCACCAGCAGCACGACTGCGCCGAGGGCGAGGTAAGGGTTGCGGATTGTGACAAGGTCAGTGGCGCGCATCGACTCGAAGGCGGCAGGGTCTATGGCATTGACTGCTTCGCGGATGGCCTTGAAATCGATTTTGTCGGGATTGGCTGTCAGCTGGGAGTATCTGGCCGGGTCGAGGGCCTCCAGCTTTGTGAGAGCTAGATTGTCAGTAGTGTTCAGGCGGCTCAGGATCAGTTGCTGAGCGGTGAACATTCCGAGCAGCGAACCCATCGGATTGAACGACTGTGCGAAGTTCAGGCGGCGGGTCGCTGTGGCAGGATCTCCCATCGACAGTATGTAGGGATTGGCGCTGGTCTCGAGGAACGAGAGGCCGCAGGTCAGTATGAAATACGAAATCAGGAAAGGCCAGAAAGCGTGGCCCAGACTGGAAGGGAAAAACAGGAAAGCACCTGTGGCATAAAGGGCCAGTCCGACGACGATGCCATTCTTGTATGAATGTTTCTTAATGAAATACGCAGCTACGAATGCCATCGCGAAATAGCCTCCATAGAAGGCAAACTGAACCAGCGAGCCCTGGAAGTTGCTCATCAGGAGCACCTTCGAGAAGGCTCTCACCATAGGGTTTGTGATATCGTTTGCAAAACCCCACAAGGGGAACAGCAGGGTAACGAGTATGAAGGACAGCAGGTAATCCCTTGTTACCATCCTGGCCTTGGCGGTCGAATTCTTTTCCATATTATGTTGCGAAGCCGGCAAACTGCCGCATATATAGTTCATAATATTTGCCACGGGCGGCGAGCAGTTCGTCGTGGGTACCGCTCTCTACAATATGGCCCTTGTCCATGACAATGATCTGGTCCGCATCCTGTATCGTAGAAAGTCTGTGGGCGATGACAATGCTCGTGCGGTTGGCCATAGCTCTGGCCATAGCATCCTGGATCTGCTTCTCGGTGCGGGTATCGACATTCGAAGTTGCCTCGTCAAGGATGAGAATGCTCGGATCGGAAGCAAAGGCCCTGGCGATAGCAAGCAGCTGCATCTGGCCCTGGCTGATGTTGGATGACGACAGGCTCAGCTTCGTGTCAAGCCCCTGGGGCAGAGTCTCGACCATACGGCTGCAGTGGCTGATTTCCATCGCCCGGTACATCTGTTCGTCCGTGACGCTTTCGGAAGCGTACTTGAGATTGTGGCGGACAGTATCCGCGAACAGCACCGTATCCTGTAGAACGATCGACATATTGTTGCGCAGGTCGTTCGCATCGATATCCCTGATGTCTACACCGTCTATCTCTATACTTCCGCTATCAGGGGTATAGAAACGCAGCAGCAGGTTGACTACGGTGGTCTTGCCGCAGCCGGTGGCACCCACGAGGGCAATCTTCTTGCCGGGCTGCACGTCAAGGTTGAAATCGTACAGCACCTGTTTGCCCGGAACGTATGAGAAGTCGACGTGCTTGAAAGTGACGTGGCCCGACATTCCGTCGGTATCCCTCTCGCCGCTCTTGTCTTCCTTGGGTTCGTCAAGGATGCCGAAGACACGCTCTGCGCTGGCCAGGGCTCCCTGCAGGTTGCCATAAATGTTGGCCAGGCCGTGGATCGGGCGGCTGAACTGCTTTGCATACACAATGAAAGCCGAAATCATACCGACCGAAATGATGCCGCGGATGGCAAACAGGCCTCCGAAGAAAGCGATGATGACGAATCCTATGTTGCCTATGGTGTTCATAATGGGGCCCATTATGCCGCTCAGCACATTCGCCTTGATTCCGGCATCCCTGAGAGCGTCCGACTTGGCGTTGAACTCTGCTATGGCATCGTCCTGGTAATTGTAGGCCATCACGGTATGGTAGCCGGTCACTGTCTCTTCAACCACGCCGTTCAAGGCGCCGAGTCCCTCCTGTTTCAGTCTTGAATACTTGCGGATCTTGCCGGCCATCACCTTCGTCGCCACAATAGTGAAGATAACGGTGATGAAACTCAGGAGCGCCAGCTGCCAGCAGTAGAACAGCATCACGGCCATAGTACCGATGATCATTATCACACTCGAGAAGAGTGAAGACAGCGACTGGGAGATTGTGCTCGAAACATTGTCGATGTCATTGGTCATACGGCTGATTATGTCACCGTGGGAGTGGTTGTCCACATAGCCGACCGGCAGGTCGATGATATGGTCGAACAGCTCATCCCTCATCTTCCGCACGATGTTCTGGCTGAGAAAGGCACTTATGCGGGACTGGAAGAAACCCGTCGCCGCGCTGGCCAGGAATACTGCGACCAGACCGTACAGCACGACCATAAGGTCGCCCTGCCTCTCCCCTGCAATGATGTCGATGGCGTTGCTCTGAAGGGCCGGACTGATCAGCGAGAAGACGCTGGACAGCACAACCATCAGGGCCATACCGACAAGCAGACCGATTTCCCCGCCGAAGTAGTCCTTCATACGGAGAAAAGTGCGGCCGACGTCAGTCGCCTTTTCGTAGTTGTAATTAAATTGCGGTCTTCCCGGAGGCATCAGCTGTCTTTCTCCTTTCCCATCTGGGATTCGTAAATGTCCTTATATATTGCGTTTGTGGCCAGCAGTTCCTCGTGCCTGCCTATGCCTGATATCTTGCCGTCGGCCAGAACCACAATGCGGTCCGCCCTCTTGACTGTGGCTATTCGCTGCGCCACGATCACCTTGGTGACACCGGGACGCTCCCTTTCCAGAGCCTCGAACAGATCGGCCTCGGTCTTGAGGTCCAGGGCGCTCGTAGCATCGTCGAACACCAGCACGTCAGACTTCTTCAGTACGGCCCTGGCAATTGCCAGTCTCTGTCTCTGTCCGCCGCTGAGACTCATTCCCCGCTGCGCCAGCACAGTGTCGTACTTCTCCGGAAGTTCCTCTATGAAGGAGTCGGCCTGGGCTATCCTCGCCGCCTGCTCTATATCTTCCTGCGTCGCCCAGTCGCAGTCCATCCTGATGTTGTCGGCGACTGACTTGCCGAACAGCTCGCTCTTCTGCAGGACGAACGACACCCTGTTGCGTAGTTCCTCGAAAGTGTAATCCCTGACGTCGCGGCCGCTCACCAGCACATGGCCGGCACTCGCTTCATAGAAGCGTACAAGCAGGTTTACAAGAGTGGTTTTTCCGCATCCTGTCATACCCATTATCGCCAGGGTCTGGCCTTTCTCTATCTTGAGGTCTATATCCCTCAGCACCGGCTTGCCGAATATGCTGAATGCGAACGCAACGTTCCGGAATTCCACCTCGCCTGGAGCCGGAGCTTCACCGACTCCATCTCCGTCGGGCATTGCAGGCTCGGTGTCAAGCACTTCCTTGATGCGTCTCCACGATGTCATACCGCGGGCCATCGACTGGAAGAGCATAAGCAGCATCAGCACGCCTGTCAGCAGCTGGGTCGTATATGTGATGGCTGCCATGATGCCGCCTGGCGACGAGGCTCCTGCAGAGACCTCCTTGTTTCCGATATAAAGGATTGCGGCGACGGTAGCGTTCATAAGGATCGACACGACGGGATGCATATATGCCATCAGGATAAGCACTCTCAGCTGGGTGCCGATCATCTCCTGCGACGCCTTGCCGAAACGCTTCTTTTCATAAGTCTCCTTGACGCAGGCCTTGATGAGACGGAAGCCGGTGATGTCTTCCTGCATTATGTTGTTCAGGTTGTCGAGCTGCTGCTGGACTTTAAGGAAGAGAGGCGTGGCCCTTCTCAGTATGAAAATCATAAAGAGAATCATAAAGGGCAGCGCAGCAAGCACTACCATGGAATAGCTGCGGTTGATCTGCAGCAGGAAGATAAGGCTGCCTACTGTGGTTAGCCCCATCCTCACCAGCCCGCGGATGATCTGCGCCACCATTCCTTCGGTCTGGGTGACATCGTTGGTGACACGGGTGATAAGGGATCCGGTGGAGAACTTGTCTGCCTGGAGGGAAGACAGCGACATCACGCGCGAGAATACATCCTTGCGGATGCGGTTGCCCATATTCTGGGTGGTAAGGTTGACGCAGACGGAGTTCATCGATCCGCAGATACATCCGAGAAGGACGAACAGGATCATTTTGATTCCGTTGTGGAGTATAATCTGCAAGTCACCTGTACCACCGTTGTTTACACCGAGAACACCGTCGTCCACTATGGACCGCATCAGTTGGGGCTGGATGAGGTCTACGTAGACTTCCAGAGCCATAAACGCAATCGCAGCGATTGCGAAAGGCAGGTATTTACGGATGTATTTCCACATCGGCTGCAGAAAGGATGAAAAGTGACTGCAATATACAAAAAAAGGCCGAAGAAATCACTTCTTCGGCCTGTATGATGATGGAAGACAAGAGCTGCGTGAAAGCAGAACGGAATCAAACTCCAAAAAGGAGGTGTTCCAGCCACACCTTCCGGTACGGCTACCTTGT
>JAFZBF010000048.1 GCA_017561885.1 Bacteroidales bacterium | reverse complement strand
GTAAACACTACGGAGGAATAAACAATGGCACAGGACGATATCAGATATCTCAATCCCCCGACAGTCGAGGTTAGAAAGAAGAAATACTGCCGCTTCAAAAAAGCCGGTATCAAGTATGTTGATTACAAGGATCCTGAGTTTCTCAAGAAATTCCTCAACGAGCAGGGCAAGATTCTTCCCCGCCGTATCACCGGTACTTCTCTGAAATTCCAGCGCAAAGTGGCTCAGGCTATCAAGAGGGCTCGCCATCTTGCTCTTCTTCCCTATGTTACTGACCTTTTGAAATAGGAGGCTGCACTATGGAAATCATTCTCAAACAAGACGTCAAGAACCTCGGTCTGAAAGACGACATCGTAAAGGTTAAAAACGGTTACGCAGCTAATTATCTCATTCCTCAGGGAATGGCTATCATGGCTACCCCTTCTGCAAAGAAGGTACACGCCGAGAATCTCCGTCAGCGCGCTCACAAAGAGGCTAAGCTGGTGGCAGATGCAGAAGCTCTTGCAGCCAAGCTCGAAGGCCTTACCGTAAAAGTTCCTGCAAAGGTCAGCTCAAACGGAAAGGTGTTCGGTTCAGTCGGCAACATCCAGGTGGCCGAGGCTCTCGCTGCCCTGGGTTACGAAGTTGACCGCAAGAACATCGATATGGACGCCATCAAGGAAGTCGGCGTATATGATGTTGCAGTTAAGTGCTACCGCAACGTGAAGGCCACTCTGAAGGTCGAGGTTGCAGGTGAGGACGCTGCTGAAGCAGCAGAGGAGAAAGCTGAATAAGCTGTCGGAATCTGTATAACCAAAAGATAATGCTGACCGGATTCTGACAATCCGGTCAGTTTTTTTTATAATTTTGGAGTAATTGAAAGGGGTATGAAAAAGATAAAGATACACGATACAGTGAAAGACTACATCATGATGGTTGTAGGCTGTTTCCTTTATTCTTTCGGCGCAGTGCTTTTCGTCGAGCCTTACGGCTTCGCTCCCGGCGGTACATACGGTCTTGCAATGGTGTTCCACCATCTTTGGGGATGGCGCACCGAGGTCGCAGCGCTGTGTATGGATATTCCCCTGCTTATCATAGGCTCGATCATCCTCGGGGCGAAATTCGGCATCAAGACGTTGATATGCACGCTGCTTCT
Source organism: Bacteroidales bacterium (assembly GCA_017561885.1). Classification (GTDB taxonomy): domain Bacteria; phylum Bacteroidota; class Bacteroidia; order Bacteroidales; family UBA932; genus Equibacterium. The sequence goes on along the minus strand of JAFZBF010000048.1, from coordinate 36,763 downwards.
GCCTCTTTTCATGTTCCTTGTCCATACCTTCTACGGTTTTGACGCCCTGCTCGATCCTGGCCTTACCGATTTCACCCAGATGCACCAGCAGATGCTGTCGGCTGTCTTCGGAGGCGTGATCTACGGTGTCGGCCTGGGTATTGTGTACCGCACCGGCACGACTACCGGCGGCTCAGACGTGATAAACATGATAGTGCGGAAGTATTTCCATATCTCGATGGGTACGGCATCCATCATTGTCGACGGCCTGATCACCCTGACTACTGTTATCGCTTTCGGCGACTGGACGCTGCCCATGTATTCCTGGGTCATCATCTTCGTGGCTGCGGTCATCACAGACCGCGTGATGCAGGGCGCTCCTTCCAAGACACTGATGATCATTACCTCCAAGATCGACGAGGTACGCGACTATATTATCGAGGAGATGGGCCGAGGCGCCACCCTTATCCCCGGCACCGGCCTGTATGAAGGCAAGCAGCGCGACATAATCTATGTGGTGGTGAGCGGCCGCGAAGTGATACAGCTCCGCAAGCTAATCGCCGAGGTGGACCCGAAGGCCTTCATCAATGTGATCACTAGTTCTGAGATTCTTGGAGAGGGCTTCAAGAGCATACATTTCCAGTAGATCCGTTCTCGCTTACTTTTCCTGCAAGCATACCGCATGCAGCGAGGATGTCTTCGCCGCGTGACGCCCGAATTGTGGTGGTAATCCCCGCTTTTGTCAGCCGCTGCCCGAAAAGTTCCATCACTTCTGTGGGGCAGGTGCGCAGGTCGCTGTCAGGAATCTTGTGGAAACGGATCAGGTTGACCCTGCACGGAATTCCTTTGAGAAGCGCTATAATGCCGTCGGCGTGACGCTTGTCGTCATTGATTCCGGCGAACATGGTATATTCGAAGCTGACCCTGCGCTGTCCGCTGAAGTCATATTTCCTGATAAGTGCGATGACATCCCGGATGTCCTGCCGGTGCTGGGCGGGCATCAGTTCCTCGCGTTCTTCGGGGAAGGGGTTGTGCAGGCTGACAGCCAGATGGCATTTCGTGCTGTCCAGAAATGCCTTCAGTTTGTCCGGTATGCCTATGGTGGAGAGCGTAATGCGCTTCGGACTCCAGGCGAAGCCCCAGTCGGCAGTCAGCACTTCTATGGCCTTGCTTACGTTTTCCCAGTTGTCAAGCGGCTCGCCCATTCCCATAAATACGGCGTTCGTAAGGCCTTCTGATTCGTCGATGGCAATGAACTGCGAGAGTATCTCGGCTGTGGTCAGATTGCCGTGGAATCCCTGCCTTCCGGTCATGCAGAACTTGCATCCCATCTTGCACCCTGCCTGGCAGGATACGCATACGGTTGCCCTGTCTCCGTCAGGAATCATGACGGCCTCGACGAATCTGCCTCCCGAAGTGGGGAAGGTGTATTTCTTCGTGCCGTCGGTGGAAACGATGCAGCCGGCCGGCCGGCTGCATCCTACAACGCAGGTCCGGGAAAGTTTTTCCCTGGCCGCTTTCGAGAGATTCGTCATCTGGGAAATGTCCTGCACCTTCTTCTTGTAGAGCCAGTCTGCCATCTGTTTTGCAGCAAAACGAGGCAGCCCCTGGTCATTGCACAAGGTCTGAAGTTCCGAAAGATTCATCCCCAGAAGGACAGTTTCCATACGAAATATATCTTGTGTAAAAGTATGAAAAAAATTAAATTTGCCTACTAATAAACATCAGCGATTTAAAATCAAAACAATCAACATTATGGCTAAAGAAGAAGAAAAAAAGCAGGCCGAACCGAACTTGGAGAAGCTCAAGGCTCTGCAGGCCACCATCTCGAAAATCGAGAAGGATTTTGGCAAAGGGACAATCATGAAATTGGGAGATCAGCCTGATTGTTCAGTTTCTACAATCGCTTCGGGCTCTATCGGGCTCGACCACGCACTCGGCATCGGAGGTTATCCCCGCGGCCGCGTCATTGAAATCTACGGACCGGAATCCAGCGGTAAGACCACTCTGGCGATCCATGCGATAGCAGAGGCTCAGAAAGCCGGCGGCATCGCTGCAATCATCGACGCCGAGCACGCTTTCGACCGCACCTACGCCAAGAATCTCGGTGTCAACGTGGATACTCTGCTCATCTCGCAGCCTGACAACGGCGAGCAGGCTCTGGAAATCGCCGACAACCTCATCCGCAGCGGCGCCATAGACATCATCGTCATCGACTCCGTGGCGGCCCTCACTCCGAAGGCTGAGATAGAAGGGGAGATGGGCGACAGCAAGGTGGGCCTCCACGCCCGCCTGATGAGCCAGGCTCTCCGCAAACTCACCGCAAACATTTCACGCACCAACACATGCTGCATCTTCATCAACCAGCTCCGCGAGAAGATCGGCGTGATGTTCGGCAATCCTGAGGTCACCACCGGCGGCAATGCCCTGAAGTTCTATGCTTCAGTCCGTATCGACGTGCGCAAGATAGGACAGCTCAAGGACGGTGACGATGCCACCGGCAGCCGCACCCGTGTTAAGATCGTGAAGAACAAGATGGCCCCGCCTTTCCGCAAGGCTGAATTCGACATCGTCTTCGGAGAAGGCATCTCCAAGATCGGCGAAATCATCGACCTGGGCGTCGAATACAATATCATCAACAAGGCCGGCAGCTGGTTCAGCTATGGAGACACCAAGATCGGCCAGGGCCGCGACGCCGTCAAACAGATACTTCTGGACAATCCCCAGCTCGCAGACGAGATCGAGGCCAAGATCCGTGAAGTTCTCACCAACATCAAAGACTAAGTTATTATATGGATATCGTTCTCAGCGGCATACGCCCTACCGGCCATCTTCACCTTGGCAATTATTTCGGGGCGCTGCGAAACTTTGTAAAGATACAGGAAACCCACAGGTGCTACTTTTTCATAGCTGACCTGCACTCACTGACAACACACCCGCACCCCGCAGACTTCCACAACTCGGTCCGCATCATCCTTTCCGAATATCTGGCCGCAGGTCTCGATCCGGAGAAATGCGCCCTCTACGTGCAGAGCGACGTGCCGGAGGTGTCCGAGCTTTACGTCCTGCTGAATATGCTGGCATACAAGGGTGAGATGGAGCGTACGGCTTCCTTCAAGGACAAGGTGCGCCTTCAGCCCGACAACGTAAACACCGGCCTGCTGACCTATCCCGTGCTGATGGCTTCCGACATCCTCATCCATCGTTCGAAATACGTTCCGGTGGGCAAGGATCAGGAGCAGCATCTCGAGATTGCCCGCCTGCTGGCCCGTCGCTTCAACCATATGTACGGCGTGGACGTGTTCCCCGAGCCTCAGGCCTTCAACTTCGGCGATGACCTGATCAAGGTTCCGGGCCTCGACGGAAGCGGCAAGATGGGGAAGAGCGAAGGTAACGGCGTATACCTCTACGAGGACGACAAGTCCATCACCAAGAAAGTGATGAGAGCGGTCACTGACAGCGGCCCTACTGAGCCGAACTCTCCGAAACCGGAGGTGATCGAGAATCTCTTCACCCTGATGAAACTAGTCAGCGAGCCTCAGACAGTGGCTTTCTTCGAGGAAAAATGGAACGACTGTTCAATCCGCTACGGCGACATGAAGAAGCAGCTTGCTGCCGACATATGCGCCACCGTGGCTCCCATCAGGGAAAGGATCGACGCAATATACAATGATTCGGACTATCTGCACCGCGTGACTGCGCTGGGTCGCGACAAGGCCCGCGCTTCTGCCGCCGCAACTCTGCAGCTGGCCCGCGAGGCTGTCGGTTTCAAACCTTTCTAGTCAAATCTAACACTAAATACTATGGCTGAAACTTCAACAAAAGAATCAAAAGGCTTCTATAAGTTGTCCTGGGGCCAGAGAATAGGTTTCGGTGCCGGAGATATGGCCCAGAACCTGGTCTACCAGACCATCAGCATCTGGCTGCTCTTCTTTTACACTAACGTTTTCGGACTCAAGCCGGGCGCTGCCGCCCTGATGTTCCTCATCGTCCGCCTGGTGGATGTCCTCTGGGATCCTGTCGTAGGAACCATCGTCGACAAGCGCAATCCCAAGTGGGGCAAGTATCGTTCATGGCTCGTACTCGGCGGTATCCCGCTGGTGGGCCTGGCAATCCTCTGCTTCTGGAACGGCTTCAGCGGCTCGCTGCTCTACGCATACATCACCTATGTAGGCATGTCCATGTGCTACACTCTGGTGAATGTGCCCTATGGCGCCCTGAACGCTTCGCTGACCCGTGACACCAACGAGATTACCATCCTGACGTCCACCCGTATGTTCATGGCGAATCTCGGAGCCCTCTGCGTGAAGTCTCTGCCCATCATCATTGCAATCTTCGCCCCGAAGGTGCTCGATCCTGCCACCGGCAAGATGACTGCGGTTTACAATACTCCGGAAGCTGCAGGCGCTTGGTTCATCACTATGACGATTTTCGCGCTGGTCGGCCTGGCTCTGCTGTTCTTCTGCTTCTCCAAGTGCAAGGAGAGAGTAGTCATGGATGAGAAGGAGTCCGCCAACGTGAAGGTCAGCGACCTGTGGAAAGAGTTCGGCCGCAACAAGCCGCTCCGCGTGCTTGCATTCTTCTTTATCACTGCTTTTGCAATGATGAGCGTCAGCAACGCCGCAGATGCATACTTCATGACCTTCAACGTCGGAGCCACTCCGCTCCTCACCACATTGTTCATGTGGCTTGGAACCATACCTGCCTTCATCTTCATGCCGCTCGTGCCGGCCATCAAACGCAAGATAGGAAAGAAGGGTATGTTCTACCTCTTCCTCGGCGTGGCTATCCTTGGTATGGCTATGATGTACACTTTCGTTTCCATCCCTGCTACCAAGAGCAACTTCTTCCTGCTCTGCCTCGCACAGTTCGTGAAGTCTACCGGTATCATCACGGCTACCGGATATATGTGGGCTCTCGTGCCTGAGGTGATATCTTACGGTGAATACACCACCGGCAAGCGCATTGCAGGTATTGTGAACGCCCTCACCGGAATCTTCTTCAAGGCCGGTATGGCTCTCGGAGGCGTGGTTCCGGGTCTCGTGCTCGCATGGGTCGGTTTCAATGCCGACGCCGCCCAGCAGACTCCACTGGCTCTCCAGGGTATCCTCTGGCTAGTCTGCGTCATTCCCGCCCTGCTTCTGCTGCTTGCTATCTACATCATCAGCAAGTATGAACTGAGCGACGAGAGAATGGATGAGATCAACCGCGAAATCGAAGCGCGCAACGCCTAGGCTTCCTTCGTTTCGGAATAATAGCTGCGGACCGAGTGTTTCTTGGTCCGCAGTTTTTTTTGTATATTTACGGAAAGGCAAATTCCCCTAAAACAAATAATCTATGTTAAAACACATTTTTAAGTTGACGGGTGTAATCATCACCCTTCTCATGCTGGGCTGGAGTACTCCGGCGCTGGCGCAGAACCGCACCGTGACAGGTGTCGTCAAAGATACAGGAGGACAACCGGTTGTCGGAGCCTCAGTATTTGTCGTCGGCAATACCCGGATCGGTACGGCTACGGCAGATGATGGTCGGTTCTCGCTGACCGTCCCCCAGAATGCCATTCTGAACATTTCCAGTATCGGCTATAAAACAGTCGAGGTGGCTACCGGCAGCAGAAGCACATTTGAGATAACTCTCGAGGAGGATAGTGAATTTCTGGAAGAAACAGTAGTCATCGGTTACGGTACAGCCAAGAAATCGGACGTGACCGGTTCAATCTCATCAGTGAGCCAGGATGTGCTCAGGCAGATTCCGGCCAGTGATATCACCTCAGCCCTCCAGGGCCGCGTCGCAGGAGTCGAGATGAGGCAGACCTCTACCAAACCTGGAGCGACGATGCGAATCCGCATCCGCGGTACGCGTTCGCTGTCAGCGAGCAACGACCCTCTGATCGTGCTGGACGGAATTCCTTTCTCAGGAAGCCTGTCTGACATCAACACGGACGATGTGAAGAGCATCGATATCCTGAAGGATGCGTCATCGACCGCCATCTACGGATCCAGGGGAGCGAACGGTGTGATAATGATCACGACTGAGCATGGCCAGCAGGGCTCTCCGGTAAGAGTCAATTTCAACACGTATGGTATGTACAAGCAATGGCTTGCCTATCCGTTCATGAATACGGCTCAGCTGACTGCACTCAGGGACCTCGCGCAGAAATACATCGACGGAGCCGACGAGCACAGGGACCTGTACGACACGGACTGGCAGGCAATCTACTATGAGCCCGGATATGCATTCCAGAACAACCTTTCCATAACCGGAAGCACCAACGGAGGCAACTTCTCCCTCGGCGCAAGCTATTACAAGGACGAGTCGAACATCCCTACAGAAGGATTCGACAGGGTCAATGTGAGGGCTAGCATAGACCAGAAGATAAACAGATATATTTCAGCTGGTTTCTCAACGAATCTCGGAACGAACAAGAACTACGGCCAGGGTGCCGGCGGTGCGCAGGTGGACCTGACTCCTATGGTAAGCCCTTACGACGAGAACGGCGAGATCAGGCGCGGCCCCATCGCTATGCCTAAGGACCAGAACTATGTGGTCAAGACCCGCGAACTGATGTATGAGATTGCAGACAAGAACATCAACGAGTCGATGCGCTATACCGCATACAACAACGCTTATGTAGAGGTCGAGGCCCCGTTCCTCAAAGGACTGAAATACCGTCTGAACGGCGGTTATAATATCCGCCTGAACGAGACCGGAACCTACAGGGGCCAAGGTATCCTGAACAGCGTTCTCACGGAGCCTGCATCTGCAAGCCGCTCCTGGAGCCTGAGCAAGAACTGGACACTCGAGAACCTTCTGACGTTCAACAGGACGTTCAACGATGTACATAACCTGAACATCACCGGAATGTTCTCTGCGGAATCCAACATGAGCTACGGCAACAGTTTCTCTTCACGCGGCGTTCCTGCCGACTATATGCTGTACTACTATATGGGCGACGGCGCAGGCGACCTGACCTTCACCCCGAACAGGCAGTCATACAGCAAGAGCACGTTGATGTCGTGGATGGGCCGTGTGATGTATTCATACGCCAACAAGTATATGATCTCGGCTACGGTGCGTTCCGACGGATCCTCAAGACTTGCCGAAGGCAGGAAATGGCACACATACCCTGCAGTTTCCGTCGGATGGAACATCAGCAACGAGGACTTCATGGACAACGTGACCTGGGTTGACATGCTGAAGATCAGGGCAGGATACGGACAGACATCAAACCAGTCCATATCACCTTATGCTACGCTGGGACGTCTTTCAACGAAGTACTACAACTATGACACCGACTATGTGACAGCATACTATGTCACATCGCTCCCCAACAACGATCTCGGATGGGAATATTCAGAGACGTGGAACCTCGGACTTGACTACGGTTTCTTCAACGGCAGGCTCAACGGTAGCATCGAGTATTATCATGTACTCACCCACGACCTGCTGATGACGATCAACCTTCCTTCAACGGCTGGCGTCGACAGCTATACCGCCAATGTCGGCAAGACGATGAACAACGGTCTCGAGTTCACGGTGAACGGTACGATCATCCAGCACCGCGGCGACGGATTCACCTGGACCGCAGGCCTGAACATCTATCACAATCACAACGAGATCGTGGAACTGGCATCAGGCCAGCACGAAGACAGGGCCAACAACTGGTATGTGGGCTATCCTGTCAACTCGTTCCGCGAATACAAATATGAAGGACTCTGGCAGCAGGACGAAGAAGAGCTCAGGCAGAAACTCGAGCCTGGCGGAAACGTCGGAATGATCAAGGTTCAGTATAACGGAGAGTATGATACAGAGGGCAATCCTGTAAGGGTTATCGGCGACGACGACAAGATCATCATGACGAACGAGCCGATCTTCCAGGGCGGTTTCAATACCACACTGTCGTGGAAAGGATTCGATTTCTCTGTAGTCGGCAGCTTCCAGGCAGGAGGTATGATGACATCTAATATCCACAACGGATATCAGAACCTTCTGTCCGGCCGCCGCAACAACGTTCTGGTAGACTACTGGACACCGGAGACACCGAATGTGAGATTCCCTGCTCCCGGCGGAGCGACATCAGGAGGTGACAATGCGAAATACATCGAGACCGCTTCAAGATGGGACGGCTCCAATATACTCGTCAATACCATCACCCTCGGCTACAACCTGTCAAACATCAAGGTTGTGAAACAGTTCGGTCTGAGGAACTGCCGCCTGTATGCTACGATCCAGAATCCGTTCGTGATCTACTCACCGTTCTACAAAGAGACCGGAATCCGTCCTGTTTCCAACAGCGGAGCTTATGCAGTGTCTCAGAATACTCCTCCGACAGTCAATTATCTGCTCGGTCTTAACTTGTCATTTTAACCAAAAGTCAGAATAGCCATGAAATCAATAAAATATTTAGCGTTTTTAACTATTCTCGCCTTTGTCACGGTTTCCTGCGGGGAAGACTTCCTGAAGGAACAGCCGAGAACGCTTTTCGTCCCTTCTTATTTCAATACAGAAGCAGGCGTGGAAGGCGGATTGAACTTCATGTATTACCATCTGAGAAATGTATACGGCGGTGGTAATATGATAAACCAGATGGGCCCCGGCACAGATGAATTCACCTGCGGCGGCTCGGCCCGTATTGAGCATCAGGTTGCAGATATGGGCGAGGGTACCACACAGTGGTCCGCTTCCCAGAACCCTGCATCATCGACATGGACAGAATGCTTCGGCAATATCAATACCGCCAACGGTGTTATCGAGAACGGCGAGAAGAACGGCGTCGCGCCGGCATTGCTGGCAGAAGCCTATTTCTTCAGGGCTTTCGACTACTTCCTGCTGGTCCAGACTTTCGGCGGCATTCCTCTGGATCTCGGTTCAGGCGAGCTGAAATTCAACGCCACTCCCAGCCGAACATCGATCCGCAATACGGTAGATGAAATCTACGACAAATGCATTATCCCCGATTTCAAGTACGCTGTCGACAATCTTCCTGATACTCCCCGCGTAAAGGGTGCAGTCACCAAGACCGTGGCCAGACTCTTTCTCGCCAAGGCATATCTGACCTACGCGTGGTGGAACGAGAACCCGAAGAATATCCCCACATATCCCGAAACCACGACAAATGCAGAGGGTGTTTCCCATTCAGTAGTCAGGGATGCTTCCAAGGCAAAAGGCATGTTCCAGGAAGCTTATAATATCGCACTTGAAGGAATAGACAAAGCTCCCGGTATCTATGGTCTGGAGGCAACGGAATACGACCTCTGGAAGGGTGCGAACAAATATTCGAAAGAGTTCCTTCTCTACGCCGACTATACCATCGACAACGTCCAGTATGGCGGAACGGACCTGACAACCAGTGGTGGCGGCGCTCCTGACAACTGCGAGTTCTGGTATCACAATCCGAACTACACATATATCAGGGCCGGTCTGAAACCCGAGCGTAAGATAAGCGGCAGCGGTGTCGAGGAATGGGTGTCCGGAACTGCCATCACCCGTTCGGCCGAGCAGGGCTACGGACGTCCTTGGACCCGTATGGCTCCTACGCACGAGGTATTCTACAATATCTTCACCAACGACCACGACAGCCGTCTTGACATCACCTTCAACCTGGCATACAGGCAGAACTACTCAAGATACAACAACAAGGGCAAAGACAACGTGGTCTATGGCGCAAACAATCTTCCTGTCGAGTATGACGGAGTCATCCTGAAGTTCCTGTCGAAGAACCTCGCTCCCGGAACGGTCGTATACCCTATGGACAGACCCGGTATCAAGGACATGAAGGGTCCTTCAGCTTATGCTGGCGGAGAGATGGAAGGCGAGTCAGCCTTTGTCATCGAGCCGAACCACATCGGACGAAACAACTACCCCGGTCCCTGGAAGACTTCTGTCTATCGTACGGACAAGGCTGACAACGAACCCGGAGCACCTAACTCAGGCAACTTCCGCCCGCTGGTCATCGCCCGTTTCGCAGAACTCTACTTTGTCGCTGCTGAAGCCTATGTCAAGGGAGCCACCGGCAGCAAGAGTGCTTCTGACCTGATGAAGGTGATCAGGGCACGTGCCGGCAAATGGAATTTCTCCGTTGCTGACCAGAAGGCTGTATCATACGACTACAGCGCCGAACTGGTTGCCGAGACGCCCGCTGTCGTAACCCTGGACTGGCTGATGGATGAATACAGCCGCGAGTTCTTCGGTGAATCAAGACGCTGGTTTGACCTGGTCCGCACGCAGACCTGGAATGAGAGGGCCGCTACGTACAGGATGACACAGGAATTCACAAAGAACGACCCTGTAGAACATACCTACAAGAGGGTCATCGAACCGCACCATTATATCAGGCCTATCCCAATCGACCATCTTAACGGTCTTGAGATGACTGATGAAGAAAAGCAGGTTTACCAGAACCCCGGATACCTGAATTAACAAGTAATCGCTATAAAACCAAAGGCCACTCGAGAGAGTGGCCTTTGCTGTTTGGAGGCAAGCCTTACAGGATCTGCCCCTAAAGCCCTACCTGCCGCTGGCCTTGACCAGATCCCTGACAGAGTAGGTGAATGTAGCCTCTTTGTTCAGCTGGCGAAGATCAAAATGCATACGGAACCGCCAGTGATGATGGGGATCGGCAGGCTGGTTGATGCGCTCTTCGTTCCGCTCGGGCCTGCGCAGATTCTCATCAATCGACAGCCAGTCCTGCAGAGGGAAAATAGCAAGCATGGAAGGCGATTGCAAGAACTCTATGAGAGCATCGCGGCACTCCGCTGCAGAAGGATCGTGAGGACTCTGCATACGGAGAGTCTCCATATCGTGGCTGGAAGTAGCACAGACACTGAGCTCCTTCCAAGGACCCTCCTGTTCCATGCCGCGCATCTTGAGTGACAGGATCTTCCAGTGGTCCATCACGCCGGGAACGCAGTCGGGCACCATGCCGAGGTCCTCACCGCAAGCCAGCATACCGGTAGCCCCAAGAAGTTCAGGAAGCTTATGCTCGGCATTGCGACGCCAGAACTCATCGTGACGGTGATAGAAGAAATCATTGTAGAGAGCGCCGAAACGCTCCTGCTGCCATTGGGGAAGACCGGCAGAAGCCGGAGCGATCAGAGGCTGATACATTCCTGGATGACGGGGGTCCGGATGGAACAGACCGTCGACAGGAAGCCCCATATCCTGAATTTCTCTTAAAGAATAGGGCAGGGCAGGATTGAAATGTCCCATCATGCCGCTCTTGTACTCGACAGGGATTTCCCAGATACGGAAGAATCCGAGAATATGGTCGATACGGAAAGCGTCAAAATACTGGCTCATCTTGCGCAGGCGAGCTTTCCACCAGGCGTAATCATCCTTTGCCATCTCCTCCCAGTTGTAGGTAGGAAAGCCCCAGTTCTGGCCGTCGGTAGAGAAGTAGTCCGGCGGAGCGCCAGTGGAAGAATCCAGATTGAACAGCTCGGGATGCCAGTAAGCCTCGGCACTGTCTGCACTCACTCCGATAGGAAGGTCACCTTTGAAGTGGACATCCTTCGAGCGGGCGTAAGCGACCTCCTCTGAGAACTGTCGGTCCAGATGGAACTGCATCCACACATAGTACTCGGGCTCGAGTTTGTCGCGCTTGGCGCAGAACTCGGCATACTCGGACAGCCAGGCCGCATTTTCCTTGATGAACTTCTTGCAGGCTGCGGATGCCAGGTCGGTGGCGCCGTGATCCTTGAACGCCTTGCGGATCAGAGCCATCTTCGACTTGAAAACCCTCGGATAATCGAGCTCGGGAAGAGCATTCAAGGCAGCCTGCTCCTTGAGAAAAGCCTTGTCGGCAGGAACGCCGATATCCTGAAGACGCATATACAGCGGATGCAGGGCAAAAGTCGAAATGGGGCTGTAAGGATAAGAATCCTGCCATTCACCCTTGCGGGTGGTGTCGTTGACGGGAAGCAGCTGGATGATGCACTGGCCAGTGGCGGCAGCCCAGTCCACCACCGGTCTCAAGTCACGGAAATCACCGATACCGAAATCATCGGCCGTGCGCAGTGAGAAAACGGGAATGGCGGTGCCGGCGCCGCGGAATCCGGGACGGTCAAACCTTTCGGCCTGATGCCTGCTGGTGAACGGACATCCGGGAATAGGACAGTCTATCCACCTGTCTGTGATCTCGAGAGCCTTGGCCCCTTTAGGCGCCTTGGCGGAATGATGAGACCACTCGGGTCGTGTGACCAGCCCGTCGCGCATTACGACATAGCAATAATCTTTGATAGCTGCAGCAGTACAGCTGACCGTGACGCTCCAGACAGCGCCATCACCCCAGGCCATAGGGTATTTACGGTCCTGAAGGACGAGGGCGAGGCTCTCACCCCACTCCGTGCGGTATTCTATGCTGAATGTTACTTTCATTTTATATTGTATTAGATTCTTCGCTTCGCTCAGAATGACAATCGTTCGCTCAGAATTATAATCGTGTAAAACTTATGGCAAAACCTCCGCCGGGGGCCATGGTCACTTCGATGCTGTCAGCGGCGGAAACTTCTGCTTTATTAATGTTATATGCTTTGGGATTGTTTCTGAAATGTGCGTCCGGGGCGTCGGTGTATACTGTAGCTTCGTAGCGGCCCTCCTCCAGGAAGTTCAGAGGGATGCTGAAGGTGCGTGCTTCGCCGTCGGTGACTCCTCCGCAGAACCACCGGCCGTCACCCTTCGACTTGCGGGCGGCTACCAGATAATGCATGGGCTCGGCAAAGAGATATCTGCTCTCGTCCCAGTCCACAGCCACGTCCTTGATGAACTGGAAAGCGTCCGGGAAGCGGCTGTAATGCTCGGGAGTGTCGGCAGCCATCTGCAGAGGAGAATACATCGTCACATAGAGAGCCAGCTGGCCGCAGATGGTCGAGTTGACCCACGAGTCGTTGCCGCACCACTCCTTGAGATTCTGCTCGAAGATGCCGGGAGTGTAGTCCATAGGACCGCCGTTGAGACGGGTGAAGGGCAGGATGGCGGTATGGCCCGGAGCGATGCCTCCGAAGGCCTGGTACTCTGTGCCCATCGCCGATTCGTTGCCGATGAGGTTCGGCCAGGTGCGGCAGAGCCCCGTCGGCCTGACAGCCTCGTGGGCGTTGACCATGATGTGATGGCGGGCCGCCTCTGTGATGCAGTACTGGTAGTGGTTCACCATCCACTGGTTGTAGTGGTACATTCCCTGCGGCAGGATGTCTCCTACATATCCTGACTTCACGGCGTCGTAGCCGTAGCGGTTCATCAGGCTGTATGCTGCTTCCAGATGCCTCTCGTAATTGCGCGGGCTGGAAGAGGTCTCGTGGTGCATCACGAGCTTGATGCCCTTGGAGTGCGCATAAGCGTTGAGAGCCTCGATGTCGAAATCGGGGTAGGGGGTGAGGAAGTCGAACACATAGTCCTTGTCGCAGTTGGCCCAGTCTTCCCATCCTATGTTCCATCCTTCCACCAGAACCGCGTCGAAGCCGTTGGCCGCGGCGAAGTCGATGTAGCGGCGCACCTTCTCGTTGTTGGCGCCGTGGCGGCCGTTAGGCTTTGCAGAGGAGTAGTCGGTGACTCCCAGTTTCACTGACTGGAAATCGTCGGTGTAGTTCCAGCTTGAGGCGCCGGCAATCATCTCCCACCATACTCCCATATATTTCACAGGGTGGATCCAGCTCACGTCTTCGATGGCGCAGGGCTCGTTGAGGTTGAGCACCAGACGGCTGGCGAGCTGTTCAGTCGCGCTGCGGGCCACCTGGACCGTTCTCCAGGGAGAAACCGCAGGAGTCTGCACATTACCCTTGTAACCCTGGGCGTCCGGAGTCAGCCATGCGCGGAACGAGTGGCGGGCGCAGTCAGCCTCGAGGTGCATACAGGGGAAGTCCACCAGGGCGGCCTCGTGGATGTTGACCCAGAGTCCGTTTTGAAGATGCATCTGGACTGATGTCTGGATGCCGGTCTTGCTGAAGAGAGTCTGCGAGGAGTTGCCGCGCATCTTGTCGCGGAAATGTTTCCCGATCTCCGAGATCCGGCACTCTGTATATTCGTATTCCTGTGTGTCGTAGTCGCCGGGAATCCACCAGCAGGTGGCGTCGTCAGCCATGGCGAACTCGGTGAGTTCCTCCTTGATGCAGAGGTACGACTCCTTCTGGCCGCCCGGGAATTCGTAGCGGAGTCCGAGTCCGTCGTCGAAGAGGCGGAAACGGATGTCTAGCAGCCTTTCCCCGTTATCTTTCGAGAGATGGACAAGCAGTTCGTTATAGTGGTTGCGGATCTGCGATTCCTCGCCCCAGACAGGCTCCCAGACCTCGTCGAACGAATCAGTCTCGATGCCTTTTACAGTAAATCCGTCATGAAGGGAGAAAGGCGGCTGGGCGTCAACCTTGCCGGGACGCTCCTCATCGTAAGTCAGTTCAGTGGCCTTTACGGCACCCCTCATCTCGAAGCCGAGACGGGAAGGCAGCACCACGTCAGTGCCGTCGCATACAAGTGAATAGTACGGAGTTCCCTTGCCGTCGATGCTGAAGGTCATTTTCAGAGTTCCGTCAGGAGAAGCAAGCTCGGCCTGCGGGGTGAGCTGCGGCGCTGAAGTGCAGGCTGCAAGCAACAATGCAGCTGCCAGCAATGATATCGTACGTGTTCTCATCGTCAGAACAATTTCCAACCCCAGGGCTGGAGGGTTATTTTCTCTTTGCCGACAGTCACATCCACAGGTTCGGGAGTGAGGTTGGCATATACGGTTACGGCATCGCCGTCAGCCTCGCGGGTGAAGGCAAGAACGCCTTTGGGCACCTTCTTGATAATCTTGGCGGGAGCGCCTTTCTCGCCGGCTGCAAGGCAGGGATGAGCGTGGCGGAAAGCCACGAGCTCACGGATGAAAGATGTATATTCATTGGCTGACCAGTCGTCGATGGGATCCTTCTCGAAAAACTCCAGACGGCGGGTGAGGCCGATCTCCTGACCGGTATATACCAGCGGCTGGCCCTTCGGAAGGGTGAAGCAGAGCACTTCCATCACCTTGGCGGCATCTCCCATTCTTTCGAACTCGCTGCCGGACCACGAGTTCTCGTCGTGGTTGGATGTGAACATAAGGCGGAAGTTTGCAGGCCCCATCCAGGCGTCGTCCTTGGTCAGGTATTTCTTGATATCCTTCACTGTCTTGGTGCCCTGGGCCACGTCGTTCAGCATATGGTGGAGCGCCCATGCATATGAGGCGTCGAAAGTCTCCTTCGGGTCGGTGAGTGCGGGGTTCTCTGCCTCTGCAAGAAGGTAGATGTCCGGATAATCTTTCTTTATACCCGGGAGGATGCCCTTCCAGAACTTGGCGGGAACTTCGGCTGCGGCGTCGCAGCGGAAACCGTCAACACCTTTCTCCAGCCAGAAACGCATACATTCGTCCTGGGCGGCCCATACGGCTTCGTTCTCGTAGTTGAGGCTGCGGGTGTCAGTCCAGTCGTACTCCCAGATGGCATTGCCGTCAGCGTCCCTCTCGTAGAAATCGGCGGGCTTGGTGTTCATCCACACGTTGTCCGGGGCGGTCTGGTTGGCAACCCAGTCGAGTATCACCTTGAACCCGGCCTTGTGAGCGGCGGCCAGCAGGTCCTCGAAGTCCTCCATCGTGCCGAACTCGGGATTGACGGCGGTGTAGTCGGAAATTGCATAATAAGATCCGAGGGTGCCCTTGCGCCCTTCGACGCCGATCTGATACATAGGCATCAGCCAGAGGATGTCGACACCCAGATCCTTCAGGCGGGGCAACTGAGCCTCTACGCCCTTGAAGGTGCCTTCAGGAGAGAACTGGCGGATGTTGACCTCATAGACCACGGTGTTGTAGGTCCAGTCAGGATGCAGGGGAGTTTCGGCGGCCTTGCGGTTGCACGCTCCTAAGATGAGGGTGAACGCTGCCAGAGCAACGATGATTATTCTTTTCATATGATTCTGATTTTTGTTTTCTTGAGTCCTTTGCCGCCGAGAACGACCACGCCCTTCCCGGGTTTGCCGGTGCTCTCGACTATGACTGTGAGCTTTCCGCTGAACAGATGCATCCCAGGCTGCTGGAAAGACTCCAGACAGGTCGCATCGCCGTTTGCGATGGCCTTGAATTTCAGCCCGCGACCGCGCACACGAACGCTTATGGAGTTGTCGGCTGTCGGAACAGGAATTCCTGCCTTATCCAATACAGATACGGTAATGAATGAAAGGTTGTCTGAAACGAAAGAAGCTTCGGCAGCAAGTCTGGCAGGGGCTCCGGCAGTTACCACGCTGTCGCGGCCAGCTTCCTTGCCGTCGGAGTCATACGCAACCACCAGGACAGTTCCGGGTTCGTAGACGACATCTTTCCACATCAGACGGTAGCGGTCTTCCACATCGGCCCTCTGGCTGCCGTCTGTAGCGGGTGCGTCAGTACGTTTCGTCCGTACGCCTTGAGAAACACCGTTGACGAAAAGCTCTGCGGAAGGCCAGGAAGTATAGACGTAAACAGGGGTTGTTTCTCCCTCTCTTCCGGGCCAGGTCCAGTGCGGGAGGATGTGAAGAGTTGGCGAGGTGGTGTTCCACACGCTGCGGTAAAGCCAGAAACGGTCCTTGGGTATGCCGGCAAGGTCAACTATGCCGAAGTAAGAGCTATGGCTGGGCCAGGCGTCTGTATCGTAGGGGTGGGGCTCGCCGAGATAGTCGAAGCCTGTCCACACGAACTGTCCGAGATACCAGGGGTAGTCGTCGGCAAGGGCGAAGTCGATGTCAGGGATGTTGCTCCATGAGCATGCGTCCTCGTCGTATGAAGAGCACTGAAGGTCGGGTGTGGTTGCGCTGAAGACCTTTTCTGCAGGGAAATGATACACTCCGCGGGAGCTTATGCATGATGCTGTCTCGCTGCCGAGAATGTATCCCTGAGGGAGCATCCCGATGCCTTCCAGAAAGAAATGCGTGCGGTAGTTGTATCCAGGTACATCGATGGCGGCTGCAAAGCCGTTGCGGTTTACCGTCCAGACCTGGTCCATTCCGCAGGTTACCGGACGGGTGGGATCTTCGCGGTGGCAGATGTCCTGCAGGAAGCGGGCTGTCTCTATGCCTCCGGGCGAGCCCTGCGAAGGGACTTCGTTGCCTATGCTCCACATCACTACACACGGATCATTGCGATAGTGGCGAAGCATGTTGACCATATCGCGCTCAGCCCACTCGTCGAACAGGAGATGATAACCGTTTTCACACTTGGCTATGTCCCACTCGTCGAAAGGCTCCAGCATCATCATGAAGCCCATCTCATTGCAGAGCTGTACCAGTTCGGGGGCAGGCATGTTGTGGGAAGTGCGGATTGCGTCGCAGCCCATATCCTTGAGGATGCCCAGCTGCCGGCGTATCGCCGATTCGTTCACTGCAGCACCGAGCGGTCCGAGGTCGTGATGCAGGCATACTCCCTTGAACTGCCGGCGTTGTCCGTTAAGCTGGAAGCCACCCTCAGCGGTCACGGAAACACTCCTTACTCCGAATACGGTTTCGTAACGGTCTATCTCTTGCTGACCTTTGCGCAGGATGGTTACAGCCTTGTACAGATTCGGGGCCTCGGGACTCCAGAGGGCCGGATTCTCGAGTCTGATCTGCTGCTCAAGGAGACCGGCGGCCGGAGATTCGGCAGATTTCGCAACAACCTGACCTTTATACAGGATTTCGGTGAGTACGGTAACCCCGTCAAGCGGGCCTTCGACTTCTGTCCTTACAGAAACGAGAGCGTTGTCAGGCGAAACTTCAGGGGTTGTGATCTGCGTGCCCCAGACGGGAATGCGGGTTTCTCCGGTCAGGATAAGGTGGACGTTGCGGTACAGTCCGGCGCCGGGATACCATCGTGAACTTCCAGGGAGGTTCTCGAGATCGACGCGAATATCGTTGCTGCCGTTTTTCACCAGATCAGAGACATCGAAACAGAAGGAGTTGTAGCCGTAAGGCCATTCGCCCGCGAATTGTCCGTTGACATAAACTTTGGCATTTGACATTGCTCCGTCGAAAAGAAGTGTACATCTCATTCCGGGAGTTTTGTCAATATTTACAGTGCACTCGTAGAAACCCTTACCGATCCAGGGCAGACCGCCGCTGCGTGCAGTTTTCTCGCTTGCTTCGGTCTCGCCGTTCTGGCGGATGGCTACCACCTGCAGGTCGATGCTGCGGTCGAAAGGTCCGGTTATCGCCCAGTCGTGGGGTATGCGGACCTTTTCAGTACCGTTGAAGGTCCAGTCCCGTAGCAGGGTTTCGGACCTCTGTGCGAACGCACAGGTACAGAGAGCCGCAAGGGCCAGTATGGTGCAGATTCTTCTCATCAGCGTTTGAATTCAACTACGAGAGCGCTCTTCGGAGCTATCGTAATGCCGTTGCGCAGGGTAATGCTCTCTCCTGTGAGCACGTCGCGGCCGTTGACGGGGCCTTCCACAAATTCGCGGTAATGGTCCCAGTCGAGGGCGTGCGGCTCGAAGCTGTTGTTGATATATACGAACACGGCGTCAGTGTCCGTGTAGCGGAAATATGCGTATGTGTTGTCGGTGATGTTCCTGTCGCCGATGTTGGCGCGCGAGAGGAAGTGCAGGGTCTTGCCGTCCTGTACGGCCTTGCTGCCCTTGCGCCAGTTGAAGAGGTTTGCTGTGTAGTCGTGCAGTTCTTCGGCGAACTGATACTCGCGAGGAGCAAGTTCACGGCCATCCTTGTCGAAGAGGCTGAAGCTGTCGCCGTCCCATCCTCCCGGGAAGTCGATGCGCTTGGCGCCGTCGTGGCTGGGCACGTCCTTGCGCTCCAGGAACATCATTTCGTCGCCATAGTATAGCTGGGGAATGCCGCGGAGGGTTGCGAGCAGGGTGATGGCGAGTTTCATACGTTCCGGATCTTCCCTGAGCACGTCACCGGTACGGGCGTGGTCGTGGTTGGCGAAGAAGGTCATCATATGGCTGAGATCGTGGTAAGCGAAATCCTGTGCGATGACAGTGTAGATGCGGGTCATGCCCTCGTCCCAGTTGACGTAGTCTTCGCAGAGGGCGGTCTTGATGGCGCTCTCCAGAGGGAAGTCCATGATGGACGGCAGGTTGGAATTGAAGCCGTCCACGTTGGGGTTGTCCTTCTGCCAGTAGGCCAGCTGCGGGATGTTCCTGTCCCAGCATTCACCCACAATGTTCATATTGGGATATTCATCGGTGACGGCCTTGCACCACTGCGACATTGGCACGGGTTCGTTGTAGGGGTAGGTGTCGACGCGCAGGCCGTCAAGCCCTGCATATTCCACCCACCAGACTGCCCACTGCTGGAAATACTTCAGCACGTATGGATTGTCGAGGTTCATGTCGGGCATCGAGGGTACGAACCAGCCGCTCTCCTGGCGCTCGCGGTCGCGGATTGAAGCGTTGGGGTCCATATAGACCGAGAACAGG
Source organism: Bacteroidales bacterium (assembly GCA_017561885.1). Lineage (GTDB taxonomy): Bacteria > Bacteroidota > Bacteroidia > Bacteroidales > UBA932 > Equibacterium. Next base: position 17,408 of record JAFZBF010000048.1, on the reverse strand, counting down.
GCGTTCATCTGGGTGTAGGGCTCCGCGCTGTGATACCAGTCCTTGAAAGGAGCATCCTGCATCCACCAGTGTGCGGTGCCGCAGTGATTGGTCACGATGTCCATGATGACCTTGATGCCGTGCTGGTGGGCTGCATCGACGAAACTCTTGTATAGCTCATTGTCGCCGAAGCGAGGGTCGATATGGTAATAGTCGGCGCAGGCATAGCCGTGGTACGACTCGTGGTCCTGGTTGTCGAGCAGCAGCGGGGTAGACCAGATAGCGGTGGCTCCAAGCTCTGCGATATAGTCCAGATGGTCCATAATTCCCTGGATGTCACCGCCGTGGCGAGCCACTGCGTCGGCGCGGTTCACCTCGTCCGGAGTCTCAGGAACGGCCCAGGGACGGGCGGAACCGTCGATGTAGTCTCCGCCCGGCCAGCAGCTGTCGTTGAGGTCGGTCGCAGAAGCGAAACGGTCGGGCATGATGAGATATATCATGTCGGCGGTGGAGAAGCTCTCGCGCTCACGGCTGCCTTTTTCGCGTTCGCGTATGATATAAGGGTATTTGAAACTCTCGTCGCCGCGGGTAAATACCAGATTGTACTCGCCGGGGGCTTTCACAGTCATGTCGACGAATATGAAATTGGGGCTGTCGGCCTTGTGGACGGCCTTCACGGCCATACCTTTGCCCTCCACTGCCACGTCACATTCCGAAATGCCGGGGCCCTGCACCATAAGCTGCAGGTCGGTGGTCATCCCTGTCCACCAGCTGAGGGGCTCTACCCTCTGCACTTGGTCAGTCGCCAGCGGAACAGCTGAGTAATCGGCCTGGCTGCAGGAAACCATCAGGGCTGCGACGCCCGCGAGAAGAAAGAATCTTTTCATTATGCTATTGTATTTTAAATACTACTGATGAATTGGGACCGAGGGTGAGGGAATCGCCCTTGACAGAGGCTGTGCCGAGCAGGGCTACGGGATTGTCCATAGAAACGGCAACCGATACGGTCTTTTCAGACTTGGCGCAGTTGTGGATTACCAGCATCTGTTCCCAGTCAAACGACATTGTCCAAGCCGCTATCGAGTTGCCACCGCCGGTGACTGCGGTTGTCTGGTGCATGTGCCCGTCTCCCAATGACGTGTATGTATTGCGCAGGCGGCTCCAGGTCCTGTAGACATTGAGCAGCGAGTTTTTATCGGCATCCTGGCTTTCTACAGAAATAGCGGCCGTTAGCATGCTGTTGTCAACCTTGTTGTTCACGCCTTTCTTCGCGCAGTCCTTTCCGGCCTTGTCCCACATGATGGGAGTGCGGACATATTCGTCGCCGTTGTCCTTAGTTCCCCAGTAGCCTAGCTCTTCACCCTGGTAGATGAAGGGTTTGCCCCCGGAGGTAAGCAGCATGGCAGCGGCCTGTTTTTCTTTAGCCATGTCTTTGCCAAGGTCGCTGGCGGCCCTGTTCTGGTCATGGTTCGTCATGTGGAAAGATGTTCTGGCTGACCCGGGTCGCTGGGCAAGATGGTCTTCGATATATCCGACAACTGTCGAAGCATAGTCGCCGGCACTGCCGCTCAGGGCTTTCTGCAGCGCGCCCCAGTACTCGAACTCGAAGCATGACGGAAGACCTTTGTAATACAGTTTCTCGGTGCCGTGGCCTTCCCAGGCTTCGCCCACCATGAAGATTGAACCCTGGTGGCCGCCGGTAGCCTGGTATGTAGCGTTGCAGTGGTCGTACCATTGTTGCAGGAAACGCTGGTTGGCAGTCGTCTGCCCCTGGTATATCCACAATACTGCGTCGAGCCTGAATCCGTCCACACCGAATTCGGTGATCCAGCGGTCGGCAGAGGCGGCCAGGGCCTTGAATGCAGGAGAATTCTCGCATTCGGTATATTTTCCGTAGTTGAGGTCGGGCATCGAGCCGGAGAAACTTGCGAAATAATATGACTTGCTGCCGCCGAAGGTGATGTCGCCGCAGCTTCCGCTGTTGTCCAGCTGGAAAGCTTCTCCAAATTTGACCGGGCCGCTGCCCTGGGGAGCGCCGTATTTGGTGCCGGAAGGCCAGGAGTCGGAGTTCGAACTCCTTACGAGGAATCCCCAGTCGGTGTCGACGTCGAGGGTTATCTCGAAGATATCGGTTTCCGTCTCATACAGGCCGACATTGCCGGAACTTCCGATCCAGAGCCATTTTGTGGCCGAAGCGTTGGATTTCTGGGCGGCTTCCGTGGTCTGGGTGACGGTCACAAACTTCGTTTTGCCGGTCCAGTCTACCTTGAAGTGCAGGCGACCCTTGTATCCGGCGTTGCCGACAGTAATTTCGTGCCATTCGCCCATTCCGGGATTCTTGGCCCCTGCATAGTTGTCTATCTTGCCGGCCGGAACGTCTGCCGTGGGATTGTCGGAGAACACATAATAGTCGCGATAAGGGCTTTCAGGGTCCGAGCAGGCTGCCTTGAACCAGGCGTTCCCGCTGCCGCTGTGGTTGAGGACATAGTCCATATAGATGGCGATTCCTTTCGCGTGTGCGGCGTCTACGAGGGCCTTGAAGTCAGCCTCCGTGCCATAAAGGGGATTCACGGTGTTGTAGTCGTTCACGTCGTAGGCGTGATAGCTGCCTGTGGGGTGTGCCGGAGAAAGCCAGAGCGCCGTCACTCCAAGTGCGTCGAGATAGTCGAGCCTGTTCTGGATGCCCCTGAAGTCGCCTATGCCGTCGCCGTCACTGTCTGCGAAGCTGTAGATGAGCAGCTGATAGGTGGTAGACGAGCGTTTCGTGCCGTCGAAAGCGGCAGGAGAGGGAACTATTTCGACACTTGGCAGTTCGGAGGCTTCCTGAACGATGCTGACGGATGCTGTGCCCTTCAGTCCTGAAGCGTCGGAGAATGACAAAGTCAGCATCCTCCTCTCGCTCCCGTTTTTCGCGGCTGTGACAGATATGGTGGCATTCCCGGAGCCGGATGAAGAGGAGAGGGAAACCCAGTCCCCGGTAGTCGCCGCTTTCCAGTTCTTCGAATCTGTGGTAACGGTAATGGTCTGAGTTCCGCCTTCACCGGTGAAAGAAAGGGATGTAGGCTGAACGTTGAAACTTACCGAAGTCGGAGTGTCAGGCTTCTGCGGCTCGATCGGCTCGCCGCAGGAAAATAAGGTAAGGATGACGGCACCCAGAACCCAGGGAATGAGCTTTTTCATGATTCAGGAAATTAGTAACCGGGAGTCCGGTCAGGGACTCCCGGCCAAAAGGTTTATTCTACGGTTGCAGTACCTGCATTGAAGTCAAGGGTGACTTTCTTGCCGGCATCAACTGTCACGCGATCCTGGTCTCCGCCGGCACCGCGATAAGCGATCTTGCCGTCGAAGAATACAAACTCGCGGGTCCACCAGTCTGAAGTCTGGATAGACGATGTGGCGTACATACGGATCTCACCTGTGCCGGTGGTCGTGCCGATTACCTTGTCGCCTTCAACGGTGAAAGCGACAGGGTCGGAACCCCATCCGCCGAAGCAGTCGCCGATACCGAAGACTTGGGCAGGCTCTACGCATACCTTGCTGTTTTCAACGTCTACGTAGACCATATAGACGCCGTCTGCATCGACATAGCAGTTGCCGTCACTAACTGTATAGCCTTCATTGGTGTCAAGGCTATGGAAATCTCCGCCCCACTCTTTCTTGGAGTTGAACTTGAAGCCCTTTCCAGCCTCAATGTAGCGGATTGCCCAGAATTGTCCGGCTTTTGTGGCTACAGGAATCATATCTACGGCATTTGCGCCCCAGTCCCAGCCGCCTACACCTTCGCCGATGAGATACATATTCTCGGGAAGAGTCGGAGCTTCACCTTCACCTTTGACTTCGGCAGTACCTGCGTTGAAGTCAAGGAATACGGTCTGGTCCTTGAGAACCTTGACCCTGTCCTGGTCGCCGGCGTTGCCGCGGTAAGCGATCTTGCCGTCGAAGAATACGAATTCACGGGTCCACCAGTCGCTGGTGGCGATAGAAGATTCTACATACATACGGATCTCGCCCGTATTCTTGACGGTAGCTTTCAATGTCTTGCCGTCAGCCTGGAAGAGAGCGTCGTCCATAGCGGTGTTCCAGCCGCCGAAGCAGTCGCCGATACCGTATACGCGGGCCGGTTCTACGTGAAGCATATCACGCTTGAGGTCGATGTGAATCAGGTAGATTCCGTCTTCCTCGACGCAGAGGTTGCCGTCGCCGTCATTATAGAATCCGTCGTTGATTCCCAGGGCGCCGAACTGACCGCCGTCCCAGTCACGGTTCTTGTTGAATTTAACGCCGTGGCCGGCAGTCAGGTAGCGGATGGTCCAGAACTGACCCTCGGCTTCAGCACCCCAGTCGGGATTGTGGAGAACCTGGGTCAGAGATACGACTCCGTCATCGCCCCAGTTCCAACCGCCGAAATCAGTACCTACCATATAGAGGTTGTCAGGGAAATTGAGAACCTTAACAGAGTAGGTCTGATCGAGAAGGTTGATCTGGATATTGTAGTAGACGGCTTCCTCTGAAGCGGGACCGATATTGAAAGCGCCGACTACGTCATTGTGGGCCATCAGGAACTTGCCTTCATAAGCGCTTTCACCGTTCTCGGCGGCTCCGATGAAGATGTTGTCCCAGAAGTTTTCTGACTCATATGCTACGCCCGGGGCAATCTTGAACCAGTTGTCGATGCGGTTGCCGTCATTGTCGACAGGTGCGGGGATGGTTACCCTGATAACGGGATCATCGTAGAAATCGCTGCCGCTGGCGTTTTTCAGCTCATAGCTCTTGTCGGTGTTGTCCCAGCCGTTGGCGGCTCCGATGTAATAATAATGCTCGTCAAAGACGGGTGCTTCGGGAGCTACGATAAGTTCAAACTCGTTTGATGCGAGTTTGAAGCCCTGGCCTTCAATCTGGACAGAACTGTTCACGACGGCCTTCATCGTACGGGGTACGGGCTTGAGGCCGAAGAGGTCGGCGACAGCTTCCTGCAGTTCGGCCTTCTTGACCTTGAGGTTCTCGTCAGCTGCGAGTTTCACAGTTCCGTCAATCACAACAGTGAAAGGACCGAAGGATGCATCTTCCGGAAGGGGAGATGTCCCCAGCTTTGCAACGGAAACAAGCTCGTCAGTCACCTTTGCAAGGTCGATGCTTGCCACGGGACTTACAGTGAAGGCATCAGGGAGAGAGCGGGCATCCTCCTGAGGATATGCCTGCGGATCGGCTGCCGGCTCGAACGGTTCCTCACAAGCGGTAACCGCGAGGGCGGCGGCAATCATTATATAAAGTAATTTCTTCATAATGCTTCAGTTTTATTTGACCTCTCCGGTGTTGAAGTTGAAGTCCACATACAGTTTCTGGCCTTCTGCGCCTTGAACGGAATATGCAGGTCCTACGTTTTCAGCCCAGTTGTTCGGGATGTCGACGTTACGGAAGAAGAGGTTTCCTTTGTAAAGGGTGAATTCGGTACGCCACCAGTCAAGACCGGGAACGAGGATGTATGCACGGAGTTCTCCGCCGCCGACGAATGCAGGCGATACGTGGATTCCGTCATCGCCGGGTATCATCTCCCAGTTGGCGTCGCCGCCGTTCCATTCGCCGTTTGCGCAGGCACCGATGATGAATGCGCGGCCGACTTCTACAGTCAGGGCGTATTCGATCTTCTGGCCGACGATCTTGGCTTCGAAATGGAGGACATACCAGCCGGGGTTGGCGAAGATGAGGTTGTCGTCATCAGCTTTCTGGCTGATGCCGGCTCCTGCATTGTCAGTGATCTTGGTGAGAGCGCTGTAGCCTCTCCAGTCAGCTTCTGCTTCGCCCCACTTGAGGCCGTTGTCGTTGCCGCCGCCGTTGTATACGAGAGTGTAATACTCGCCGGGCATGCCGTAAACAGGTGCTACGGGTTTCCATGTGCCCCAAGGTTTGCCGATGTTTGCACCGACCACGAAGATCTGGTCCTTGAATTCAACAGGAGGAAGAGCGAAGCTGGTGGTGACATAATTGAGCGTAACCACGTTGGAAGCGATGCTGACATCGGTGTTCTTTACCTTTGCGATAGCTCTTACATACACCTTTTCGGTAATGGGGAAGGCAGCTTCATCTTTGCCGCTGAGCGAAGTTACGAAAGCCGCGAACTCGTCAGCCGGCACTTCGATGCGGGCGGTAGATGAAGACATGCTGAAGGTCTCATACTTGCCTTCGGTCACAAAATCGTTTTCAAGAGAAACCTGTACTGTGTAAAGCACCGGTGCCGTGAAACCGAAGTCGGGTTGAGAGCAAGTCAGCACTACGACGTCGGAGTTGTCGAGGTCATAGTTGCAGTTGGCAAATGCGGGTGTGTTGAGCACGAAGGTCGTGGGATCCTGGAGAGTGACTATCTCTCTGAAATCCTCGCAGGAAGCCAGCGTGCACAGGCACAGGACCGCTGCCGCTATGTTAAGTAATCTTTTCATTGTCTCAAGTCTGTTAGTAACCTGCATTTTGTACAAGGTTAGAGTTAGCGACTATATCGGTCGTGGGAATTGCGAAGATATTGCGGTATGCGGGGAACGGAGTTCCGGCATATACGTCGCCTGAACCTTTGAACGTCCAGGTGTAGCTGGTATTTCCGCCATAGTAGCCGAAACGGATGAGGTCAGAACGGCGACGTCCTTCGAAATAGAATTCGCGTGACCATTCATCGCAGATCGTTGCAAGGCTGGCTTCGTTGAGGGTTGAAGCGTGGGCGCGTGCACGTACGGCATTGATTTTCTCGAGTCCGTCGGCGCTGGCCTTGCCTCCGTTGAGGCGGGCGTCAGCCTCTGCGTATGACAGATATGCTTCGGCGACACGGAAGAAGAAGAAATCAGTGTCGACATACTGGGAGTCGTGGGTTGAACCGCCGTCGCTGTAGATGTTGCTGAACTTGGTAACCGCGAAACCGTTGACGAAAGTACCGACCTTGTCGATAGAGTAAGTCCTGCCTACGCTTTCGAACAATGCCCTGTCGTCACCTGCGGCTGCTTTCATGTCTCGGGGAAGAGTCTCCAGAGGAGCGTTCTTGCCGGGGAAGAACTTGTCGACAAGTTCAGGAAGGGCCCTGTTGCCGCCCCATGCCTCGGAAGTTCCCCAGGCAGGAAGATTGGCGTCGTGGGTCGATGCGATGAGGAACAGGGTGCAACCCCAGCTGGCTGTCGTGGCACCGTCCTGCATGATCGAGAAGATGCTTTCAACCTGTGCGCCGTTGCTGCCGTTGTTGCCCATGAACAGACGCTCGTAAGCTGAGTAACCGTTGACCGGTGCGTCAGTGAAGAGCTTGTAAGGAGAACTGATGACCTTCTGCGCATACTCTTTGGCCTTGGCCCATTTGGGAGTGCCGGTATAGACTTCGGAATTCAGATACAGGCGGGTGAGGAGAGTCCAGGCTGCAACCTGGTCTACACGGCCGTAACCGTCCTGGCCTTCTGAAGCTACACGTGCGGGAGCGAGCTTGTTTTCGATGTCGAGAAGTTCAGACTCAATGAAATCGTAAATCTCATATCCGCTGTAGTTGTCTTCGTTGATGCGGCCGCGGGGCGCCTTGCCACCGGTAGAGTCGAATACTTTGGCAAAAGGAATCCTGCCGCCGAATCCGTCGAGTGCAAGGTAGTACTCGAGAGCACGCAGGAAACGGATCTCAGCAACCTTCACTTCGTCGGCTCCGAGTTTCTCGGCCATATAGAGGTAGTGGTTGCAGTAAGTGATGGCGGTGTAAAGGCGGTAGTAGTAACCGCGAAGCATAGGATGCGAACCGTCATAAGAGTTGAAGTTGAAGCCGGGAATACCTTCGTCGCCCCAGGCGCAGATGGCCTCGTCCGAAGTGAGTTCGTTAGAGTTCCACATCTGGCGGACAAAACCAGAAGTACCACCGTCGATACCGTCCACGTCAACGTCGCCGTCCACGTCGCTGTTTCCAGCCATGGCGAGGGTAGCGTAGCATTTGTTGAACAGGTTGTCGAGGGTTGCGGCATCATCGATTACCTGATAGTTGGGATCGATGGGTGTTACATCCAGATCACCGACGCAGGCAGTGGTTCCGAGAGACAGAACGACAGCTGCCGCAGAACCTAGAAGTATATGTATGATATTTCTTTTCATGACCGTATCGGATTAGAAGTTAAGGTTGACACCGAATACAACTGAGAACGGACGGGGGTAGATGTTGTTGTCGATACCGCCGAATACCTCAGGGTCGATGCCTTCGTACTTGGTTATACAGAAGACGTTGCTGGCTGTTGCGTATACGCGGCCGCCGATGCCTTCATAATTGCCGCCCCTGAACAAGTTGGCGAAGCTGTATCCCAGGGTGATGTTGTCGCACTTCAGGAACGATGCGTTCTTGACGTACATGTCAGAGTGGGTGGCCTCGATGTCGTAGGTCTGCCAGTTGTTGACGAGAGAAGCCTTGGGACGGTTTCCGAGATAAGTGCTCTGTGCCCACAGGGCGTTGTAAGAAACGTTGGCCTGGCCTGCGAAGAGGTCATTGTAGACATAGTTGCCGACATTCGCACGGAAGTTCATGCCGAAATCCCAGTTCTTGTACTCGAGACGGGTCGACAGACCGAAGGTCAGAGGAGCGTTGGGACTGTGGAAGTAGTACATGTCTTTCTCTGAGATCGTGCCGTCACCGTTGCGGTCTACTACCACGCCTTCAAGCGGTTTGCCGTTCTTGTCGTATACCTGCTGGTAAACGAGGAAAGATGATGCGGGGTGACCGACTGCGTGGGCCTGGATGGTTCCGCCGGTACCAGCGGAGATGCCGCCTGTAGGAACGTAATAATCCTTGTCACCGCCGATGAGTTCGGTGATCTCGTTGTGGTTGTAGGTGGCGTTGCCGCTGATGGTCCAGAACCAGTCGCGGGTCTGTATGGCTTTCCAGTCGAATGAGAACTCGATACCCTTGTTGACCAGTGAACCGATGTTGGTGAGCTGCTGGTTCCTGAATGTAGAACCTGCGGCCACGTTGGCGGTGTTGATAAGGTCTGTGGTCAGACGGTAGTATGCGTCGACGCTGCCTGTGAAACGCTGGTTTGCGAAACCGAAGTCAAGACCTACGTTGTAGGTAGTGGTGGTCTCCCAGGTGAGGTTCAGGTTGTAAACCTCCGGACGGTACAGGACGCCGTTGCCTGTGATGGGATAGTATGTGCGGTTACCGTCATTCTGCTTGTAGAGAGGGAAGTAGTAGTAGTCGCCGATACCTTCCTGCTGACCGGTCTGGCCATAGCCCAGACGGAGCTTGAGGTCGCTGACTGCTTCTGAATACTTCAGGAACGGCTCTTCCTTGATTCTCCAGGCAAATGCGAATGAAGGGAACAGGGCCCAGTGCTGTGAGAAACGTGAAGATCCGTCGTAACGTACGGTTCCGGTAAGGAGGTATTTGTCCTGGAATCCGTAGTTGGCCCTGCCGAGGAATGATACCAGATAGTTCTCAGTCCTGTAGGTGTGGTCGTATGCGTTGTACTTCGATCCGGGAGTTCCGGTGGTAGCTGTCTCGGGATAAGTGCCCCAGTTCTGGGTGAAGACTTCCCTCCAGAAATGCTGCCACTCGTAACCGGCCATGATGTCAACGTGATGGTTCTCGTTGATGTCCTTTATATACTGGGCATATGCTGTGAGAGAAGAATTGCGTTTGTTGATCTGCTCCCATCCTTCGTAACCGTAATAGATGTTTGAAGGGTTGGCCCTTGAAGCGAGAGTCGTCTGCTTGCCGGAAGACAGGTCGCCGCCAAGGTTGAGGTGCAGGTGCAGGTCTTCGAAACCGTGGATCTTGTAGTCAGCCTCGATGCTGCCGATGAAAGCGTTAGAACGGGCCTTGTCGCTGAAGAGATTCTCGTCCAGGTCAGCGACGGGGTTGGCGGGCGCATTGCGCTCCCAGGTGCTAGGCCATGACGGGTCCTTGAACTCGCTGTTGGCTCTCCACTGGAAGTAGCCTCCGAAGTTCCTTGCATCCACAGATGTATTGTCATATATCGACTGTGTAGGATCCATGCGGATGGCGTCGCCGATTGCGCGACCGTTGGCGTACTGGGTCCAGGCAACCATGGACTTGCCGCTGACGTTTACTGTCAGGTGCTTGTCGAAGAATGTCGGGTTGAGGTTCAGCGAGCCGGTGAAACGCTGGAAGTCAGAGGTCTTCAGGATACCCTGCTCTCCGGTATAACCTACAGATACGCGGTAGGGAAGATTCTTGGCAGCGCCGGTCAGGGTCAGGTTGTGGTCGTGACCGTAGGCTGTGCGGTAGATCTCGTCCTGCCAGTCTGTGTTCGCATTTCCCATTGCGAGGACTGCGGGATCGTCAGCTGCGAAGAGGCTCTTGATGAGAGCGCGGTACTCGTCTCCGTCAAGAACGTCTACGCTCTTTCTGCGGGTAGATACCGTGAAAGAACCGGAATAAGTCAGCTTGGGAGCCTGGTTGGCGATACCCTTCTTGGTGGTGATGATGATGACACCGTTTGATCCGCGTGAACCGTAGATTGCGGTAGCCGAGGCGTCCTTCAGGACGTTGAAGCTCTCGATATCTGCAGGGTTCACGAGAGAGAGGGCGTTAGACAGACCCTTTACTCCGTTGTTGTCGATTGCGAGACCGTCGATGACGATCAGAGGGTTGTTGGAAGCGTTCAGTGATGAACCGCCGCGGATACGGATGTTGGAAGCTCCGCCCGGCGCACCACCGTCGGTAGTGACTGTCACACCGGCAACCTTACCGGTCAACAGGTCCTGAGGATTGACAACCACACCTTTGTTTTTCGTGTCAGGCTTGAGAGCCGTCACGGAACCGGTGAGGTCGCTCTTCTTTACTGTACCGTAACCGATGACGACGACCTCGTCGAGGAATTCAGCGTCCTCTACGAAAGTCACCGTTGCCGGTACGTCAGAAGCCTTGAAGGTCTGGGTGGCATAGCCGATGCATCTGAATTCTACGATTGCATCGGGTGAGCCAACCATAAGGCTGTAATTGCCGTCGATATCGGTCGAGGTTCCGTTGGTGGTACCCTGTTCGAGTACCGTGGCTCCGATAACCGGACCTAAAGCATCGACAATCACACCCTTGACCTCGTATTTGCTGCTTTGGGCAAATACGCTTGCGGACATCACAGCGGAAACTGCGAATACCGCGAGAATGGTTAGGATTCTTTTCATACGATGATTATTTGGTTTGTTTGGTGTTGATCAGTCTTACGGCTGCGGCACCGCAGCAGAGCAGAATTCCTGCTGCGAGCAGCATCATCGCCTGATTCCCGCCGAGGGCTTTCAGCAGAAGTCCGCCGAGGACTGCTGCGATGATCTGCGGCAGGCAGATGGTGCAGTTGAAAAGGCCGAGATATGCGCCCATATGGGTGGTTCCCTGCAGGGCGTTGGTGAGCAGCGTGAATGGCAGTGCAAGCATTGCGGCCCAGGCTGCGCCGATGAGCAGGTAGCTTGCGAAGAGAGCGTACTGGTTATGCATGAAAGCGGCGCTTGCGAAACCGGCGGCTCCGATGAGAAGGCTCACCACATACGCTGTCTTTACGCTCTTGAACTTGGGAATCATGATCGCCCAGAGTATGGAACCTACGGCCTGCACGGCGAAGAGGACTCCCACCCAGTTGCCTGCAGCCTGGTAGCCGGCTGATGCAGTGTCGGTGGTGCCCCAGCAGTTGGCGGCGATGGCGCCGTTGGTATAGGTCCACATGAAGAGGAAGGCGGCCCAGCAGAAGAACTGCACCAGACCCACCGTCCAGAAAGTGGCGGGAGCCTTTGCCAGAAGCTTTCCGAAGCCCTGGTGCTCCTCAGTCTCGGGGGCTGCAGTGCCGTTGTACCTGCGGTATTCCTCGGGGTTGTATTCCTTTACCTTGGCAAATGTATATAGTACGCACGCGATGAGTATGGCCGCTCCGACATAGAAGCTCCATACCACTGAAGGAGGAATCACGCCCTTCGGGGCAGTGTTTGCGATGCCCACCCAGGTGAAGAAAATGGGGAGCAGGTAGCCCACCAGCGAACCTGCGTTGCAGAGGAGGCTCTGGATGCTGTATGCGCGGGTCTTCTGCTCTTCGTTTACCATATCGCCTACCATCATCTTGAAGGGCTGCATGGCCACGTTGATGGAGGTGTCGAGGAAGATGAGGGAGAAGAGGCCGAACCACATGGCTCCGTTGAGTCCCAGCAGCAGGCGGGTCGAGAAGTTGAGGCTGCCGGCGTTGGGCAGGAAGGCCATCACGAACACCGCTATGATTGCACCTACCAGCAGGTAGGGTTTGCGGCGGCCGAGACGGCACCAGGTCTTGTCGGACCACTTGCCGATGAGAGGTTGTACTATCATTCCCATCAGAGGGGGAAGTATCCAGAAAAAGCTCAGCTGGTGCGGGTCTGCACCGAGCGTGGCGAAAATGCGCGAGATGTTTGCGCTCTGGAGCGCGTAGGCGATCTGGACTCCGAAGAATCCGAAGCTCAGATTCCAAAGTTGCGCGGTTGATAATGAGGGTTTGTTAGCCATTTTTACATCATTATGACGATAACTAAATTAAAACAATATTTCCACTCCTCGCGTGCGCGTGCGACGGACTGCTGAGAAAATCAGGACGAATTTGGAGTTTTGACGGATGAATTTTTAACTTTACAAGACAGAACAGGAAAATATGGACGCTCGTTTCATAAAGACTGCCCACTGGCTGGTGGTGATTTTTACTATTTTGCACGCTCTTACCTGCATCGCCTGCCGCTCGATGGGAGCAGAAGACACCCAGGTGCTCACACTGCTCACGCTGGCGATGGTTTTCATCATCTGCAACCAGGGCGGCTTCAAGATTTATTTCACTCTGGTGGCCCTGGTGCTGGTAAATGTGCTGGCTTATCTGATAGGCAATGCGCTGCCTGCCCTGTTCGTTCCCTGGATGGGAGAGAGCATGTGGGTTAATGTCATCTCGACTGCGATTACGACCTTCGTGCTCGGTATGCTCCTCATCCTGGCAATGAGGCTCCTTGCTGATAATTCTTTCTTCTTCAGTATTAAAGAGAGGGAACAGACCGGCGGTTCTGCAGAAAGTCCCTACCGGCAGCGATGGGTCGTAAGGCTTGGTGACCGCATCGTGCCTGTGGCGACAGACCGCATTGCATTCTTTTATTCTAAAGAGAAGAGCAACTATCTGCTGACTTCCGACGGAGAGCGGTATATCGTGGATTCCACTATGGACAGGATTATGGAAGAACTTGATCCCGAGCGTTTCTTCCGTATCAACCGCAGCTGCATCCTTTCGCTTTCTTCAATCGACAGCGCGATCGTCACCGGCGGCCGGTACAACGTCGAAGTCCATCCGAAGACCGGCGATGTCTCAACCCTGGTAACACGCTCCCGCGAGGAAGAATTCCTCCGCTGGCTGGAAAAAGAATAAAATAATTCGCCAGGCCGAGACGTATTATATTGATTTGTGTGTTTTATAGGGTAAACAGAAAGTTTATTCAGATGAAAGCGAAAGTCAGACATATTTACGAGTTGATAGCTGGGGCAATCCTGTCGCTGCTTGGGTTCACTTCGTGCGAAATAATCGAACCCGTGGCTGAATACGGTATGCCGCACGCCACTTTTAAAGTGACGGGCACAGTAAAGGCGGCGGACAGCGGCAAGCCGATAGAAGGTATTGTCGTAAAGTTCAGCCGCGATGAGAATGCCCCTGATGAATGGTATGATGAATTCCAGTCTGACAAGAACGGCAAGGTGGACGGGGTGGCCATGGCCTGGCCGAGCGAGAAAGGCATCATGCTTACCTTTGAAGATATAGACGGCGAGGAACACGGTGGCCTGTTCGCTCCCGACACCCTCCGCGCCAAAGATCTCAAGATAGAGTTCGTGGAAGACAAGGATTCGCACTGGCATAAAGGCGTATATACCGTCTCCTTCGAGGCCGGGCTGAAGAAATCGAAATAACATCAGACACAGTGAAGGCAAAAGTCAGACATTTATTTGAGATGATTTCCGGGGCGATCCTGTCGCTGCTGGGATTTACTTCGTGCGAAATTAATGCTCTGCGTTGTGAATACGGTATGCCTTACGCTAATTTCAAAGTGAATGGCGAAGTGAAAGCTGCTGACACCGGAAAGCCGATAGAAGGGATTGCCGTTAAATTTTACCTGAATTCAAGAATTGGAGACTATTACTGTCCGCAATTCATCACAGATAAGGACGGCAAAGTAAATGAATCATTTACCTTATTGCCGGATGAGGATGATATAATGCTGACCTTTGAAGATATCGACGGCGAGGAACACGGCGGTCTGTTCGCATCTGATACTCTCCGCGCCAAAGACCTGAAAATTACGTTCGTCGAAGACAAGAAGTCCACCTGGCATCAAGGAGACTACGATATTACCTTCGAAGCCAAGCTGAAAAAAGCAGATAAGCAATAATCTATGCTTCCTCTAAGGCAATTCATAGGGCTGGAACTGACAAAGCCGATGATTGACAAAGTGCGGCGGGAGCACCCTCTGACCACCTTGTTTTGGGAGTGCACGCTCCGCTGCAACCTTCACTGCCGGCACTGTGGCAGCGACTGCAAGGTTACATCATCGATGAAAGACATGCCGCTGGAGGATTTCCTTCCGGTGCTTGACAGCATAGCGCGACAGACGGACCCTCACAGAGTGATGATCAACGTCACCGGCGGCGAACCGTTGGTGAGGAAGGACCTGGAAGTCTGCGGCAGGGCTTTTTATGACCGGGGCTTCCCATGGGGAATCGTCACCAACGCTCTGGCTCTCACTCCGGCGCGATACCAGAGCCTGCTGAAGAGCGGTCTGCGCTCCATGACCATAAGCCTCGACGGCATCGGCGCCACTCACGACTGGATGCGCGGGCTGCCGGGAGTCTACGAAAAAGCCATTTCCGCAATCAATATGGTGGCCAATTCCGGCGAGATCGAGTTCGATGTAGTGACATGCGTGAACAAGCGAAGCTACAAAGAGCTGGACCAGATAAAGCAGCTGCTGATCGACAACGGCGTCAAGGAATGGCGGCTGTTCACTGTTTTTCCCGTAGGGCGGGCAGCCAGCGATCCTGAGCTTAGACTTTCCGGCGAAGAGTTCCGTGGCACCATGGAATTCATCAAGCGCACCCGCAAGGAGGGCCGCATCAAGGCCAGTTACGGCTGCGAAGGCTTCCTTGGGAAATACGAAGGCGACGTCCGCGACAACTTCTTCCTCTGCAGCGCCGGCCTCACCGTGGGTTCTGTCATGGCAGACGGCTCCATCGCCGCATGTCCCAGCATCCGCGCCGACTACAGCCAGGGCAATATATATAAAGGTGACGACTTCATGGATGTCTGGAACAACCGCTACCAGATCTACCGCGACCACTCATGGATGAAAACCGGTGACTGCGCCCGCTGCCGCCACTGGCGCTGGTGCCGCGGCAACGGTATGCACCTGCGCGACGCCGACGGCAAACTCCTCTTCTGCCATCTGAAAAGATTGAATAGTTAACGCATGAGTTCCACGAACTCTTCGGGAGAAAAGAACTGGATGCCGGAGCCATCGTTACGGCGGCGGAAATCTCTGCCGGAGGTGATGATGGCGTCACATCCTTCTGCCTGAGCGTGCTCTGCCTGGGCATCATCTTCCAGATCTTTTCCCGGCCGGAGGATGGCGTCTCGTATGTCGAAGATGTGGATAGAATCGACAGTCATGAAATCCATCATGGACAGAATGCAGCGGCCGAAGGCCTCCCTGTCAAAGTGGTCGTCAATACGAGAAAGGATATACGCGGCGTCCAGGATGCTCTGGGTCGTGATGACTGCTTCCAGCAAACCGGAATATACAGCCTGGAAAATAATCCTGGAGGCTTCGGAAGAAGGCCGATTGTCTGGACAAAGCACATCCAGCAGGACGTTTGTGTCAAGAAATACTTTGTATCTAACTTTTCCCATACTTCTGCCACAAATAAGCCAGCTTGGGGTCTGCCCTTAACTCGTCAGCTGAAGGATCGACATAGCTGAATCTGCCCAAACCTTCAATCTCGGCCCCGACCTGGAAATCGTCAGGAATGCTCGGGAACCGGGGCTCAGTCGCCTGGTCGAGGATCTGCTCCACATAACTGTTGAAGGAGCATTTCTGCTTGCGGGCATTCCTCCGCACACGGTCCATCAATTCCGGCGGAAGCCTCAAGACTGTTTGAATTCTCGCTGATTCCATCGTTCTAATTTTGCGCAAATATAACCAATATGATATCATTTTCAAATAGTGATATCAAAATCGTCCGGTCAGTTTCGCAGAATGCTGGAGGGTTTCCTCCGGTGGCTTCAGTCGCACCCCTACCAGCGCGAGCTCTTTTGGGGGGCTCGCGCTGCCATCCGAGGATATCTTCTTGGACGGAAGCTCACCCGGCCGCGGTGGCAAGGGAGTTTATCTCCGGCCAGAATAGCGGCCTGCCGGCACGCTATTTCCGTCCAGGATAAACTCACTCTGGTGGAGATGGGGTAGGTCCCCGCTGGTTTTGGGGTAGGTGGTGGCATAGTTTGGGGTAGGTCCTGTGGAAAGTGCCGGACCTACACCGCTGGAAGTGCTTGGGAGACCGATTCGTGGGGTAGGTCCCGCCAGTCTCATCGGACCTACCCCAAAACCAGCGGGGACCTACCCCATGACTTGACAGGCTCGCTGCAGCATGAAAGAAGGCCCTCTCTCCTGCGAAAGGGCGAGTCGTTACCGGCCCCGGGAACTGCCCATTTTCGGGCCGGAGGGAATTGCGTGCGGTGGCGACTTCGGATTGCCTGCCGGAGCACTGGTCGAAAATATGTGACGGCGACTGAGGGTCCAAATCTGTAATCTGCTGAAAAGACTGGTGTTAGCTGTCAAAATCACTGGTCGAAAATAAGTGATATTTTTTTGAAAAAAGTTTGGTAATTAGAATAATTGGATTACCTTTGCATCCCGCGTTTTATGCCCCTAAATGCCTAAAACGCTGATAATTAAGTGTTTATAATATTTTTAACAATAGTATAAAACCATGTTACAACCTAAGAAAACCAAATTTAGAAGGCAGCAGAAAGGACGTATGAAGGGAAATGCCCACAGGGGCACTCAACTCGCCTTTGGCTCATTTGGTATTAAAACCATGGAGAGCTGCTGGCTCACAGGTCAGCAGATCGAAGCTGCCCGTCAAGCAGTAGTCCGCCACATGAAACGTGAAGGTCAGATTTGGATCAGGATATTCCCTGACAAGCCTTACACCAAGAAACCGGCTGAGGTACGTATGGGTAAAGGTAAAGGTAATCCCGAGGGATTCGTTGCGCCTGTTACTCCCGGTCGTATCCTTATCGAAGCTGAGGGTGTTCCTATGCAGGTAGCTAAGGAAGCTCTCCGTCTCGGCGCTCAGAAACTCCCTGTAGCTTGCCAGTTTGTGATTAGAAGAGATTATGTTGAAACAGTCTAACCAAGGAGAGAATTGACAATGAAAGCACACG
>JAFZBF010000047.1 GCA_017561885.1 Bacteroidales bacterium | reverse complement strand
TGGCGGGGAAGATGGCGGATCTCGAGGATAACCTTACCCGCCTCGGGGCCGCGCTCAACCTTCATCCACATTTCGGCGTTGACCTGAGTACCCACGCCCATATCTGTGAGTTTAGCCTCAATGCCGGGTTCGCCTGTTCCGATGAGGTCGGCTTCAGTGAGCTCACCTGACCAGAGGACGGGACCATAGCTGTGGTTGATGGTCCAGGTGCCGGGATCGATGCCGTCGAAGACATAGCGGTCCACTCCTTCCTTGATCATCACGCGCTTGGTGTTCGGGTCGTTGCGGCCGAAGCCAGAGCGGCCCTGACCGCGCTTGTTGATCTCAACCTCTCCGCCGGTACCGTTGACTTCCTCTGTCTTCGGATAGAAATAGTCCAGACCGGAGTCGAAAGATTCAACCTCGAAGATATACTCGGGAGCGGTATTGAGGCTGTGGAGCTTGAGATAGTTCTTGTCGTAGACAATGTAGCTGTTGTAGAGTTTGCCGGGCTCGATGCCATAGCGGATTATGTAGCCGTCGGCGCCGGGAACGGGTTCCCAGAGGAGTTCCGCCTCGCGACGGTCTTTCTGGTTGCGTACAACTTTGACGTCAGCAACCTTCACGCTGCCGGCAGAGTAAGGATTTCCGAACACGCGCAGGTCCTTGATGCTGAACTTGGCGCCGTCGTGGCACTGGCGGGTGTTGGTAACCTTCACATACCGGCCCTGGGCGGGTTTTGCAAGCTCTGAATAGTCGTGGTGGAAGTCGAACTTGTTGGCGGGTTTGTCAATTACTGTAGTCCAGTTCTCGCCGTCGATCGAAACCTCGACCTTGAAGCACTGGTAGTACTCGGGAAGAGCCGGGGCTGCACCGCCGAATCCGCCGCCTCCAGCCTGCTGGGCTCCGATATGGTCCCAGTTGCACTGGATGGCATAGATGTCGGCCACCTTGCCAAGATCCACCTGGAACCATTCGCCCGGGTCGCCGGTTTCTGCCGCCCAGTTGGTCATGAAGTCCTCGTCGACTGCATTTTCAGGAACGAAGTTCTCGAAGGTAGACGAGACGGTCACTTTCTTCTGGTGAGAAAGGAGCTTCCAGCCTGTCCAGTTATGGTCGACAGCGTCAACGCGGGTTCCGGGCCACCACTGCGGGTAGTCTCCGAATTCCTCGTTGGCATGCATCACGCCCTCGGCGTCTACAGCCGTCGGGAAGATGGCGAGCTCGGAGCCGCGGCCTGCACCACCATAGCTTGAAGGAATCATGCAGATGGTCCACAACTGGCCGTTCTTGTCATGGAAGGTGCTTCCATGGCCGGCTCCCACTGCGAAACCAGTGGTCTTGAAGGTCAGGGGGTTGTGCTCTGAGTAGGTGAAGGGGCCCATAGGGCTGTCACCCACGTACACACCGTGTGAGTATGAAAGGAGCTCCAGGCCGATAGCGGCATACTGGAGATAGTATTTTCCGTTGTGCTTGGTCATCCACGGGCCTTCAATCCAGGGATATTCCTCCTCGAAATAGTCGCGGCGGCCGCCGAAGATGGAGTAGATCACATCGTCGTGGGTGCGCTTCTCGAAGCCGTGGTTCTTGTAATCGCTGAAAAAGAGTACGTTCGGACCGGCGATCTCCTTGAAGGTTTTCTTGTCGAGTTCGACGACCTTGAAAGGCATCAGCTGAGACCATCCATAGTAGAGATAGAGCCGCCCGTCGTCGTCGACGAACATATTGGCGTCTCCATAGCGGTCGCTGTCAAGCGTGCCGATCAGTTCCCAGGTTCCGGCCTTAGGGTCGATGGCTCCGTAGACGTTTTTGTTGTTCATAGAGCAACCGATGAGGCGGCCGTCCATCTCGACGACAGATACCACTCCTCCCGGATAGTTCGGGGCGTCTACATAAGTCCAGTCCTTGAAGTCAGGAGAGTACCAGTAGCCTTTGCGGTGAGAAACGAAGAGGTAGTAGTCGCCCTGATATACCAGGACTACCGGCTCACCTCCGCGATAAGAGCGCTCGCCGGGTACGGCCAGGTCGAGCGGATTGCAGTAAGTGTTCAGCTCCTGAGCGTTGGAAGCAAGAGACAGGAGCAGGACTACGGCCGTAAATACGGCACGAGAGATGGTTTTAGTATGCATATGCAGATTATTAGGATTTTCCTTATTCAAATTTAAACAAGCTTGGCCGCAAATCCAAAAAGTCCCGGTCACAATGGCCGGGACTTCAAGGTTATTTATAAAAAGGTCTTATGGTCTGATGGGGTCGCCCATGTCAGAAGCTTCTTTGTCATTCTCATCCAGTCTGAAGCGCATGAACTTCTGGTTATCCTTGGTGTAAGGCTCCCAGCCGATGCCGGGATCGCTTGTCTTGGCGAAGTTGGTCCAGGCGTCGATCATCTTAGTTGAAAGATCCCAGTCGCCCTGAGTCCAGGGACGCCAGCAGTGCTTCAGAGATTTGAATACAAACCAGAGGTCTGATGAGTGGAATGCGCCTTTCAGACGGGCAGTAACCTCAGGATGCGAGCCGTCGTCAGGCAGCGGGCGTGCGAATTCGTAAGCCCAGGCCTTGTTGCCGTGCTCCTCGCGGTTGAGGCAGAATGCGGCGATACCGCCTGACATGTCACCCATATCGTTGAGAGTGTAGCCGATCATATACGGAACGTCTGCAAGTGTGCCGTCAGCTGCTGCTGCATCGAAGCTCTCGAGACTTACATAGCCGTCGACAACCGGGCTGCCGGTGATATAACCGTATTTGCCGCTGGCAGCGTTGTAGATGGTGCCGAGGGCATGGATAGTTTCAGTAGCGGCTGCACGCATCTTCTTGAGGTCGGTGAAGCCGGCCCAGTCCATAATTTCCTTGACCTGGTTGGCTGCTTCAGCAGGAGAAGAAGGACGGCGCATCATGCTCATACTCATACCGCCACGGGCTGCTGCAGGTACTGCTGCTCCGGGACGGGCTGCAGTTGCGGGACGGGCTGCTGCGGCAGGTGCTGCAGGAGCTGCCTGAGGAACTGTAAGTCCGCCGCCTGACATAATCACTGCCTTGTGGAAAAGACCACGTGCAAGAGGAGACTCGCAGAGGGTCTTGACGCTTCCGGCACCGGCGCTCTGGCCGAAGATCATCACGTTGTCAGGGTCGCCGCCGAACTGGGCGATGTTCTTCTTGATCCACTTGAGTGCCTCGATCTGGTCGAGGATACCGTAGTTGCCGGATACTCCGTGAGGGCTTTCAGCTGCAAGTTCAGGATGGGTCAGGAAGCCGAATACACCGAGACGGTAGTTGATAGACACGAGGACAACGTCCCTTGCACCCCACTCCTGGGCATCGAACTCAGGCTCTGAACCGAAGCCTTCGCGATATCCGCCGCCGTGGATCCATAGAGCTACGGGGAGTTTCTTCTCGGGATGTCCGGAAGCCTTGGTCCATACATTCGCATAGAGGCAGTCCTCACTGTAGGGAGCCTCTCCGCCATAACCCCATTCGGTATAATATCCGCCGGGATACTGGATGGCCTGATAGCTGGGATGTCCGAATCTGTCGCAGAGTTTCACGCCCTGCCAGGGAACTACAGGCTGCGGTTCTTTCCAGCGATTCTCGCCGATGGGCGGTGCTGCATAAGGGATTCCGCGGTATACGAGAACACCGGGAATGTCAGTTGTTACACCTTGAATCTGTCCTCCTTCAATGGTGAGGACCGGTGTGTTGACAGTCTTGTTGCACGCAAAGAGTACAAACACAGACAAAATCAGAAGAAGTTTTTTCATATGCGGTCAGTGTTTAGAGAGTTAGATAAACTTATCGCTTGTTAATTGTTTCACGCCAGGTCTTGCCGGTAGCAACAGGAGCTATGTGTATGTGCTCATCTTCCTTAGCCTTTCCGACTGAACTCCTGGTCGCAGAAGCTTTGGTCGGGTGAGCCTTGTCCCAGGTCACGAAGGCGTCGTAGTCAAAGTTCCAGGACGATCCTTCCGAGAGCTTCATTACCCTGGTGTAGATCTGGGCACGGCTCGGTGCGTTGAATTCAGTATGATGATTGCTGTCGTTCATCACGCTCTGCTCGGTCGGCCTCCACACTCCGCTCCAGAATGTGAAGCCGCCTTCATAAGCGCCGATCTTCTCGCTTGCGAAGTTGCTGTCCCCTACGAACTTGCTCCAGAAGGTCGCTTTAGGGTCAGAAGTGAAATCGACGTTCTGATACCAGCCAAGTTTCTGTTTCGCCTTGACATAATCTACCGAAGAGGCAGAAATCTTCCCCGCATCGCGATATGCATATTCATCGGCCAGCTTGGCAATGGCGTGGCCTCCCACTTCATGGATGACGGTGCCTGCAAGGTTCGAGACTCCCGAACTTACACTGACATCCTTGTAAGTAATCCATGCTACGGACGGGCCGCCTGCGAATATGCTTGCATCTTCAGGATTGTCCATATAGGTTGTACCTCCGTCCCTCTGGCTGTTCATCAACACAAGGACTGTAACGTTATCCATCCTGACACCGTCCCCGACTGCCTTCTTCGCGTATTCATATACTTCAGCGTCAATGCCGCCGACAGCGCTGCCTCCACCGAAGACTCCGCCGAAAACAGTGCTGTTGCCGTTGAAATACTCTTCATTCTTAGACACTGCGTTGACCAGGTAGATGTTGAAGCGGTTCTTGAGCGACTTGAGGGGCTCTACTGAGAACAGATCGGCCACGGCCTGCTTAGCCGCCTTTTCGAAAGTCCCGTTGCTTATCTGCCTGTCGGAGAAAGCATCGCCGGTTATCACGAGGTCCACACCGTTGCCGACAGAAGCGGTCTGAAGTGCAGTAACCTTGCCGTCGGCAGCATAACTCGTCGATTCATAATGCGTAATAGGCGTGTTGAATGCTTTCTCAAGGAATTCTATGACTCTGTCGAGACGATAATCGGTATAATCAAGAACCGTGGCATAGGCAACTGTCTTGTCGGGGCCGATCACAATCACTGCGTTTTCCTGCTGGTTGGCCGGATACAGGCTATAACCTTGCTTGGTGTAGAAGGGAGACGATTCCACGGGGATGTCAGCATACATCTCGCGATAGAAATACTTCCATGTGGCTCCGTTCTTACTGTGAAGATCCAGGAACTTCTGCCTGTGTTTCTTGATTTCACTCTCGTTAGGTGTATTGATATCGGTGTATGAGATAATACCCAGACCTTTGTCCTTATTGGCATTGTAAAGTGCCACCAGTTGCGGCATGAAGTCGCCCGATATACCAAATGCGGGATCACATTTGTACAATACCGTATATGTATTCTTGCCGAACTCTTCTTCCATATCGATGATCGACCCGTCGACCGCCTTGACGGGCGGTGACTGCGGAGCAGGCAGGAATGACTTGTACAATGTCTCTGCTTCGAACTTGTTGGCGAAAACAATGTCGGGCCACATCTTCCAGAAATCCTTCATGCTGCAGATTGACGGCGGAATGGTGCCGGAAAGCGAATTGCCGCCTAACCTTAGTGTAGTAAGATTGATCAGTGAACCAAGTTCCGGAGGAATACTGCCCGTCAGGTTGTTATCCCTCAGGTCGATATAGGTCAGACCGGTAAGTTCCCCAAGTTCGGAAATCAGCGGACCTGTAAAGTTCAGATTAGAGAGGGTAAGATTATTGAGGCTCTTGAGATTCTTGACGGCTTTCGGCATGGGAGCTGCCTGCATCTGGGATGTGCCATAGATAGTCAGGGTCGTCAGTTTATCAAGACTGAACAGGCTTTCAGGAAGTGTTCCGCCGATAGAATAATCGGCAATGGACATCCATGTCATTTCTTTCAATTGCCCCATTTCTGCCGGAAGAGGATAGCACTCTGATGTAGGGGGGTAAGAATTGACGATGGAGAACGAATTTAACTGGGTAAGGTCCGCTATTTCTTTTGGAATCCGCCCATAAACATTATTATACACCATCTGGAGTTCTATGACATGTCCGGAATCGTCGACCGTAACTCCGTACCAAGAACTGACCGGTTTGTCTGACAGCCAGTTCTCATCGTTCTTCCAGTTTGCACCGTTGTTGCTGTTATAGAAAGCGACCAGGGCTGCTCTTTCTTTTGCGACAAAGGCCGGTTCAACCACGGTCACCTCGCAGGTGGCGGAAAAATCTCCGACGCTTGCCGTGATTGTAGCTGTACCCAAATCTTCCCCTGTAACTTCACCGTCTTCCACTGACACACAATAGATGTCACTTGATTCCCACTCTATTCCATCATATTCGGCATCCTCTGGAAGTACCTTGGCAGTCAGTTTAGCCTGCTGGCCTTTTTCTATGGTCAATGTTGTCTTGTCCAGTGTGACGCTTTTGACTGTCTTGCCGATCACTGTCACGGTACAAGCAGCAGAAATCTCTCCTATGGATGCCGTTACAGTTGCAGTGCCTTTCTCAACTGCGGTGACGACTCCGTCCTTTACCGTGACACAGGCATTGCTGCTCGCCCACTCGACTTTACCGTCCTCGGCATCGGGTGGATCGATCGTCGCCTTGATGGTAACAGACTCGCCGATTTCCAGGGTTGCCTCCGTTACGTCAAGGGTAATGCCTTTAGTAGACTTGCCGGTAACCGTCACTGCGCAGGATGCTGAAAATGATCCTGCAGATACCGTTACGGTGGCCGTTCCTTTCTCTACTGCAGTAACAAGGCCGTCTTTCACGGTGACGCATTTATCACTAGATGTCCATTCCAGTTTCTGGACTTCTGCATCGGGTGGATCGATGCTTGCGGTGAGGGTCACTGTCTCTCCCACCTCAAGGGCTACTGCTGTCTTGTCAAGAGTGATGCCTTTGACAGATTTTGGCTTGACCGTCACCTGGCAAGTGGCATTCACTTCTCCTGCCGACGCCGTTATGGTTGCCGTTCCGGCAGATACTGCCGTAACTATGCCATTGCTGACTGTAACGCAGGAACTGCTGCTGGACCATTTGACAACAACATCCTTGACTCCGGAAGGTTGTACAGATGCCGTCAGAGTAGCTTGCTCGCCGACTTCCAATTCCAACGAGGACTTGTTGAGAGTGATATTTGTAATTGCGGGTTCGCATGCTGTCAGAAGTATTGCAGCAAACGCCAATAGAAGGGAATGAATCTTTTTCATATCAGAGATGACAGCCTTTCCACAAATATAATAAAAAACAAAGCCGGTTCTCATCACGAGAGCCGGCTTTTTGTTCATAAGTAACTGGCTTATCTGCCACCGCCGAATCCACCGCCGAATCCGCCGGGGCCGCCGCCCTGACGCATACGCTCCTGCTCTTCAGCATACTTCTTGTACTGGTCTTCAGTAAGGACACTCTTGAGGAATTTCTCCTGCTCCTGCATCCTCTTCTGCATTGCTTCCATGTCGAAGCCGCCAGGACCGCCCTGACCGCCCTGCTGGAACTGCTCCATCATCTGCTTAGACTCCTTGAGGAAGTAATCGTACAGTTTCTTGTACTGGTCATCGTTGGTTTTGCAGGTCTCCTTGATGCGATCTACACGCATCTTTGCCATGTCTTCAGCGTTGAACTGAGGCATCTGGGCAAATGCGTTCATTGAAAGAACAATGGCGAAAAGCCCTAAAAGAATTTTCTTCATAATACAAATGTTGAGTTAAACGATTTACTTATTAGACTGATGAAGATACAAAAAGTAACATATAGAAACAAAAGATTATCTTTGGCTGCATGAAATCATTGAAACTGACATTACTGTTTTTTTGTACAGTTCTTATTGCCTCGTGCACTTCATTGCAAAAAGACAAAGTCATCCGTATCCTGG
This sequence comes from Bacteroidales bacterium, assembly GCA_017561885.1. Lineage (GTDB taxonomy): Bacteria > Bacteroidota > Bacteroidia > Bacteroidales > UBA932 > Equibacterium. The sequence continues at coordinate 8,312 of JAFZBF010000047.1, read as the reverse complement.
AAGAGATATCGGCGGATATCACATCCACTGACTTTGATGCGGCATGGAATAAGGCTCAGAAGGCCGAAGCTATCGCAAAGAAGCATAACTTGGACAAGGAACTTGCTGCCGTCCTGGTTTCAAAGGCCAAACTTTGCAATCATATCGACGAGGGCCTTGAATACGCTCAAGAAGCCCTGCGTCTTGCTCAAGATAACGATGCTCCGGAGGTGCAATGCGAAGCCTGCTATACCATTTGCTCATTGTACCTCAACAATAACATATCGCCAGCCGGCAATCAGCTCGCCGGCGAATGGCTGGAGCGAGGACAAGCTCTTGCAGACACTTACGACTTACCTCGCCTTCGCCTCGAGGGCATTAACCTGCGCGCCCTCTGGTACCAGCGGAACAATCTCTACAACGCTGCCGAAAACTATTTGGAGCAGGCTCTCCGGGAAGCCGACCGGACAGACCCCCTTATGATATCAACCTTGCAGGATCACCTGCTGGAGTTGTACGTCCATTCGGGGCAGTATAAGAAAGCTCTCGACATATACAAAGAATCTGTCTCCGCCAGTCAAACTGCCATGCAGCAGAAGCAGGAAGATATGCAGAACAGCTGGCACAGGAAGAGCCTCCTTTACAATGCCATAATAGTGATTCTACTGCTGGTTGTCGCGACTGTCGCTATACTTTTTATTCGCAACCGCAAGGATTTAATAAACTAAATCATCAAATTATTAGTATTTTTAGGTAATCGAATTGATACTCGTTTACTATGGACAGAAGAAATTTCCTGAAAAGCTGTGGACTGATTGCCGCAGGCAGTGCGATGGCCGGTCCGCTGGCTCACGCCGGCAGCCTGTTTGAAGAGCCTCTGGCCCTGCCTGACGGAGCCGAACCGTTGAAGGGCCTCAATCTTCCGATACGCTCCCTCGAACCGAAAACTGACAGGCAGATAAGTGTTATTATCATAGGTTGCGGCAACCGCGGCAACACATACGCCAGATTTGCCGAATCTTATCCTAAGGCTGTCAAGATCGTGGGTGTCTCCGACATCCTCGAGCACCGCCGCACGCGTCTGGGCGACATACACGGAGTGAAGCCGGAAATGCGCTTCGGCGATTTCAGCGAGGTATTTGCATCCGGGAAGAAGCTCGCAGATGCCGTAGTGATATCCACTCCCGACGACCGGCACTACAAGCCTTGTATGATGGCGCTCGCGCTGGGCTATGACGTCCTCCTCGAAAAGCCTATCGCCCAGACGGAGAAGGAATGCAAGGATATCGGCGACCTGGCCCGCAGGAACGGCCGTATCGTGGCGGTCTGCCACGTGCTGCGCTATGCTCCTTATTTCCTTGCCCTGCGTGAGGCTGTGCGCAGCGGACTGATCGGAGACCTTGTCAGCATCCAGCATATGGAGCCTATCCAGTATGCCCACATGGCCCATTCTTATGTTCGCGGCAACTGGCGCGACTCCAAGGAGACGACGCCTATCATCCTTGCCAAGTCCTGCCACGACCTCGATATCCTCCGGTGGATCGTCGACAGGCCCTGCAAGCAAATCGTCGCTGACGGAGACCTCTACTTCTTCAAGGCGGAGAACGCTCCGAAGGATGCCCCTATGCGCTGCACCGACGGCTGTCCGCATGCCGATACCTGCCCCTACAATGCCATTGACATCTATACCAGGCAGAAAGCTCACCTGGGCGTCTTCGACCTGGACGGGAATTACGATCCGGACTTCATACTCAGCCGTCTGAAGGATCCTCGCTACAACAGCTACGCCCGCTGTGTCTTCCACTGCGACAACGACCAGCCTGACCACTATGTCACCAATATGGTCTTCGAAGGCGGAATCACCGCTTCCTTCACTATGGATGCCTTCTCTCCTTTCGGTGGCCGCCGCACCCGCGTGATGGGTACTATGGGCTTCATCGAAGGAGATATGACGCAGTTTACCTATTGGGATTTCCTGACCCGCAAGCCTAAATACTGGAACGAAGAGGTCGCTGAAGTGCCTGAATATGCAGGTTCCGGCCACGGCGGCGGAGATTACGGCCTTATGCGAGATTTCGTGGAGGCTGTGGCCGCCCAGGATGCGTCCCAGCTTTCAAGCACCGTGGATGTCAGCATCGAAAGCCACGTCATGGGCTTTGCTGCAGAACGCAGCCGTATCAGCGGCCGCAAGGAAACGGTCTGAATCTTTGATACCTTATAATATAGAGAGAGCAGCGCATCTGCACTGCTCTCTTTTTCGTGCCCCGGGCGGGAATCGAACCCGCACGGACATTGCTGCCCAAGGGATTTTAAGTCCCTCGTGTCTACCATTCCACCACCAGGGCGTAAGTGTGGCAAAGGTAATAAAAAAAGTGACTGGCGGATATGCCAGTCACTTTTATATGATAGCGTGATTATCGATTACTGAACTTTCTTGAGCTCTTTCAGGTTCTGTGTTGCCTCAGGAAGACCGAAAGCCCTCATGAATGACTGGTTGGCTGATTCCTTCTCACCGAGGAGCATGTAGCAAACGCCGAGGTTGTTGAGAACTTCCCTGCTGTTGCCGGCTTTCTGCAGATAAGAAACTGCCTGCCTGTAATTGCCCTCTGCAACTGCAGCCTTAGCTGCGAGGTTGTTCAGAGACTCGCTGTCAGGATAGTAAGAAAGACCTTTCTCCACAACTGCTTTGTCAAGCTCGTCGTTGAGAGTAGCAAGAGCTACATATTCAGCCTCTGAAAGCTGCTCAGGATATGTGTTGTAGATTGAACGTACAGCTGCAGCGTCGAAGTTGACGAGCTTGTAGGTAACGTCGCAATCTGCGAAACGTGAACGAGGATATACAGTGTTGAAGATGTCTTTGTACTCGCTGAACTGCTTGAGAGCGGCTTCCCTTGCATCGAGGTTAGAGTAACTCTTTGCAGCCCAATCTTTCAGCTTCTGGTTGTCGCTTGCAGCAACATAAGCCTCTACACCGTCCCAATATTCACCGTTGCCGTTTACTGTATATACTGACTCAGGGAAGTTGTACCTTCCTGAGACGATATCCTTCATAGTAGCAGCACGTTTCTCAGAGAGTTTCTGGTTGTAAGCAACTGTAGCCTCAGGAGAAGCCCAACCGTTGATCTTGATAGAAGTTACGTCGAAGTTCGGAGAATCGAGAGTCCTGAGGATTGACAGAGCCTGTGCATTCTCGAGATAGTCGTCAACTTCTGAAGTAACGTTAACCGGATAATAAAGTTTGGTTGAGAGATGTTTCTCAGCATCGCCGTCGCCTGCACCGAGGTTAGCCCATGCCGGAGTGATGTTGCTTGCATTGAGTTTGGCAACGTTCTTCGGACCGTTGAGACGGACGAGGCACTCCTCTTTCTTATATTCCTGAGTTGTGATTGTCAGGTGAGTGCTGGGAGAAACCCAATCCTTAGCCTTGAGGGTGTAGTTAGACTTGATTACCAGGGGATCAGTTGCGTGTGCGTTGAAATAACGTACGTTGTTGGTAACGTCTTCGCATCTGCTTTCCAGCCATGCTGTACGGCAATTGCCTTTTGCCGGACTGATTACGAGGGTCTCAAGAACCTGCTTGTAATCACCTTCTGCGAGAGCGGTAGTGATGACAATGCCTTTCTTGCCTTTGAGCCCAATGATGTTCTGAACCTCGGGATCGATGGTGACGGTATAAGCGATGTCAACCTGGTCACCGTTGTATTCGGCCTTCGTAACGTCAATTGTGCCAACATTGCTGTAGATCTTGGTCTGAGCGCTGGCAGCAACGCCGATAAACATCAGCGAAGCGATAAGAAATCCTTTGAACAAAGTTTTCATAGAGTAAATATTTGATTATAACTTTAGTCAGTTGGTGTATAGTAACATTCAAAGGTATGAAAAAAATTATTAACAATAAAAAAAAATATAAAAATCACTATCTTTACGCTTGAACAAACTAATCAAAGGCTATGCACGAAATAGAGAAAATAGGCGTCCTTACTTCTGGTGGAGACTCCCCCGGAATGAACGCCGCCATCAGGGCCGTGGTCCGTACTGCAATCTTTTATAAAATAGACGTAGTAGGTATCCTGGAGGGCTACAAGGGTATTCTTAAGAAGAAATTCATCCCTATGCAGTCCCAGTCTGTTTCCAAGATCATCAACAGAGGCGGCACCATTCTCCAGACCTCGCGCTGCCCTGAGTTCAAAGAAAAAGAAACCAGGAAGAAAGCGTATGAAAATCTTGTCGAAGCTGGTATCGACGGCCTTGTAGTCATCGGAGGAGACGGCTCTTTCAGAGGAGCGATGGCCCTCGGCGAAGACTTTGACATACCCATCGTGGGAATTCCGGCCACCATAGACAATGATATCTACGGTACCGATTATACAATAGGCTTCGACACAGCAATCAATACGGCGATGGAAGCCATCGACAAGATCCGCGACACCGCCCAGAGCCACAACCTCGTATTCTTCGTGGAAGTGATGGGACGTGACGCCGGCTTCATCGGACTCAACACCGGTATCGCGACCGGAGCCGAGGTTACGCTTGTTCCGGAAATCATGACTGACATCGACAGCCTCTGCAAATACCTTGTTGTAGAACGCCGCAAGAACAAGACTTCCGGTATCATCATCGTCTCAGAAGGCGGCAAGATGGGAAGCGCAGAAGAAGTCGCCGCCCAGGTGAAAGAGCATATTCCTGACTACAGCACCCGCGTCACCACTCTGGGCCACATCCAGCGCGGCGGCAGCCCGACCTGCAGCGACCGCGTTCTTGCCAGCATGCTCGGCTATGAGGCCGTCGGAGCACTTCTCGACAACCGCAAGGGCGTTATGGTTGGCATACACAAGGGAGAGGTGACATTCACTCCTTTTGAAGAAGCTTGCAGCCGCCACAACCAGGTCAACCGTGACTTGTACGAAGTCACCAAGATACTGAGTGTCTGATTAAAGTGCGAAATTGACCAGGAACTGGACGGTATGCACCTGATTGTCTACCGCCAGGCCGTTATATGAATAACGCATTCCCGCTGACAGGTCAAGGCGGAATCTCGCCACGCTGAAATCAAGCATCAGATCGGTACCCAGACTGAAGAAATTCTTTCTGTTGCCGTTGTGCTGCTGACATACTGCAACATCGAAGAACGGTATGGCCTGCAGCCTGCGGAAGTACATCAGACCGCCCAAACTGACGTCACCCAACAAAATCGGAGCCGCATAATCGATCGCTCCTTTCCAGTATTTCCTGCTGTTGAACTGCATAGGGTCTATTTTGATATAGCCCCTGGGCAGTTCTATAAGACTTGTTGCCGTCGGAAGGGCAGCCTCCCCCTGTCTCCAGTTCTGGCGGACAAAATCCATCGAGACGCTCACTCCGTGAGTTATCATGAAGCCGGGCAGATATGCAGAGATTTCCGCACCCAGCTGCGAAGTGATCATCCTGGCTGCTTTTCCAAAAGCAGCGGGAGCCACATAGTCCAGGGAAGCGCCGATACCCCAGCGAGGATAGACAGCTGCATGGGCCACATTTGTTTCTATCGTTCCGCTGGTTCCAATCTTGATATAGTCAGTAGTTCCGATCTGGCGGCCAATATAATCTACCGCCTTGTTGTTATTGTGGTGATAGCTGAAAGACGGGACCAGGGTGGCGTTGAGGCCAAGCATACTATATGACAGAGGCTGGTAGAGGCGCGTAGAGATTTCGTAAAAAGGCTTGCCGTCGCCGGCATAAAGAAGGCCGATCTCATGCCCGTATTCTCCAATATAAGACGCCAGCATCATCTTCTCGGCTGTATTGACTTCTGCCTTGAGTTCTATCCTGGGGATATTCCCTTTGAGCGCTATGCCAGCGTGGAATCCGTGAAGGCGGCTGGCAGAATATGGGCTCCTGCCGTATGAATAGCCGACCAGAGCCGACACGGTGCCCAGGTTGTTCTGCGACATTACCATAGCTCCGAGAGCAGCCGGGCTTGACATCTTGCTTTTTCCGAGGCCTGAATTGACATATGCGGGAAGCCAGCTGTGGACATTGAACCAGTTGGCTACCTTGTTATAATTATGGGAAGGATATCTTGACTCGTCCATATAATCGGCAAGGTATTCTTCGTCAGGCTTGGGATAGGCGTTTGAGGCCAGCTCGGTGCCTTTGTCGGCAAGAGGGAAGCTGAATGGCTTGGACATATCCGTCACCTTCATCTCGAAATCCTCAGGGTTGGTCTTTGCAATAGAGTATCCGGTCTTGCCGAATCTGCTGTATATCATCCCGCCGTCCTTGTACTCATTTGCTCCTGTCACGCCATAGGGAGAATTGATCAGCTTGAACACTATATATTCCACCGGATTGTAGGCGTAGATGTTTGACACGCCGTCCACATCGCTGGTAAAGGTGATCACATCGGTCGGCCGGCCGTTCAGGCTGAAGTTTGCTGTGGCTAAATCAGAAATGTTCTGCCACTGCGGAGCTATCGCTGTCTTCCATCCGTCGTCGCTCAGAGAATAGAGACCAAGGCCGTCTCGTGTGACTATAAGACAGTATACGAGGTCTCCCATCCAGACGATTTCTTTTATCGAGCCGTGATTCGGAGCCTTGACGCTGAGCTCTTTCTTGCCCGAAGGTGACAATATCGTCAGATATGAATCCCCTTCGACAGAAGATTCGCTGACAGCCATAACTGTTCCGCTCTCGTTGAGCACTGGGTTGAAAAACCGTGTATTTTTAGTGAGCCTCTTGATGGAGCGGGTAATAGTGTTATATGAAAAGATCTCTGAATAATCGTTGAGTTCCCAAGGCCCTTTATGGACCGTTTCGCTCCAGTACAGGATATTCCCATGAGAGGTGAGCATTGATGTTCTGGGATTGAAGAACATCAGGAATTGCTCTGTGTTGTGCTTGAGATCGATCTTTACAAGCTGGTCGGCTTCATCCAGGCTCTTCTTGACCGAGTAGATGGCATCCTGAGATTTGATGTATGAGAAATTGTCATACTCGGTGTAGTTGCGGGCCTGCCAGACCGAAGTGGCCTGGGTGAAAGGCCTGCGAGAATCGAAATCCCGGCGGAACATGGCTGTGAGAGAATCTCGGTACTCGTTGAACTGGCCCACCATAAACGCACCTTGCTGGTCTTTTCTCTTGCCTACCAGCAGAGCATTAAGAGGATGGCTCATAACTACGTCAGCCCATTCGCGGCTGAAGAGATAGTCGTCATTCTGGTATCGGTAGTTGGCCTCGAGCATATATCCGAATGCATCAGGCTCGGGAGTATAGTATTCGTATGAACCGAGTTTCCATCGGTCATAGTTGCGCAGGTCTCCTTCCAGAAATGCAGTACGATAGTAGTTGAGGAAATTCGCGTTTCGGCCGGCTCCGGCATGGGACAGGTCAGTCACTGCCACATTTACGTCGCCCATCCAGAAGAACTTGTTGAACAGGGCCGCGTCTCCGACAATGCGGATGTTGTCTCCCATAATGTAATGCAGAGCTTCGACGATGCCTTTGTTCATAAGATATTCTTGTCCGAGATGGCGGCTCTTCGCGATCGCCGTCGTATATTCCCAGGGCTCGGACATGTAATTATACATATCCGGGGAAGTATAGATATCAAGTCTCAGAGGACTGTTGCTGCGTTTCTTGTCATTACCGGAAAGAGTGTAGGGGTGCAGGATCACGGGAGTTCTCCATGGGCTCACTTGCTGAGGAAGTGTAATTGCATCATTCCGTACTGCTTCCAGATTTGCCGCAAAGACACGGGCAAGGGAATCTATCTCTTCAGGATAGATCATCTCATAATGCTCGGTACTTATGCTTTTCCAGTTCTTAATGGGATCGCTTCCGGCGGAATAATACTGTGCACTGGCTGTCAGACATCCAAAGACTATAAGGCCAAGAAGGAAGGAAACGATTTTTCTCATCGGAAGAATGTTTCAACAAAATTATCAACTTTTTTGTTTGCACATAACAAAAATATCCATATCTTTGCCATCCCATTAGGGTTAACGCGGAAATAGCTCAGTTGGTAGAGCACGACCTTGCCAAGGTCGGGGTCGCGAGTTCGAGTCTCGTTTTCCGCTCTGAAAGTTGAAAAGCAGCCATCTGGCTGCTTTTCGGCTTTTCAGGGGTGATCGAGAGACTTGCACGAGCGACCCCGTGCCCCCTTTGGGGGCAGGCAACGGCAGTTGCCGGGGGATATCTCTTGCGCGAGAATGCCCACGGCGCAGCCGCGGGCTCGAGTCTCGTTTTCCGCTCTGAAAGTTGAAAAGCAGCCAGATGGCTGCTTTTCGGCTTTTCAGGGGTGACCGAGAGACTCGCACGAGCGACCCCGTGCCCCCTTTTGGGGCAGGCAACGGCAGTTG